>NZ_CP140098.1:1679642-1995714 GCF_034440735.1 Deinococcus sp. AB2017081 | reverse complement strand
CAGTTCCTGCTGCGGGACTCGATGACGCTGGTGTCGCGCGACCTGGCGCAGGCGCGGCGCGGGGACGTGCTGTTCTTCCTGCGCCCGCAGCTCTCCTCGTACCACTCGGTCGTGTACCTGGGCGGCGGCATGGTCGTGTACCACACCGGCCTCTCCCCCGCCGAGGGCGGCGAGGTGCGCCTGCTGTCGGTGCAGACGCTGATGAAGCACCCGGACACCGCCTTCCACCCGTCGGCCAGCAATCCGAATTTCCTGGGCGTGTACCGCTGGAAGATCATCCAGTGACGTCCATCCCCTGCCCCACCTGTCCCACCCAAGGAGCCCCGCTATGACCCGATTCCGACTCCATCCCCGCTGGCTGACCGGTGCCCTGCTGGGCGGCCTGCTGCTGGCCGACGTCGCCCCGGCGCAGGACATCTCGATCTACGGAGGGCGCTTCACGGCGGGCGAGCCGCTGAAGGTCGAGGCGTACGGCCCGGCAGGCACGCTGTTCACGCTGGATCGGGTGCTCGATCCGCAGGGCCTGTTCGCGGCGAGTAAAGACCCGCACGCCCCGGTGCTGCCGGCGGGTGCGGGCACCGTGCGGGTCGCGTCTGCCCGGCTGACGCGCAGCGGTGCCCTGAACTTCGGGCGGGTGCCGGTCGGCGTGTACCTCGTGCGGGCCGGGGCGGTGAGCCGCGTGGTGATCGTGACGAACCTGGGCATGGTCGTGAAACGCGACGCCGACTCGGCGCTGGTGTACGCCGCCGACCGCCAGACCGGCCAGACCCGCCCCGCGAAGATCTGGGCGCTGGGCCAGGCATCAGGCCAGGGCACGGCCACCGCCGATGCCAGTGGCCTGCTGCGCTGGAAGGGCACGCTGGACGACGAGCAGGTGTTCCTGGCCCGCTCGGGCAACGACTGGGCGATCACGGGCTCGGCGTGGAACCGCTACGCGGCCCCGAAGGTGCGCGGCTACGTGTACACGGATCGCCCGGTGTACCGCCCCGGCCACCACGTCGAGTTCAAGGGGGTGCTGCGGGCGGCCAGTGACCTGACACCGCTGGCGAACACGGCCATGTCGGTGAAGGTGCTGAACGACAACGACGAGGAGATCTTCCGCAGGACCATGACCACCGACGCGGCCGGCACCCTGCACGCGGGCTTCGACCTGTCGGCGGGCGCGGGGGTGGGGGGCTACCGCTTCGTGGTCACGTCCGGCCAATACGACCCGGAGGAACTGAGCGTGGCCGGATCGTTCCAGGTCGAGGCGTACCAGAAACCCGAGTATCAGGTCACGGTCACGCCGCAGCGCCCCGCCGCCGTGCAGGGCGACAAGATCAGCGTGCGGATCGGGGCCGCGTACCTGTTCGGTGGCCGCGTGTCCGGGGCGCGGGTGAACTACAGCGTGACCCGCGCCCCGTATTACCCGCCGGGCTTCGACACCGAGTCCCTGCCGCCCGATGACCAGGGCAGCGAGTACGGCTCGGATCTGGTGGTGCAGGAGGAGGCCCGCCTGGACAGGAACGGCGAGCTGGTGCTGGATCTGCCCCTGGAGAGAGACGCGGACGGCCGCCCCGTCAGCTACCGCATCGAGGCCGAGGTCGAGGACGAGTCCCGCCGCGCCGTGAGCGGCAGGGCGCGCGTGATCGCGTACCCGGCCGCCCTGAACGTGCAGGCCGAGACCGACGGCTACGTGTACGCCCCCGGCGACCGCGTGGCCGTGTCGCTGGACACCCGCGACCTGGGGCAGGTGGGCCGCGCTGCTCCGGTCACAGTGGATCTGGTGCGCCAGGACTACTCGCAGGTGCGCGGCAAGTGGGTGTTCCGCGAGGAACGGGTCGCCCGGCAGCAGGTCACGACCGGCCAGACCGGGGTGGGCCGCGCCAGCCTGCGGGCACCGCGCAGCGGCGGCTACGTGGTGCGCTCGACCGTGAAGGACTCGCGGGGCCGCGCCAGCACCACCGAGAACTGGGTGTGGATCACCCGCCCCGGCGACGACTGGGGCTGGAACTACCGCGAGATCTCGCTGACGCTGAACCGCAAGTCCTACCAGCCCGGCGACACCGCGACCGTGTTGGTGGGCAACCCCACGCCGGGCGCTCCGGTGCTGGTGACCATTGAGGGCCAGAAGCTGCGCCAGTGGGCCGTGCTGCGCGGGAAAGGTGCGACCCTGAGCTATTCCTTCCGGGTCACGGACGACATGACCCCCAACGCCTTCGTGACGGCGGCCTCGCTGGGCGACGGCAGTTTCCACGCCGCCGAGAAGCGGGTTCGGGTGCCGCGTGTTGGGGCCGACCTGACCGTGAAGGTGACCCCTGACCGGCCGCGCTACGCCCCCGGCCAGACCGGCAAACTGAACGTGCAGGTCACGGACGCGCAGGGCCGGGGCGTCGACTCGGACGTGGCGCTGGGCGTGGTCGATCAGGCGATCTATCTGGTGCGGCCCGACACCAGCCCCGCCATGCTGCAGGTGTACGACGCGCCGCGCGACAATGCCGTGGGCACCCAATCCAGCGTGGACTTCTACTTCGAGCAGACCGGCCCCCAGGCCGCCCGCCCCGCCGCCCCCATGACCGAGGCCGCGTTTGCCCAGAGCAAGGAGGGCGACCGCGCCGACGCCTCGTCGCCGGAGGTCACGCCGCGCCAGGACTTCCGCGACACGCTGCTGTGGGTGCCAAACCTCGTGACCGACGCACAGGGCCGGGCGACGGTGGACGTGACGTACCCGGACAACCTGACCACCTGGGTCACGACGGCCCGCGCCCAGACGACGGCCCCCCGCTTCGGACAGGCCACCGCGACCACGCTGGTCACGAAGGACGTGATCGCCCGCCTGAGCCTGCCGACCTTCCTGGTGCGCGGCGATCAGGTGACGGTGTCCGGCGTGGTGAACAACACGCTGGGCACGGCCCAGACCGGCCGCGCCACCCTGGCCGTCAGCGGCCTGAGCGC
This sequence comes from Deinococcus sp. AB2017081, assembly GCF_034440735.1. Classification (NCBI taxonomy): domain Bacteria; kingdom Thermotogati; phylum Deinococcota; class Deinococci; order Deinococcales; family Deinococcaceae; genus Deinococcus; species Deinococcus sp. AB2017081. The sequence continues at coordinate 1,992,780 of NZ_CP140098.1, read as the reverse complement.
GGTGAGCGGCAACGCCCTGACAACCACTGGCACCGCCTTCCGGACAGAGGCGGGGGGCCGCGCCCGCGTGGACAGCGTGATCCGCGCCACGCAGCCCGGCACCGCGAGCCTGACCTTCACCGCCCGCACGCCCGGCGGCAGCGACGCGCTGAAACTTCCGCTGCCCGTCAAGGCCCGTGGCTACGCCGAGACCCGCAGCGTGACCGGCAGCGCGGGCACGGCCACGACCTTCACCGTGCCGCGTGACGCCGCCGCCGGAACCGTCCGCCTGAACCTGAACCTCACGCCGTCGCTGCTGTCGGCGGTCGCCCCGGCGCTGGATTACCTGGTGGGCTACCCCTACGGCTGCACCGAGCAGACCATGAGCCGTTTCCTGCCCGCGCTGCTGGCCCGGCAGGCACTGGGGGCAGAGGTGCTCCCGGACGGCGGCCAGAACCTCAGGGCGATCACCGAGCGCGGGCTGGCGCGGCTGGCCGACTTCCAGCACGACGACGGCGGCTGGAACTTCTGGCAGAACGACGACAGCACCCTGGAGATGACCGCCTACGTGACCGGCGGCCTGCTGCGGGCCAAGCAGGTCGGTGCCCCGGTGGACAACGCGGTGCTGGATCGCGGCCTGAAGTACCTGTCCGCCCACGTGGCCGACCCCGACGAGCGGCAGGCCGACCGCGCCACCGCGTACCGCGTGCTGGCCGACGCCGGGCGCGTGAACGTGGCGCAGCTGTCGACCTTCGCGCGGCGCAGGGAACTCACCCCGTACAGCCTCGCGCAGCTGAGCATGGCGCTGAACCGGGCCGGGCAGCGGCAGGCGGCGCAGGACACCCTGACCCGCCTGAAGGCCACGCGCCAGGGCACCACGCGGGGCGGACTGGTGTACTGGGGTTCCAGCCGTCAGGCCGACGACTGGTGGTCGTACTGGGACGACAACCGCATCCAGGTCACGGCTGTGGCGCTGGAGGCATTGGCGACCCTGGAACCGCAGAGCCCGCTGATTCCCGGCGTGTCGCAGTGGCTGCTCCAGAACCGCCAGGGGCCGCGCTGGGTGAGCACGCAGGACACGACCTCGGTCATTGTGGCCGCGCTGAGTCTGCCGAGAACGGGGAGCAGCACACCGGCATCCGTGGGCGTCACCGTGGACGGCAAGACCATCCGGACCGTGCAGACCGGCGCGCAGGCCGCCACCACCGTGGACGTCCCCACGTCCCTGCTCACTGCCGGCAGTCACACCATCCGCTTGAAGGGCGCTCCCGGCAGCCTCACATACTCGGGACAGCTGACGTACTCACTTGAGCCCGCCACGCTAAACGCGATCACGAACCGGGGCCTCACGCTGGGCCGCACCTACGAGCGCCTGACGCCGCAGTGGGACGCGAAGGAGAAGCGCTACACCTACGCCCGGACGCCGCTGCTCCGGGGCGGACAGCTCCAGCCGGTCACGGTGGGCGACCTGATCCTGGTCACGCTGACCGTGAAGCCCGACCAGACGGCGCGGTACGTGCTGGTCAGCGACCCGATTCCCGCCGGCATGAAGGCGCTGGACGAGCGCAGCCTGACGATTGCCGGGCTGAAGGAACGCGACGAATACGGCTGGGACACCTGGGACTACTGGTATGCGGGCCGCGACCTGCTGGACGACCGCGTGGATCTCTACGCCGACTACCTGAGCGGCCGCCAGACCATGACCTACGTGCTGCGTGCCCAGACGCCCGGCACCTTCACCGCCCTGCCTGCCCACGCCTTCCTGATGTACGACCCCGGCGTGGAGGGCTACGGCCCCGCCGCGACCTTCACGGTGCGCGACCGCTGATGCACATGGGCCGGTGGGCGGCTGCCCTGGTGCTGGGCGTGTCTGCCCACGCGGCCCCGGTCACCGTCACGCACGGCACCCTGACCGTGACGTACACCGACCCCCGTGACCGTGCCCACCTGGGGCTGGTGTTCCGCACGTGGGCGCAGGCCACGGCCGACCTGAAGGCGCTGGGGCTGAGTGTCCGGCCGGTGCAGCTCACCGCTGCCAGCAGCGCCACTGACTTCGCCCGCGTCACCGGCGAACCGGCCAGTATCGCCGCCAGCACGCGCGGGCAGACCATCACGACGCAGCGGCTGGGAGCGCTGGCCGAGCGGGGCCTACTGGCCTCAACCATCCGCCACGAGGGCTTTCACACCGCGCAGCCGCCGGGTCTCCCGCGCTGGCTGGCCGAGGGGCTGGCCCGGCTGTTCAGCGGCGAGGCGGCGGGGGATTCGGCGGAACCGACCGGTCTGACCGCCCTGAGCGGAGCGCAACTGGACGCGAGGCTGCTGGGGCGCGTGCCGGGGCAGGCGGGGGCGGCCTACCGCGAGGCGACCCGGCGGGCAAAGGTGCTGGTGGCGCGGGTGGGGTGGAAGGGGGCGCTGGGCGGGAAGTAGGTGTGCTCTCCATCCGGTTGTGCTTCAGTCAGCCTGCCTCACCCCCGCGTGAACAGCTGGCCCACCGCGCGGATGAACTCGTCGCGCCGCTCCAGCTGCTCTGGCGTATAGCGTTCGCGCAGTTTCGCTTCCTTGAACGCTGCCACGTCCTCGCCGGGATTCAGCGCCCACGTCTCCAGGGGCGTGCAGGCGATCTGCATGTCGTGGCCCCACTCGTTCGCCGGCAGGCCCGCCGCCCGCGCCGCCAGCGGCCACGTCGCGTCGATCAGGCGGTCGCCGCCGCGTTCGTGCAGCACGAGGTAATTGTGAACGTCGATGACCGGCTCGCCGTTCCACGCGGCCAGTTCAGGCGCAGAACCGTCCGGCAGGCGGATTTCCTGTGTGCAGGCGTAGATGGTGCTGGGCAGGCCCAGTTCCGCGTACAGCGCCGCCAGCAGTTCGTGCTTGGTCGAGCACGTGCCGCGCCACTCGGCTATGACGGTCTCGGGAGCGTGGCTGCTGGCCCGCGCATACGGCAGGTCGCGCACGAGTTCAAACAGTTCGCGCTCGTCGGGCAGCGGGTCGCCCGAGCGCAGGCCCCGGCGCACCGCTTCAGCATGGAGGAGGGAGGCGAGAGGACGGGTCATGGGGACATTGTGGCGGGTTTCCAGAGGATGCGACTACTATGCGGCAATTGTCCGTCCCCACCGCACAGCGGATCAACTGCGCGATAGCTTCTCTCCCGACAACCTCTAAATATGTCAAGCTGAAAATCCGGTGCGGAAACGTGCTCAAGATAGAGAATGTCCGAAATTCATGGAGCAGGGATGAACGATGATGTACCTCAAGAGGTGATCGACCACCTTTCTAAGTTCAGCGGAGCGCAAGCGCCCGAAATAAAAGCAGCGCAAGATTGCCTGATTGGAATTGGCTATCACTCCTTCGACCTAGCTATATACGTCACGAACTTGACTGAAGGCAAAAGGTTTGGCGGGAGCAAATTCCCCGTCTTATTTGACTGTCTCATTGGCATCAGCACACGAGAAGAGATTAAATGTATTGAGGATAAATTAGGTATTGCCCTCTTTCCTCTCGGCACAGCCCTTGATCTAGAAATTTATGTCGGATCAGACTCAGCGGTATATTTAATCGATGTTGAAGTCGAAATGTATTTTAAGCTGAAGAAGGGAATCTATGGGATTATAGACTTGATTAACGGTCAAATCGCACCTAAAATAAAACTTAAAGCCATCTTATAGAATCTCAGTCGAACGACAATGCCAAGCGTCACCCGAAATACCCCAGCAGCTCGATCAACGTCCGCGCGTAGTCATCCGGCTTGATCCCCCGCTTCTCGATCTTCACGCTGGGCGGGAAGGTCTGCACCTCGGTCTTGTGCGGGAAGCGCTTGAGGCCGGCGGCGTCGTAGTCCAGGGTCTTGTACGCGAAGGTGATCTGGAGTTCGGTCATGGTGCCGCCGATGGTAAGGACGCGTTTGGCGGCGGCGGTGAGCCGGAGTTTGGCGAGGTCGATGAAGTTCTGCACGTCCGGGGTGGGCGGGCCGTACTTCTTGCGCAGGTCGCGTTCCACGCGGGAGATGGCCTGGAGGGTGCGGCTGTCGCTGAGGCGGCCGTACGTGGCGATGCGGGCGTCCTCGTCGGGCTGCCCGCCTTCGCCGGTGAAGTACTCGGGGCTGAGGCGGGCGTTGACGGGCAGGTCGATGCTGATGTTGACCGGGGCCTCGATCTTCTCGCCTTTCAGGCGGGCGACGGCCTCGGCGAGCATCTCGGTGTAGACGTCGATGGACACGGCCTGCACGTGCCCGTGCTGCTCCTCGCCGAGGATGTTGCCGACGCCGCGGATCTCCATGTCCTTCTCGGCGAGCAGGTGCCCGCTTCCCAGGTCCTGCAGATCGGCGATGGCCCACAGGCGGCGCTGGGCGTTCTCCGTGAGGCGCGGCGGATAGAACAGGTACGCGTACGCGCTGACGCTGCGCCGGCCGACGCGCCCGCGGAGCTGGTAGAGCTGCGCGAGGCCCAGGCGGTCGGCGCGTTCGATCAGGATGGTGTTCGCCTCGGGGATGTCGAGGCCCGTCTCGACGATGGTGGTGGAGAGCAGCACGTCGAAGGCCCCCTGCTCGAAGCCGAGCATGATCTCCTCGAGTTCCTCCTCGTTCATGCGGCCGTGCGCCACGCCGATGCGCGCCTCGGGCACGAGGGTGCGGAGGTACAGGCTGCGGGCGGCGATGGACGCGATGCGGTCGTGGATGTAGAAGACCTTCCCGCCGCGCTCGATCTCCGAGACGATGGCGTCGCGCACCGTGATCGGGTCGAAGGGCGTGAGCACCGTCTGGATGGGGCGGCGGCCCTTCGGCGGCGTCTGGATACTGCTCATGTCGCGCAGGCCGACCATGCTCATGTACAGCGTGCGAGGGATGGGCGTGGCGGACAGGGCGAGGGTATCCACCGCCTTGATGCCCTCGGGAATCTCGATCTTCCCTTCCTTGGTGACGGGCGGCAGGCCGCGCAGGGCGCGCAGTTTCTCCTTCTGCGACACGCCGAAGCGGTGTTCCTCGTCCACGATGATCAGGCCCAGATCCTTGAACTCGATGTCGCCCGACAGCAGGCGGTGCGTGCCGATCAGGATGTCCACCTTCCCGGCCCTCAGGTCGGCCAGGATCTGCCGGGACTGCTGTGGGCTCGTGAAGCGCGACAGGCCCTCGACGCGCACGGGCAGGCCCTTGAAGCGCTCGACGAAGGTAGAGGTGTGCTGCTCGGCCAGCAGCGTGGTCGGCACGAGGATGGCGACCTGCCGGCCGTGCCCGACCACGCGGTGCGCGGCGCGCAGGGCGACCTCGGTCTTGCCGAAGCCCACGTCGCCGGAGATCAGGCGGTCGGCGGGGTTCGCCTTCTCCAAGTCGCGCATGGTGTCCTTGAGCGCCACGACCTGATCGGCGGTGAGGTCGAAGCTGAAGTTCCGCGCGATCTGCTCGTCCCACTCGGGCTGCGGCGGGAAGGCGTTGCCCGGCGTGACCTGCCGCGCCGCGTACTGCACGAGGAGCTTCCCGGCGACCTCCTCGGCGTTCTTGCGCGCCTTGTCCTTCGCCTTCGCCCAGTCCTTCTTGTCGAAACTGCTCAGCACCGGGGGGTCGTCGGTCGTGCCGGGGTGGCGGCGCAGCACCGGCAGCTGCTCGATGGGCACGCGCAGGTGCGCTCCACCGCGGTATTCCAGATCCAGGTAGTCGCGGGTCACACCCAGCACCGTCAGGGTCTCCAGACCCAGGAACTGCCCGATGCCGTGCTCCGGGTGGATCAGGTAGTCGCCGACGTGCAGGCCCAGTGCGTCCGTGACGGGTTTGCCGCCCAGCCGCTTGCCGCGCAGGGCGCTGCCGCCCTGGAAGCCATAGATCAGGTCCTCGGTCAGGACGACCGTGCGCGCCTCGGGAATGGCGAAGCCGCCCTCGCCGCCGGCGCGCAGGAAGCCCACGCGGCCCTCCTCGATGCGCGCGAACTTCAGCCACGGGATGTCCGGGGTGTTCAGCAGCTTGTCCGCCAGATACGCGGCGGTGCGGTCGTGCCGCACGAGGATCAGCACGCGGTACCCGGCCTCGCTCCACTCGTTTACGTCGCGTTCCAGGTCGTTCAGGCGGGCGCGGTAGAACGGCAGCGTGGTCAGCCCGGTGTCCAGCGTGGGCAGGTCGAGCGGCGCGCGGCCGAAGCTCGTCACCTCCCGCCCGGCCAGTTTCGGCCACAGCGTGTCCGTCAGGATGCCCAGGCTACTCGCGTAGAACTCCGGCGAGTCCAGAAACACGCGGCCCGGCAGCAGCTCCAGGCGCGTGGCGTCCCACTTCACCTCCGTCAGGTACTCGGGCGTGGGCTCCAGGATGAAAAACTGCGCCTTCTCGCCGGTCAGCTCGCCCGGGGCCAGCAGGCGCAGGGTATCCAGGTCGTCGCCGAAGAACTCGGCGCGCACCCACAGGCCCTGCTCAGCTTCGGCGGGCAGGCCCGCGCCCGGTTCCAGACGCAGTTCCAGCGTGTCGCCGCGCAGCTCGTAACCGGGTTCTTCCCCACGCTCGTAGCCCAGGCGTTCCAGGCGTTCCAGCAGCGCCTCGCGCGGGTAGCTGCTTCCCACGCGCAGGTTCAGGGCGTGATCCTCCGGCCTGGCCGGGAACAGGTCCAGCGCCGTGTTCACGTCCAGCACCACGTGGTCGTGTCGGGCGTCCCAGTCGCGCAGGCCGGGATTCACGGTCACGGGAGAGCCCAGCACGCCCGCCGTGGCGTACGCGCCGAGGCGATCTGCGGTGGTCAGCAGCACCGCCGGCCCCGGAAACGCCGCGAACAGCGCCGCCCGCGCCACCTGCGGGAGCAGCAGCAGGTTTCCGGGCGGAGCAGTGGGCAGCAGTTTCGACAGGTTGGGCGCGGCGACAGTCACCTGAAGAGTTTACGCGCCTGGGGTCACACGAACCGAGAGCGAAAAGACTTACGCAAGCCCCACGCGCCCTATCCGCTGACCTGCGCCGCCTCGGCCCCGCCCGGCATGGCAGGCTGGGGAGGTGCGCCGCGTCGTCGCCACCGGACTCCTGGCCGTCGGCATCGTGGGGGCGGTCGTGTGGGACGCCTCGGCCCCGCTGCCCTCGCCTGCCACGCCGCTGGAGGCGCGGCTCGACTTCACCGGCCCCGTCCGGCGGATGGTCAGCGTGCAGACACAGGAGGGTGGACATGCAGACCTGGGGGTCAGCACGCACCGCACCGTGACGGAGGTCGTGCGCGATGGTCGTTCCGCGACCGAGACCACGACCTCTACCTACCGAAAACGGAACGGCGAGGTGAGCGTCCGCACGTGGCACCAACGCTTCGCGCTGGCGGGCTCCAGCGACACGTTCACCCTGTCGGTCACCGATGACCAGGAACCCACCCGATCCGTCGAGACGGCGTCCTATCAGGGCCGCTGCGCCGTCCGGAGCGTGACCCGGCACGTCAACCCCCGTGGTCAGTACACCTCCGTGACCGTCCAGACCTGCGACTCGCGCGGCCGGGTGCTGACGGCATCGACCCGGCACGACGACCGGTTGATGCACTCCAGCACCACCTACTGGATCGGGAACCGGATCGGTGTGGGCAGGGCCTGGAATGCCGGACTCGAGCAGTTCCCAGCCCAGACGCACTGGGCGTTGATCGTGATCGACCGCTCTGGCAACAGCCAGATGTTCAGCCCCCTCGTGAACATCAGAACCGAACAACACTTCGACGCCAGGGGCAACTGGGTGTTTCGACATACCAGATTGATTCCCACGGCTCTTTCAGGAAATACCATTGAGACTCGCGAAACCTCGTACTGGGACGGCAAGACAGGGCCTGCTGAATCCAGATAGACCTCCAGTTCCCTCTCTGTGAGAAGTGCAGCCGGTCATTCAATCTGGGAAGCGGGTAAAGGCATGGCCGGGAGTTGATTCAGTCGTGCTGAAGGCGGTTTTGCCTCGATCACTCCACACTGAACCGTATGAACCGTGCCCTGTCCCTTACAGCCCTTCTGGTGATACCGGCACTGGCCGCGTGTACGTCTCAGGCACAGGCGGCGCTGCCTGCCCGGTTGAGCCTGAGCGGCGTGGGGTACGAGGCCCAGGGCTTCAACAACTGTGGCCCGGTGACGGCGAAGGTCATCCTGGGCTACCACGGCACGGTCGTGACCCAGGCCCAGGCAGCGAAGGCCCTGAAGGACGATTCCCGTGATGTCGAGGTCTCGACGCAGGAGCTCGCCGCGTATCTGGAAGAGAAGGGACTGAAGACCCAGATCCGTTACGCGGGAACGCCGGCCCTGCTGCGGTCGCTGATCGCCGCGAAGCTGCCGGTGGTGGTGCAGCAGCGGCTGAAGGTGAACGACAACACCTCGCATTTCCGGACGGTGTACGCCTATACGGCGGATTCGTTTACGGCGAGCGATTCGCTGCTGGGGCCGAAACTCACGCTGAACACGGGGCGCTTCACGGAGCTGTGGGACTATTACAACGGTGAATATCTGGTGGCGTACCCCGCCGCTCGGGAAGCCGACGTGAAGGCCATCCTGGGCCGCGACTGGGACGAGCGGGCCAACTGGACACGCCTGCGCGACGAGATGACGGCCCGCACCGGCAAGGGCACTGCCACCGCCTTCGACTGGTGGGGGCTGGGACAGGCGCGGCTGGCCCTGGGGGACAACGAGTCGGCGGCCCAGGCCTTTGACCGCGCCGTGGATATCGGGGTGCCCCTGCAGTACCACTGGTACCGGCAGGGAGCCCTGCTCGCGTGGAACCGCACCGGGCAGGGCGCCAAGACACGGGCGATTGCCGAGCGCATCCTGTCGCGGCAGCCGGGCATCAAGGAGATCGAGGCGGCGGTGCGTGGAGCAGGGGCGGAATAGGCGGAACCTGCGGACACCGGGCAGCTGCGCCCGGAACAGCTACTCTCAGGCATGACCCGGTCAGCCACCAGACCCCACGCCCTGCTCCGGCTGCTCGTGGGGGTCGCGGCCGGCCTTGCTGCCGGGCTGCTCACTCCCCGCGAGTGGTTTCTGGATGCCCGCCTGGTGATCGGCTGGATCACGTTCTGCATCACCCTGATGGCCCAGCTGTGGCCCATGATGATGCGGGCGGGCCCGGCCCGCACACGGGAGCTGGCCCGGCGCGAGGACGACTCGCGCGCCGTGGCCGGCTCGGTGACCCTGACGGCCGCCGTCGTGAGTCTGGTGGGCGTGGGTTTCCTGCTCTCGGACGCACACCGGACGACCGGAACGGCCGAGATCCTGCTGACCGGACTGGCGGTCGCGACCGTCGCGGCCTCGTGGCTGCTGGTACAGACGGAATACACGCTGCACTACGCCCGCCGGTACTACCGTGATGGCCGGGGCGTGCGCTTCGCCCACGGCGCCGGCGAACTCGACGAACCGACGTACTGGGATTTCGCGTATCTGGCAGTCACGATCGGCATGACGTATCAGGTCAGCGACACCGATCTGAACACACGGAACATGCGCCGCCTGCTGCTGGGCCACGCGCTGCTCTCGTTCATCTTCGGTACCGTCATCATCGCCGCGACCATCAACGGCATTGCCGGGCTGATCCAGTAGCAGCAGTTCTGCCCAGCCCAGCAAGCGAAAACCCCCGACCGGAGCCGGGGGCATGGGAACAGCAGTCGGTCAGCCCAGGCGCCCCACCGCCCGCGCCGAGAGCACATCGACCAGATGGGCGCGGTAGTCGGCGCTGGCGAAGCGGTCACCCAGCAGGTCGCTGGCCTCAACCAGTCCGGTCGGCGCGGTGTTGCCGTTGCGGACGGCCTCTTCCAGCTTCGTCAGGCGGTGGGCGCGCTCGGCGGCCCCGGTGTACGCCGCGCGGACTTCCCCGTCGGCATGCCGCGCAACCGCGACACCGACGACGGCGTAATGGCTGGCCGGGTGGCGGAACTTCTCGTAGGCCGAGGCCTGGATCGTCGCCGGAATACGGATGTGGGTCAGGAGTTCACCCGGCTGCACGGCGCTCTCGAACATGCCCTGGAACATGTCGTCGGCGTGGACGGTACGTTCACCGCCCAGACCACGGATGACGAACTCCACGCCCAGGGCCAGGGCAGCGGCGGGGTAGTCGGCGCTGGGGTCGGCATGCGCCAGCGATCCGCCGATGGTGCCCCGGTTGCGCACCATGGGGTCACCGACCCACCCGGCGACCTCGGGGAACAGGGGCAGTTCGCTGCGCAGGATGTCGGCGTGGGTGGTCATGGCCCCGACGACGAACATGTCACCGTCGCGCGTGATCCCCTTCATTTCCTGGATGCCCCACACGTCGAGCAGCGCGGGTGGCTGGGCCAGACGCAGTTTCATGGCGGGCAGCAGCGAGTGCCCCCCGGCGATGATCTTCAGGTCGGGATTGGCGGCAAGGGCCTGCAACGCCTGATCGACGCTCTCGGCTTTCTGGTAGTCGAAATTGGCTGGGTACATGGATCCCTCCGGGATAGGGCCGTGAGCGCCGGGCTGGGGGACGTGCTGTTGCGCCGAGCCCAGCGCTCAGAGGTGCTTCAGTCGTCGGCAGCCTGCGGCTGGGCGCCCCGCGCGTCACGGATGGCCTTCCAGACCTTCTCGGCGGTGTAGGGCATGTCCAGATGGGCGATCCCGCACTCATGCCACAGGGCGTCCATGACGGCGCTGGCGACGGCAGCGGTGCTGGCAATGGTGCCGGCCTCGCCGATCCCCTTCACTCCCAGGGGGTTGTGCGGGCTGGGGGTGACGGTGTGCCCGATCTGGAAGCTTGGCACGTCGTCGGCGCGGGGCATGGCGTATTCCATGTACGTGCCGGCCAGGAAGTTGCCCTCGTCGTCGTAGGCGGCATCTTCCAGCAGCGCCTGCCCCATGCCCTGGGCGATCCCACCGTGCACCTGTCCCTCGGCAATCAGGGGATTGATCAGGGGCCCGCAGTCGTCCACGCAGCCGTAGTTGCGCAGCTTCACGTGGCCGGTATCGGTGTCGATCTCGACCACAGCGATGTGCGTGCCGAAGGGATACACGAAGTTCTTGGGGTCGTAGAACGCGGTGGCTTCCAGGCCCGGCTCCAGATCCTCGGGATAGTTGTGGGCGAGGTGGGCCATCAGGGCGATGTCGAAGAAGGTCTTGCTCTTCTCGGGCGCGCCCTTGATGCGGAACACACCGCCCTCGTGCTCGACGTCGTCCACGCTGGCTTCCAGCAGGTGCGCGGCGATCTTCTTCATCTTGGTGGTGATCTTGCCCAGGGCCATCTTCAGGGCCGAGCCGCCCACTGCGGCCGAGCGGCTGCCGTAGGTACCCCAGCCGTAGGGCATGCGGCCGGTGTCGCCGTGGATCAGGTCGATGTCCTCGATGGGAATCTGGAGTTCGTCGGCGGCGATCTGCGGGAACGCCGTCTCGTGGCCCTGGCCGTGGCTGTGGCTGCCGGTGAAGAGCTCGACCTTGCCGGTGGGGTGCACACGCACCAGGCTCGATTCCCACTGCCCGGCCTGGGCCCCGAGCTGCCCCACGAGGGCCGAGGGGGCCAGACCGCAGGCCTCCAGGAAGGAGATCAGGCCCACGCCCAGGATCTTGTTCGACCCCTTCATCCGGGCCTGTTCCTCGCGCAGGGCGGGGTAGTTCATCATGCCCATGGCCTTGTCCAGCGCCGGCTCGTAGTTGCCGGAGTCGTACACCAGCGCGACCGGGGTCTGGTACGGGAATTCGTCTTCCTGGATGAAGTTCTTGCGGCGGAATTCGGCCGGATCCATGTTCAGTTCGTGGGCGGCCATGTCCACGATGCGCTCGATCAGGTACGTGGCCTCGGGGCGGCCGGCCCCGCGGTACGCGTCGACGGGCACGGTGTTGGTCATGACGCCCGTGACCTTGGCGTGGATGGCGGGGATCTTGTACACCCCGTTCAGCAGGGTGCCGTACAGGTACGTGGGCACGGCCGGGGCGAACAGCGTCTGGTACGCGCCCAGGTTCGCCAGGGTGTTCACGCGGAAGCCCAGGATCTTGCCGTCGTCACTGACGGCGAGCTGCGCGACGGTCTCGTGGTCGCGGCCCTGCGCGTCGCTGACGAAGGCCTCGCTGCGGCGCGCCGTCCACTTCACGGGGCGGCCCAGCAGGCGCGTGGCGAGCAGCACGATGACCTCTTCCTGGTACTGGAAGATCTTGGTGCCGAAGCCCCCGCCCACGTCCGGCGAGATCACGCGCAGCTTGTGCTCGGGGATGCTCATCACGAAGGCCGCGAGGATCAGGCGGTGGATGTGCGGATTCTGCGAGGTCGTGTACAGCAGATATTCACCGCTGGCGGGGGTGAACTGGGCCAGGCTGCTGCGCGGCTCGATGGGGTTGGCGACCAGCCGGTGGTTCTTGAGCTTGACACTGACCTTACGCGGCGCGGCGCCGAAGGCCTCGTTGGTGGCGGCCTCGTCCCCGATCTCCCAGTGGAAGGCGACGTTGCCGGGCACGTCGTCGTGCACCAGGGCCGCACCGTCCTTGAGGGCCGCGGAGGCGCTTGACACGGCCGGGAGCGCTTCGTAGTCCACTTCCAGCGCCGCGGCGGCGTCCTCGGCCTGGGCACGGGTCTCCGCGATCACGACCGCGACGATGTCACCCACGTGGTTGGCCTCGTCCAGCGCGATGGCGGGGTGGGCCGGCGTCTTGAGTTCCGGCAGCAGCCAGCCGACCGGAATGCTCCCCAGCCCGGCGTCCTTGACGTCCTGGCCGGTGAGAACCCGCACCACGCCGGGCATGTCCTTCACGGACTCCGTGTTGATCGCGCCGAGCTTCGCGTGGGGGTAGGGACTGCGCACCATCGCGGCGTGCAGCGTGCCGGGAATGACGACATCGTCGGTGTAGTTGCCGGTGCCGGTGATGAAGCGCGGATCTTCCTTGCGCTTCAGGGCCTGCCCGAAGTACTTCTCGCTTCTGGAGTCCGTCATGGGGTGGTGCCTCCGTGGGGATGGCCATGAGCTCTGGGCTCTGGGCGGTAGGGTCGAACCTGAGGACTGAGCGCTGAGCTCCCCGCTCAGTGCCCGGCACCCGCGTCAGTCGTCGGCGGCCTGACCGGGCGCTTTGGCGCCGGCCTGCATGGCGCTGGCCGCGTGCTGGACAGCCCTGACGATGTTGTGGTACCCGGTGCAGCGGCAGTAGTTGCCTTCCAGGTGATGACGGATCACGTCCTCACTGGGATCGGGGTTGTGCCTGAGCAGCTCGGCCGAGGCCATGATCATGCCGGGCGTACAGAAGCCGCACTGCAGGCCGTGCTCCTCCCAGAAGCCGGTCTGGAGGGGGTGCAGGTCACCGACCGTGCCCAGACCCTCGATGGTCGTGACCTCCATGCCGTCGGCCTGGACGGCCAGCACGGTGCAGCTCTTGACCGCGTCGCCGTTGACATGCACCGTGCAGGCCCCGCACTGGCTGGTGTCACAGCCGACGTGGGTGCCGGTCAGGGCGAGCTCCTCGCGGAGAAAGTGGACGAGGAGCGTTCTGGGCTCCACGTCGCGTGTGTAGGACTTGCCGTTCACCTGGAGCGTGACGTTCATGCGGGCCTCCCACTGAAAAGGTGGTGATGCAAAGCGCGGTGACAACCTGATTTTCTGACCGTCACCATTCAAACACATGAAGGTTGGAAAAGGGTGCCGTCTGGGTGAGCCCCGCTGCCGTGTGCCACGGCCTTTGCATTGCCCCGTCTCCATGGCGGCGCCCGCAGCCGGTGCCTCCGGATCCCTCACCTGGCGTACGGGACGGTTCAGGTCGTCCTCAGGCCCGCGTAGCGGTGGATTCCCCGAGGGCCGGCAGGTACCGCAGCGCCAGACCGGTCAGGAACGCCAGCACGGCCAGGATCGCCAGCACCGGCCACGCGGAGCGGAGCGCCCAGCCCGGAGCCCCCCGCCCCCCGGACGGCGGGCCCGTCAGCCCCAGGGACGCCACGTCGCGGGTCACGGTGGGCAGCCCCGCCGCCGCGTCCGGCGCACTGTATCCACCGGGCGGGGGCGCGTACAGGCGGGCAGTGTACGTGCGCCCCGCAGACCCCTGGAGGGCCACCGGCCACGCCCCGACCGGTGTGTCGAGCGTCACCCGGGACGTGGGTGCGGTCACGACCAGATCCGCTCCGTCCCGGGTCACGGTCACCCGGGCAGCCTCCACACCCGGCAGCGGCGTGCCGCGGATCAGGGGAGCCAGCCGCGCCGGAAAGTCACGCCATGCCCCCACCCCACTCCCGGCGGCGGTGGGGTGGAGTGCGAGTGCCGTGACGCTCCCCAGACCGACCCGCCACGTGGCAGCCAGCGGATCGGCGTCCGGGCCACTGCCGACCACGCCCAGCGGGGTCGCGCCCGGTTTCAGGGTGGTGCGGGTGTACTGACCGGCGGTGAAGGACGGGCCGGCGGGCCACTGCGCCGCGAATGCGCCGGTCCTCACCGCGCTCTCGCCCAGGTTCAGGGTGTCGCGCGCCATCAGGCTGGGCACGTCACGCCAGTCCTGCGCCTGGGCAAACCGGCCCTCGCCCCACCCGGCCATGCTGCGCATCAGGGGGACATGCATGCCGCTGCCCACGCTGACGGTGCTCAGGGTGATGCCGGTGGCCCGCATCCGGCGGATCTGCCGGCGGTACTCGTCCGGGCTGAAGATGCCGCCGTCCACGCCGTCGGTGAGCAGGATCAGGTGCTTGCGGGACGCCCCGGACTTCTGGAGCTCCTTCAGGGCCGCGTCCAGAGCACGTTTCACAACCGTGCCGCCCTCGGCCTCGATCCGGCTGATCTGGGCGCGGATCACGGCCGTGTCGGTGGCGCGGGTCAGCGGCACGGCGATCTTCGGTGAGGAATCGAAGGCGATCACGGTAACCTCGCTCTGTGGGGACAGCAGCAGCGCCGAGTTCAGCGCGGCGGATTTGATCAGGTCGAGCTTGGTGACGCCGCCGCCCACGGTCTCGTTCATGGAGCCGGACTTGTCGAGCACCAGGGCCAGTGCCAGCCGGGGCAGGTCGCGCGGCACGCGGCCCGACAGCGGCGACAGCCCCTCCAGGCTGGTGCCGACATACCCGCCCGGCCCGAAGGCCTGCGCCGCTCCGGCGATCAGCACGTGCCCCCCGGCCTCCACGCGCCCGGTCAGTGCGGCCCGCAGCGGTGGAGGGAGGGCGCCAGCGGGCGTGTCGAGCAGCACGGTCCGGGCCGACGCCTGCACGTCGGCAGCGCTCAGCCGGTCCGGCGTGACCGCCCGCGAGGCCAGCCCCTGCACCGCCAGGGCACGCGCCAGGGCGTCCCGCGCGGCCCCGGCGGCCCCGATGATCAGCACGGGACGCGGCTCTCCGATGCGGGTGGCGCTGACCGCCTGCACGGGCGGCTGCCCGTCCATGGTCGCGTTCAGGGTGTAGCCCGCCAGTCCTGGGACAGCCTCGCGCAGCGGCAGGGCCAGTCGGTTCAGCCCGGCCTGCACGGCCACCGGCCCGTCGAGCAGTGGCGTCTGGCCCCGCCGAAGCCGCAGGCGCACGGTGCCGGCCTCGCGGGCCGTCAGGACGAGCTGGGCCGCGAACGCCTGTCCGGGCTGGGCGGCGCCGGGCGTGTCGAAGGCGGTGATGGTCAGGGGCGGCGGCGCGGCAGCGGGCGCGATCTGTACCGCCACCCCCTGCTGCCGCAGCCGCGCCACCACCTCCGGCACGCGGGCCGAGGCCGTCCACGGGTCACCGGGCACGCGCAGCTGTGCGGGCGTGCCCGCAGGCATCCGTGCGGCAGCGACCTCCAGTGCGGCGGCCAGATCAGGGCTGTCGGCCGGGGTCACGGCGACCGGGCGCGGCGGCGTGGCCGGGCCGGGCAGCTTCACGTCCAGCACGGCCAGCAGCAGCAGGACGGCGCTGGCAGCGTGCAGCACCAGCATGCGGCGCTGCGGCGGGGTCAGTCCGGCCCAGCGGCGGCGGCGCAGGGCCGGTTCGCCGCGCAGCAGCACGGCGAGTTCCGCCAGCACCGCCAGCAGCGCCAGCAGCAGCAGGCCGCGCCACGCCGCCCCGAGCCACGATCTCCAGTCGGGGCCAGCGGTCGGCGCGGGCGAGGCAGAGGTGGTGTCGGTCGCCCGCAGGTCGGCGTCGTCACCCGCCAGCCGAGTCACGGCGAGGGGCTGACCGCCGACGCGGTAGAGGCCCGCCTTCCACGGAACGAAGCTCTCCCCCACCCCGCGCCGCACCGTCCCGTCCGGGAACTGGAGATCAGCGCCCGCCGGCAGGGCACACGGCAGGCCTACCCCGCAGGGCGGCACGACCTGAACCCCGGCCTCCGGCCGCGCCAGGGCCGCGAGGCGGGCGAACAGCACCGGGAACGCAGGCGAGTCCGTCCAGCCGCCGGACGCCGCAGACAGCGCGATCCGCACGGCGGTGTGACCCGGTGTGCGCCGCACCTCGATCAGGGGGCCAGCCGTGCCGGTCAGCAGCGCGGACGCGCCCGTCCATGCCGGCACGGTCACGCGGGACACGCGGCCCAGGTCACTCCACGCCACGCCGCTGCCCAGGGGATCACCCGCCGCCCACCCGAGTACGGCGTCCGGCGAGGTGGACGTGCCCGCTGTCGGCAGCCACACGCTGACTGGGGCCACGTCGTCGGGCAGATTCGCCGGGGCCGATCCGGTCACGACGAGCAGGTCAGCGGTGCCGGCGGCCGGGAGCGTCCGCGCCGACGTGACCACCGCGCCGGGCTGGGCCGCCAGCACGCGGCGCAGGGGATCATCGGACGCGGTGGCCGGGCCGACCAGTGTGACGCGCAGGGGGGTGGGCGTGGGGCGCAGGACGACCTGCGCCATGTCGTCGGCGGCGAGGACATCGGCGGCGTCCAGACGGGCCGTGAGCACCCCGCCGGTGCCGGGAGTGAAGCGCACGCTGAAGGTCGAGTCGCCGTCCTGGGCGAGATCCAGTGTCCGCACCGCAAGGGACACGTCGTCCAGCGCCACGGTGACGCGGCGCGTTCCGGGTGGCCCGGACTGGCGCACACGGCCGGAGACCGTCCACGGTGCCCCCGCCGTGCCGGGCAAGACGGTCAGGGCCAAGATCGCCGCGTTCGCCGCACGGGTACCGACGGTGCGGACATCGGGATTCAGACCGGCCAGGGCCTGCACGGCGCGGCCCCGCTCGCCGGGCGAGGTGTAGACGATGACGGGCACGCTGTTCGACCCGGTCACGGCCCGGAGCTGCCGCGCAGCCGCCGTCCAGTCCGGCTGGCCGTCGCTGGCCTGCGCCGCGTCGAGGGCGGCACGGATGCCCGCCACGTCGGCCCGCTGCACCGCCAGTGGGCGGGGCACGTCCGCCACGAGGAGCACCGTGCTCTGCCCCCCCAGGTCACGGGCGGCGGCGCGGGTCGCGGCGCGGAAGCGGTCAGGGCCGACGTCGGTGGCCTGCATGGCGCGCCCGGCGTCGATCACGACAACGACCTCACCGCTGCGGGCCGGTGTGGGTGAACCGGGCCGGGCCAGCGCCAGCGCCACGAGCAGCAGGGCCGCTCCCTGGAGCAGCAGCGCGGCGGTCACGCGGACACGGGGGCGGGCACGGGACGACGACTCCAGCGCCAGCCGCCGCCACAGGTGCAGGTTCCCGACCTCGGCGGCGCGGGCGGCGCGGCGCTGACGGTGGAAGTACACCAGCACGCCCAGCAGCAGCGCCAGCAGCAGCCATCCCGGCTGGGCGAGGGTCACGGCCGCGCCTCCTCAGACCGGCCCCTCACCGGATGATTCCCCGGGCCAGGAAGTCGCGCAGGATCAGGTGCTGCACCGCCTGATCGGAACGCACCTGCACCAGCCGGCCCCCGTGGCGCGCGAGCTGGCCGCGCAGGGCGGCGTTCCAGTCCTCCAGGGCGCGGCGGTACGCGCCGAGCGAGGCGTCGTCCAGCACGACGCTCACGCTGGCGTGGCCCTCGGGTTCCTCCAGGCGGGTCAGCCCCCTCCCCAGCGGCGCGGGGTCGAGTTCATCCGGGGCGAGCACCTGCACGGCCAGCACCTCCTGGGCGCGGCTGTGCGCGTGGGCGATGCCCTGCAGATCCGTATCGGCCAGGAAATCGCTGACCAGCACGACCAGCGCCCCGCGCGGAGCCGAGGCCGCCGCATGCCGCAGGGCGTCGTGCAGGGTGATGTTCCCGCCCGGCCGGGCCCGTCCCAGGAAGCCGAGGAGTTCCGCGCTGCGGTTCACGCCCTGCATCCGCCCGCTGGTGTGGATGTCCGTGCCGAAGGTCACGGCCTGCACGCTGTCGCCGCCCGACAGCCCCGCGTAGGCCAGGGCGGCGGCGAGCTGCTGGGCCAGCGCGAACTTGCCGGGCATGCCGGTCGTCATGCTGGCGCTGGCATCCAGCACGACCAGGATGGGCAGCTGCTGGTGCACCACGTACTCGCGCACGACCGGGGTGCCCAGCCGGGCGGTGACCTGGGCGTCCAGGGCGCGGATGTCGTCGCCGGGGGCGTAGGGACGGTGATCCGCGAATTCCAGCCCGGCCCCCTTGGCCCGCGAGGGCCGCTCGCCCGCGCCGCCCTGGGCCCGGGCCCGGCCGGTGGTGCTCAGGCGGCGGCGGGCGAGTTCCTGCTGCACGGCCGGGGGAAGCTGCACGGCGTCACAGCCCCTGGGCGTCCAGCAGTCGGAGCAGCAGGGCGTCACGGTCGATGCCGTCGGCCACGCCCTCGAAGTTCAGCTGCAGGCGGTGACGCAGCGCGGGCAGCAGCACGGCGCGGATGTCTTCCGGGGCCACGTGGGCGCGGCCCGTCAGCATGGCCTGGGCCTTGGCGGCCAGCACCAGCGTCTGGGCGCCGCGCGGCGAGACCCCGAAGCGCACGTACCTCCGCACCTCCGCGCCGCTCTCGGGGCGGGACGGCTGGGTGGACACGACCACGCGCGACACGGCCTGCACCACGTCCGGCGACACCGGCATGGCCCGCACGATCTGCTGAGCCTCCAGCAACTCAGCGGGCGTGAGGCACTGCGGGGCCTGTTCCTGGCGCAGCCCGGTCGTCTGCGCCACGATGCGCTCCAGCGTCCCGGCATCCGGGAACGGCACGTCCACCCGGAAGAAGAAGCGGTCCATCTGCGCCTCGGGCAGCAGGTAGGTGCCCTCCTGCTCGATGGGGTTCTGGGTGGCGAGCACGAAGAAGGGCCGGGGCAGGGCCCGCACGGTGCCGGCGACCGTCACGGTGCCTTCCTGCATGGCCTCCAGCAGCGCCGACTGGGTCTTGGGGGTGGCACGGTTCACCTCGTCGGCCAGCAACAGCTGCGCGAAGATCGGGCCGGGCATGAAGGTCAGCGCCGCGGCGCCGCCCTCCTGCGGGGCGAGCACCAGCGTGCCGGTGATGTCGGCGGGCATGAGATCCGGCGTGAACTGCACGCGGCCCAGATCCAGCCCGAAGGCGTCGGCGATCGTGCGCACCAGCAGGGTCTTGCCCATGCCCGGAGCCCCCTCCAGCAGCACGTGCCCGCCCGAGAGCAGGGCCACGAGCACCTGATCCACCACCCGCTCCTGGCCGACCACGACGGCGCTGATTGCCTCGCGGGCACGGTGCAGCGCAGCCAGCAGCGCGTCCAGACGGTTCAGGTGGGTGGCGGTGGTGGGGGGCAGGGCGGCGGTCGAGTCGGTCATGGCGCAGTCCTCGCGGGGTCTGGGGAAGTGGTGTCTGGGGGGGTGGTGCGGTCGAAGTACGATCGGACGGTGGCGCGCGTGTCCGGGGGGATGTCGGTGGTCGGGGTCGGGGCCTCGGACGCGGCCTGCCACCCGCCGGTGCCGGTGGCGGCGGCTGTGGACAGGGTGGTCGGAACACGCTCCGGCGCGGCGAGCACCTGGATGCGGTCGCCCAGCACGCCGGCCCCCCCGAGTTCCGTGACGGCCGAACTCTGGATGGGATTCAGCGTGCCGACCCCCAGGCCCACGCCGCTGCTCGATCCGGCCGCGCCGCCGCCGGAGTCGCTGGTGCCGCTCTGGGTCTCTCCACCGGGTTTCTTGCGGGCCGCGCCGGACGCCGGCTGCGCCCCGCGGTTCATGTCGTTGTTGGTCAGGCAGCCCTGCACGCAGCGGTCGGCTCCCTCGCTCTCGATGCCCCGCCCGCCCGACGCGGCCCGCAGTCCGGAGCTGCCGGGATCGGATTTCTGCTGCATGGCCTGCGCTCCGGGGGTCGTGGACGGATCGTAGGGGGCCGACGCCAGATTCTCGGCTGGCGTGACCGACTGGTTCTGGAACTGTCCGGATTCCCGCGATCCGAACGGCGTGTCCTGCGTGCGACCGCCCGGCACGGCGCTGACGCTGGAGGAGTCGCCGGCCGTGCCGGGGGTGACGCCCTGCCGGGCCTCGCGCAGCGGGCTGCGGGCCGCCGTGCCTCCAGTCCCCGCGACCGCGCCGGGTTGACCCGCCGGAGCCGCGACCGACGCGACGTCACTGGTCGGGCCACCCTGCGGGGCGGCCGTGGTCGCCGCCTGAGCCTCAGGAATCTCCGGCTCCGGCGTGGGCTCGTTCACGACCGGACTGGAGGTGTCGGTGGCGGCCTCCGGGGTAGATGGGGTCGCCAGGGATTCAGTTGGTTCGTCCACCGCCTGAGCCCTGGGCACCTCCGTGGCTGCTCGTTCCAACGTCACGGGAGCCGGCCACCACAGGCACGCGGCCACAGCGACCAGCGCGGCGGGCCACAGCCACACGCGGGCGGCGGGCACCGGCAGCAGCGTGGTGGGGTTCAGGGTCGCGGCGGCCTCGTGGGCACGGGCCTGCACACGGGCGTGCAGGGCTTTCTCCCACGGCTGGGTCGGGTGTTCGGGCAGGGTCAGGGCCGTCGTGAGCAGCCCGGACAGCGCGGCGCGGCGGTCGGCGGTGCGGGCCGCGTCCAGCGGGGTCGGGGCAGGCGAGCGCCACCAGTCGAGTAGGCCATAGACCGTGCCCACAGCCGCCGAGGCCATCACTGCGACCGTCAGCGACAGTGTGATCAGCCCCAGCAGCCGCCCCACCCCGAGCACCGTCAGGCCCAGGGCTACCCCCCACAGCGCGTGGCGCACCGAGGCGTGGACGCGGAGCAGCCGTGCCCGGCGCTGCACTGCACCGAGAGCGGCGCGCACGCCGGAGTCGGCCGCGAGGCTCATGAACTGCGCCCCAAGAAGGTGCGCGGCAGCAGCCGGCCGAGCAGCCGACCAACCACCGCGAAGGCCACGGCGACCAGCGCGGCGAGCACGATGTAGAACACCAGGTGGCTGACCTCGGTGTACAGCGCGAAAAAACGCACCCGGGCCCCCAGGCCATCCGTGCGTGACAGCAGTTCGGACGCGACCACCGCCACGAAGGCGTACCACAGGGCGCGCGACAGGTACGCGCTGCGGCGTTCCTCCAGCGTGCGGCGGCCCAGCGCGAAGACCTGCACGCCGCACGACAGCGCCGCGACGGTGATGGCGGTACTGTCCCGCACGCCCAGGCTGGGGATCAGGTTCATGGCCACCAGGATCAGCACCCACGGAACGGCCAGCAGGGTCAGCAGCCACGGCGTCAGAACGGCCTCGATGCGTGGCGACCGGCGCATCACGGCGGCCAGCAGCGCTCCACCGCCCAGGCCCAGGCCCAGCGACAGCAGCAGGCGACCCAGCGTGACCAGCAACGCCTGCACGGCCCCCGGCCACTCGGCAGGCAGCCACGAGAAATCCAGCGCGGTCATGCCCCCACCCCGGCCGGAGCGTCGGCGCGGCGCAGCAGGCCGCGCACCTCACGCAGCAGCGGCAGGGTCGCGGGATCGTCGGGATCGCGGGGGCGGGGCAGGTCGATGTCGAGCGTGCCGGCCACGCCCGTGGGGGCGCCGCCCAGCACCAGCACGCGGTCGGCCAGTTGCACCGCCTCGCCCGGATGGTGGGTCACGAGCAGGGTGGTCGCGGGCCGGCGGCGCAGCAGGTCGCCCAGCTCGGCGCGGAGTTCGGCGGCCGTCAGTTCGTCCAGTGCCCCGCAGGGCTCGTCGAGCAGCAGCAGATCCGGACGCACGACCAGGGCACGGGCCACCGCCGCCCGCTGCGCCATGCCCAGCGACAGCTGACCGGGGCGGTCGCGGTCGCGCCCGGCCAGTCCCACCAGGGCCAGCGTGGCCGGAATGTCGGCGCGGAACTCGGGCGGGCACACCAGCGCGAGGTTCTGTTCCAGCGTGAGCCACGGCAGCAGCCGGGCATCTTGGAACACGTACCCCACACGGGGCGGCGCAGCGGTCACGACCCGGCCACGGCTGGGCTCGGCCAGGCCCGCCGCCACGTTCAGCAGCGTGCTCTTGCCGCTCCCGCTGCGGCCCAGCAGCGCCAGGATGCCGCCGGGAGGGACGTGGGCACTCACGCCGCGCAGGATCTCGCGGGTGCCGTAGCGCACGCCGATGTCCTCGAAGCGCAGGTCGGTGCCGGTCATCCTTCCCCCGTGGGCCGGGGCGGTGTGCCCTGCCACGCGGCGGCGCGGGTGCTGGCCATGGCGATCGCGCCGTCCAGCGCCGACAGCACTGCGGTCATGACCAGTCCATACGCCAGAATCCCGCGCATCTCGAACTGCTGGAAGTAGAACGCGATCATGTACCCCACCCCGCTGGTGCGGCCGAAGACCTCCCCGAACACGACCATCTTCCACGCCAGCGACAGCGTGACCCGGGCGGTGCCCAGCAGCGTGGGCGTGAGCTGCGGCAGCGTGACCGAGCGCAGCGTGGCTGCCGGACTGAGCCGGAACGAACGCGCCATCTGGGCGAGTCTCGGATCCAGGCTCCGCACGCCCTCGCGCACCTGCACGGCCACGGTGGGGAGCAGGATCAGCGCGATCGAGAGGATGATCGCCCGCTCGTTCAGGCCCAGGATCAGGTACGCCGCGAGCAGGATCAGGATGCGCGGCACGGTCAGGCCCACTGCCAGCCACGGCGCGGCGAAGGCGGCGGCGGCCGGCACCCGCCCCAGCAGCAGACCCAGCGGAATCCCCACCACCAGCGCCAGCACGAAGGCCGCCACCACGCGCCACAGCGTGATCCCCACGTGCCCCCAGATCGCCCCCCGGCGCAGCTCGCGGCCCAGGAAATCCAGCGTGGCCCCCACGCCGGGGAAGGTGTCGGGCCCCAGCGCCCAGGACAGCGCGGCCCACGTGAGCAGCAGCGACACCGCCCCCAGCGCCGGCCACCGCCAGCGCTGTCCCGGCGACCGGCCGGCCAGCGCGGGGCGGGCTGTCACAGCGGGCCGGAGGTCGGTCACCAGGACTCCTGTGAACACGCGGCCATGCTCAGGGCTGATACGTCGTGGTGAAGGCGCGGGTGTCCAGGCGCGTCAGACCGACCACCTCCGGCCCCGCCACCGCGATCATCTTGCGCGTCAGGAGCAGCGTGGCGTTCAGGTCGGCCGCCGTCCAGCGGTTCGGCAGCCCGGCCGCCCACTGGGTGCGCAGGGCGGGCAGCTGCGAGCGGTCGGGGAGCACGTACAGGTTCTCCGCGAGCATGGCCGGCCAGTACGCGTCGTCGGTCTTCATGCGGTTCTCGGCCAGGCGCACGGCCTTCAGGAACAGCCCCAGCGTGGCGGGATCGGTGTCGGTGCGGGCCACGATGTACAGCAGCGGCACGTTCTGCGGCAGGCCCAGTCCCTTCAGGAGATCGGCGCTGGAGACGAGCTGCCGGAACTTCCCGCCGGAGACCATCCGGGCCGAGTGGTGCCAGAAGGGAATCCCGGCCTGGATCTCGCCCCGGTTCATGAACTGCTCCATCAGCGGGCTGGACACCGACACGACCTTCGAGGCGTCCTGCACGTCGAAGCCGGCGGTGGCGCGGGTGTAGGCCCGCAGGATCAGCAGGGTCTTGTCGGTCAGGCTGGTGGCTCCCAGGGTCTTGCCGCGCAGGTCGGCCACCGTCCGGACTGGACTGCCGTCCGGCACCACGACGCCCCCGGCGAGCAGGCTGAAGGGATACACCGCACTGACAGGAAAGCCCTTCTGCCGCAGCAGCGTGACCTCGATGAAGTCGTCCACGACGACCTGCGCCGCGCCCGAGCGCAGGGCCACGCGGGTGGCGTCCTTGCTGGCATACGTGGTGGCGTTCAGCGTGAAGCCGAGCTGCCGGTCGATACCGTAGCGTGCGATGGCATACGTCACCCACGACAGCGTGCCCCCCGCCTGGAGGCCAACGCTGATGGACTTCTGGGCACTGGCGGAACCGCCGAGCGCGAGGGCAGACGCGAGGAGCAGGACGTGCGGTCTGGACATGAGACTCCTTGCTGGAACGGTCAGGACGAACACCGGCAGAGGGCAGCGCCGTGGGGCGGCCGCATTCGGGACAGGGGTGGTGACCCTATCCTGCGCGGGCCAGGGTTGCTAAAAGGTTGTGTCGCTGTCCCCCCCATGGAGCCACCCGACCCCCTCCACGGCCACGGGGACACCGGTGAAACAGACCCGGGAACACTATTGGCGTATCGAATCGCCATGGTACCCTTGGTCACCAACACTTCCACGATCCGGCCAGCAGCGGTGCAGGGTTCAGACCGGAACCGGATCGACACCCTCACCGCACGTCCGCGAGGTACGGCAGGAGATGATGAACGAACGTCTGGCCCTCGAACGTCAGAAACTGGTGCGTGCGTGGTACCGCTACGTGACCCGGCAGGGCCCGGCGCTGGCGATTCCCGACGAGCTGTCGGATGAACCGGCCCGCCCCGAGGTGAACGTCGACGAGGAGGTCGCGGCGTCGTGGGCGCGTTCGGCGCTGACGGTGCCGCCCGAGCGGGTCAGCGCCCCGGTGGTCAGCGAGGCCGACGTGAAGCACTCGTGGCAGGAGTCGCCGCTTGAATACGGCGTCCGTGGCCTGATCCCCGAACTGCGCCGCCTGGCCGAGGAAGCCGACCTGATCGTCGGGATCGGCAACACCGACGGCACGCTGCTGTGGACTCAGGGCAGCGAGCGCATGGCCGATCTGGCCACCAGCATCAACTTCGTGCCGGGCGGGCAGTGGGGCGAGGGCAGCGTGGGCACGAACGCCCTGGCGCTGGCCCTGCGGACGCGCCAGCCCGTGCGCGTGTTCAGCGCCGAACACTACGTGCAGACCGTGCACGACTGGGTGTGCTACTCCAGCCCGATCCGCGATACCCAGACCGGGACGCTGCTCGGCGTGCTGGATTTCAGCACCACATGGGAGCACTCCACGCCGCTTGGGCTGGCGAGCGCCCGGCACTACGCGCAGCAGATCGAGCTGGCCCTGAGCGGGCGTCCGGCCGCGCCGGTCAGCGACCTTCAGCTGCGGTTCTGCGGGCCGCCCCAGGTCATGTTCGGCGGGCGGCGGCTGCACCTGACGCCCCGCCAGCATGAACTGCTGTGCGTGCTGGCGCTGCACCCCGGCGGCCTGACCCTGGACGCCCTGCACGCCCACGTGTACGGCGACCAGCCCATCAGCCTGAGCACCCTGAAGTCCGAGGTGAGCACCCTGCGCTCGCTGCTGGGCGGCCAGATCGCGTCGCGCCCGTACCGTCTGAGCGTGCCGGTGCAGCTCGACGTGCAGGAGATCGAGGAACGCCTGCTGGCCGGGCAGGTCAGCGCCGCCGCCGACGTGTACGATGGGCCGCTGCTGCCACACTCGGCGTCGCCGCTGCTGACCTACTGGCGCGAGTACCTCGACGCGGCGCTGCGCGAGGCGGTGTGCCGTTCCCGGAATGCCGATCTGCTGTGGCGCTACGCCTCGCGCTTCGATGATCCCGAGGTGCTGGAGGTGCTCGAGACCCTGCTCTCCGAGGACGACCACCGCCTGCCGATCGCGCGCGCCCGCCGCGCTGCCCTGGACGCCGCATTCTGACCACCCCGGCGACCACGACCCGCCCGTGGACCGCCCTGACCCTGCTGGGCGTGGCCGTGGTGCTGTGCATGGCCCCGTGGTTCTCGGCCGCCGCCGTGCTGCCCCAGCTGCGGGCCGAGTGGAACCTGAGCCCGCAGGCCGGCTCGTGGCTGGCGCTGGCCGTTCAGCTCGGCTTCGTGGTCGGCGCGGTGGGCAGCGCCCTGCTGAACCTCGCCGACCGGGTGCCCAGCCGCGTGCTGATCCTGGTCGGGGCGCTGGTCGCCGCCGGTGCCAACGCGGCGCTGCTGGTCATCAATGACGGTTCGCTGGCGTTCGTGCTGCGCGGGCTGGTCGGCGCGGCGCTGGCGCTGGTCTACCCACCGGCCCTGCGGGCCATGTCGGCGTATTTCACGACGGGCCGGGGCGTGGCGCTGGGCGTCATGGTGGGTGCCCTGACGCTGGGGTCGGCGTCGCCCCATCTGGTCAACGGTCTGGGCGGGGCACAGTGGCGCACCGTGATCGCCGTCACCAGCGTCCTGGCCGTGCTGGGCGGCGTGATCGCCTCCCGCGTCGGGCCGGGGCCGCACCGGTCGCCCGCGCCGCCGTTCCGGCCCGCGCAGGCGTGGCAGGCCCTGAGTGCCCGTGGCCCGGCCCTGGCGACCCTGGGCTACCTGGGCCACATGTGGGAGCTGTATGCGATGTGGACGTGGTTCGCGCTGTACTACTCGGGCGTCCTGCGGGCGGCCGGCGGCACGGACGTGACGCGAGTCTCGGCGCTGGCGACCTTCGCGGTGGTGGGCATCGGGGCGCTGGGCTGCGTGCTGGGCGGCGTCCTGGGCGACCGCTGGGGCCGCACCCGCGTGACCGAGCTGTCCATGTGGCTGTCCGGGGCGAGTGCCGTGGCCCTGGCCCTGCTGGTCAGCGCACCGCCGGGCGTGATCCTCGCGGTCAGCGTGTTCTGGGGCTTCTGGATCATCGCGGACTCGGCGCAGTTCAGCACCATCGTCAGCGAGGTCGCCGATCCCGCGTACGTGGGCACGGCCATGACCGCGCAGCTGGCCCTGGGCTTCACCCTGACCGCCGTGAGCATCGCGCTGGTGCCGGCGCTGGAGCCGCGCATCGGGTGGCCGGGCATCTTCCTGCTGTGGAGCGTGGGGCCGCTGCTGGGGGCCGTGACCATGCGCGTCCTGCGCGGGACGCCCGAGGCTGCCCGGATCGCCGGCGGACGGCGCTGAGCGGGAAGAATTCAGTCCAGCCGTTGTCACTACCAGAGTACGCACAGGCGACCACCATCCCCTGACTACACTTGTGGCATGACATGGAATCCGGAGCAGTACCACCGGTTCAGGGAGGCCCGCTCGGCCCCGGCCCGCGACCTCCAGGCCATGATTCCGGCGCACGACTACGGCCGGATCGTCGATCTGGGCTGCGGCACGGGCGAACAGGCCCTGGAGCTGGCGCAGCGCTTTCCGGGCGCGGCGGTGCTGGGCCTGGACAGCAGCGCCGAGATGCTCGCCCGTGCCCAGGAGCACGACGCGCCGAACCTGACCTTCGAACAGGCGGACATCCGGGAATTGAACGGCTCCTTCGACGTGATCTACTCGAACGCCGCGCTGCAATGGCTGCCGGATCATCCGGCGCTGCTGCGGAACCTGTGGCCGCACCTGAATCCGGGGGGCATGCTCGCCGTGCAGGTGCCGGCGAACCATGACCACGCCTCCCACCGCCTGCTGACCGAGACCGCCGAGGACTTCGCGGCGGAACTGGGCGGCTTCACGCGCTTCGGCACCGCGCAGGGGGCGTCCCCGGTGCTGACCCCGGCCCGCTACGCCGAGGTGCTGGACGGCCTGGGGGCGCTGGACATCACGGCGATCAGCAAGATTTACCCCGTCGTGCTGGACGGCGCGGATGGAATTGTTGACTGGACGCGCGGCACCGCGCTGGTGCCCTACCTGTCGAGACTGAGCGAGGCGGACGGCCAGCGCTTCCTGGCGGCCTACCGCGCCCGGCTGCGGGCCGAGTATCCCGGCGACCGCGTGTACTACGCCTTCACCCGCGTGCTGTTCGTCGCCACCCGAGCGGCCTGACTCCGGCGGTCACTTCAGGAAGTCGGAGGGGCTGAGCCTGCCTTCCATCACCTGCGGGGTCACGAGCATGACGACGCGCACGCGCCGGCCCGATTTCTCCACCCCTGTTCCATCCATGTAGTACAGACTCTTGAACGTGCCGTCCTCCAGCCGGTAGAGGTTCCACACGAGTTCCGGACGTCTGGGATCAGCCTGGCGGCCCAGCGACGTCACCGTCTTCGCTCCGAACAGCTCACGGGCCGGCGCGGCGGGTTCGACCGCCATCAGCGCCCAGTGCGCCTGACTGCGCTTCGGCATGTACAGGAACATGAGCCCCTCGACGGGCACACCCGCAGGCTTCACCCAGATCTGCATCACGACCTCGCCCATCAGGCGGGAGTCCATCGCTGGTGTGACCTTGCTCTGACCAGTCGCATACGCCCACATCACCTTGGAATAGTCGGCCGCTGCGGCATGACCGGACAGCATGACAGACATGGACAGCAGGGCTGCGAGTGGTTTCATGAAGCAAGTATGAAGACGTGACCGGCTCCATGCGGCTGAACTCCATCACCCACTGGGGGCCACCACCCCCCCGGCCGTTGTGGGCGGGCGCAGAAGCCCTCGCTACACGCCCCGCCGGGTCACGCCCTTCATGGGGCGGTGCGACCACGGATCGTCCGGCCACGGGTGTTTGGGGTAGCGCCCGCGCAAGTCCTTCCTGACCTCGAAATACGACGAGTTCCAGAACGACCGCAGATCCTGCGTGACCTGCACCGGACGGCCCGCCGGTGACAGCAGATGCAGCAAGACTGGCTGCCGCCCATGATCGACAGCCGGCGTGTCGGCCAGTCCGAACAGCTCCTGCAACTTCACGGCCAGGATGGGAGCCTCGCCCACGCGGTATTCCAGCCGGATGCGGCTGCCGGTGGGGACGGTCACGTGGGTGGGGGCACGGTCGTCCAGCTCGCGGGTCAGGTTCCACGGCAGCCGGGCGGTCAGACCGGAGCGGACGTCCACCCGGCCCAGGTCGTCGCGGGTACGGGCACGGCCCAGGGACGGCCCCAGCCACTCCTCCAGCGTGTCCAGCAGCGCGGCGTCGGACAGGTCGGGCCAGGCCTCGTCGGAGTGCCAGAAGCGCAGCGATCCGACACGGGCACGCAACTGCGCGGCGTCCGCCGGGAAGGTCAGGAGGTGCAGCCCCTCGGCGCGGATGGCGTCCGCGAGGGCCGTGACGCGCTGGGCGGGGGGCAGGTCGCGCAGCGGGCGGGTGTCCAGCACCAGCGCTCCCAGCCGCTGCTCCTGCTGGGCGATCAGGGTACCGGTACGGGTGTCCCAGCGCACGGCATCGACCCAGGTGGCGTGCCCTCGCAGCGCGGCCGGATCGAGGGGGGCGGCGAGGTAGATGCGGGCCTCGGCGTGGCGGGCATCGACGTGGGCGGCGGCCAGGGCCGGGACACCCGCCAGGGCGTCGCCCTCCGGCAGGGCCGCCCCCTGCCCACCGGCCAGCAGGAACCGGCCCGGCGGTCGGCCGGTCTGGGCCTCGCGGGCCAGGGCCACGCGCTCGGGGTACGCCAGCGCGACCAGTTCCCCGACGTCCCACGCGCCCGGCAAATCATTGTCCGGGGCCACCTCGAGCCCCTGCCGCCACTGACGTGACAGGCGCTCGACCCGCTCCAGCACGGCGGCGTCTCCCCGGTGGCCCCGGCGCTGTCGCCAGTTCCGCAGGGCCTCTACCCGCTCGGTCAGGTCGCTGCCGCTGCCCGGTGGCAGGGGATCGCGTTCCTCCAGCAGCGCGGCCACGTCGGCGGCCAGGGCACCGCGCCCCGTGGCATGGCCGGTGGCGAGCAGGTGAGCCAGCCGGGGGTGCGTGGGGAAGTCGAGCAGGCGGGTGCCCTCCGGGGTGATCCGGCCCGTGTCGTCCAGCGCGTCCAGGCCGCGCAGCAGCGTGCGGGCGGCCTCGATGCGCGGGGCGGGCGGCGCGTCCAGCCACTCCAGCGCAGCCGGGTCTGGACTCCCCCACTGCGCGAGTTCCAGGGTCAGGGGGGCGAGGTCGGCCTCCAGCAGCTCCGGCACGCGGGACTCGGGCAGCAGGGCGTGGGTGCGCTCGCTCCACAGGCGGTACGCAGTGCCCGGCGCGGTGCGGCCTGCCCGGCCTGCCCGCTGCGTGGCCGCGTCCCGCGTGACCCGCGTGGTGACCATGCTTGTCAGCCCGGTCGCCGGATCGAAGGCCTGTGTGCGGCTCTGGCCGCTGTCCACGACGATCCGCACACCGTCGATGGTCAGCGAGGTCTCGGCAATCGACGTGGCGAGGATCACGCGCCGCCGCCCGGCCGGATCGGGCCGCAGGGCACGCTGCTGGGCTTCCAGGGGCAGGTCGCCGTACAGCGGGAGCACGGCGGCGTCCACGTCCGCGAGTTGCCCCGCCGCCGCCCGGATCTCGCGCACGCCCGGCAGGAAGGCCAGGAGGTCGCCCGTGTCGGCCTCCAGCGCCCGGCGCACCGCCCGCGCCACGGCGTCCTCGATGCGGCCCGTGGGGTCGGTGGCGGCATAGCGGATCTCGACCGGGTACGCCCGACCCTCGCTGGCGACCAGGGGGGCTCCCAGGCGGCCGGGCAGTCCGGCGTCCAGCGTGGCACTCATCACCAGCACCCGCAGGTCGTCGCGTAGCGCTCCCTGCACCTCGCGCAACAGGGCCAGCGCCAGGTCAGCATTCAGGCTGCGCTCGTGGAACTCGTCGAGGATCACCAGCCCCACGCCGCGCAGCTCCGGGTCGCGTTGCAGGCGGCGGGTCAGGATGCCCTCGGTGACGACCTCCAGCCGGGTTCGGCCCGACACGCGGGACTCGAAGCGCACCCGCGAGCCTACCGTGCCGCCCACGGTCTCACCCAGGCCCTCGGCCAGGCGGGCGGCGACGGCGCGGACGGCCACGCGGCGCGGCTGGAGCATCACGATGCCCTGCCCGGCCAGCCATGGTTCATCCAGCAGTGCCAGCGGCAGCGCGGTGCTCTTGCCCGCGCCCGGCGGAGCCTGCACGACCACCAGTTGGTGTGCCGCCAGTGCCTCCCGCACGGCGGGAATCACCTCGGCAATGGGCAGGTCGGTCGGCGCGGTCACGCGGGGAATGCTACCGCTCCGGCCTAGCTCAGCGTGAGGACGTCCCGCAGGTCGCGCAGCGTGGCGTCCGGCACCTCGTCCGTCAGGACGTGCCCGGTCGGCAGGTACGCGGCCCGCAGACCGACCTGCTGCGACCCCCACACGTCGTTGCGCGGCGAGTCGCCCACGAACCACGCATCCGCCGCCGCCACGCCCAGCCGTTCCAGCGCCAGCGTATAGATGCGCCGATCAGGCTTGCTGAGGCCGACCTCCCGGCTGATGACGATGTCGTCGAGAAGATCAGTCAGGCCACATGCATTCAGGCAGCGGGTCTGCGCGTCGACCCAGCCGTTCGTCACCACTCCGACCCTCACACCGTTTGCCCGGAGCATCCGCAAGACGTCGTGCGCGTGGGGCATCGTGACGGCACTGTCTGGATGTGTCCAGAAATCGGCAAACAGCGCATCTGGATGATGGGACAACCCAAATTCCTGTACCAGCAGCGGCATGACTTCAGCCTTCGGGCGGTAGCCGAAGTCGTCCAGTTCCAGAAAACGGGCGCCGTAGCCCGGCGGCAGGTCGAAGCGCTGCACGTGCCCCTCCAGCCATGCGCGGATCGTGGCCGCCCGGTCATGCAGCGTGCCGTCCAGATCGAAGAGAACGGCCTTCACTCCGGCAATTGCCCCTTGTGGAAGGCCGCACCGCGCTGCGCGACCTCCTCGTGGATCAGGCTGGTGTTCAGGCAGGTCGCGGCGTGCATTCCCGCCGCCGCCGCCTGGACGACGTACTGCGGCGCACCGGTCATGTCGCCCACCGCCCACACGCCCGGTACGCTGGTCTGGCCCAGGTCGTCCACGACCACCCGCCCCGCCTCGTTCAGCGTGCAGCCCAGGCTCGCCGCCAGGGGACTGCCCTGCTGCTGCTCGGGCGACACGAACACGGCGTCCAGCGCCAGCGGCGGGGCCCCGTGGAAGCTGGCACACACCCCATCCTGACCCGTCAGGGCGCGGATGACGTGTTCGCGCACCTTCACCCCCACCCGGCGCAGGTCGGTCTCCTGTTCGGGGGTCAGCAGGGACGGCCCGTCGGTGAGCAGCGTCACGCGCTCCGACCACGCGCGGACGGTCAGGGCGAGGTGGTGGCCGCCCTGCCCGCGCCCGTACACGGCCAGCGCCCGGCCGTGGTGCTCCCAGCCGTCGCAGTACGGGCAGTGGTAGACGCCGTGGCCCCAGCGTTCGCGCAGACCCGCCACCGGGGGCAGGACGTCCCGCACGCCCGTGGCGAGCAGGAGCCGCCGGGCCGGCACCCATGACAGCCCCGCCCGCACGCAGAACCCGCTGGGCACCGCCCGCGCCTCGCGGGCCGGTTCGGACAGCACGGTCACGTCGTAGGGCTCCAGATCGGCCAGCCCCCGCGCCTTCAGGTCGCCGGGATCAATGCCGTCGCGGGTGAGCAGGCCGTGCGCGGCCCCGGACGCGGCGTTGCGGGGCGGGCCGCCGTCGAGCAGCAGCACGCGGCGGCGTGACCGCCCCAGGGTCAGGGCAGCGCTCAGCCCGGCGGGGCCAGCCCCCACCACGACCACGTCGTACCCGGCTGGATCGGGCGGGGCGACGGTCACGGACGCGGCCCCGGCCGGATCATCAGCTCCGTGAGGTCGGCGTCGTCCGGCGCGGCCAGCATGAACGCGATGGCGCGGGCCACGCTGACCGGATCGAGGTACTCCTGCGGGCGGTACTCGCCGCCCTCCTGGGATCGCACGTGTGACTGCATGGGGGTGGCCGTGCGGCCCGGATACACGGTGCCCACACGCACGCCATGCGGCGCCTCTTCGGCCCGCAGGGCGTCGGCCAGGGCACGCAGGGCGAACTTGCTGGCCGCGTAGGCTCCCCACCCAGGATTCGCCGTGCGGCCCGCGCCGGAGTTCACGAACACCACGCGGCCCCGTTCGTCACGCACGCGGGGCAGCAGCACGCGGGTCAGCTCGGCCGGCGCGACCGTGTTCACGGCCAGGATGTGTGTCCAGATGGCGTGGCCCACGTCCGCCACGGCCCCCAGGTCGCCCACGCCCGCGTTGTGAACGACGTTGGTCACGCGGCCCAGCCCGGCCACGGCGGCCTCGAAGGTCTCTGGCCGGGTCAGGTCGAGGGGCAGCACCGCGCCGCCGACCTCGGCCTGAAGGGTCGCCAGCCGCCCGTCGTCCCGGCCGCTGAGGATCAGGTCGTGCTGGGGGGCCAGCACGCGGGCCAGGGCATGGCCGATGCCACCGGCCGCGCCAGTGATGAGGGTGACGGGTCGCTGGGTGGCGGTCATGGCCTGACCTTAACGCACACCCGGACGCCCGGACTGCTGCCCCTCCAACAGAGTGCGGGGGATGCGAACCTCCCCCACCGGCCTACCGGACGGTCACGCGCACGGGCCGGGCCGGCACACGCACCGCCGCGCCGCCCACCCGCGCCGATAGCCAGCTCTCCAGCATGTATTCGCCCGCCGGAAGCGTCAACGTGCGGGTAAACGACACGTTGCCGCTGACCGCCGTGGACTTGGTGACGACCTCCTGCGTACACAGCCGCTGCTGTCCGGCCACCGGATACACGACCCGCTGGGTACCGACCTCGACGACCCGCAGCAGCGGCGCGAAAGCGCAGTTCTGGTCGTTGTCGCGCCGTACCCCGAACACCACCGGGGCCGGGCGGGTGCTGCGCACGGTGAAGGTGAGCTTCAGGGCTCCTGTGACCGTGCGCGGCACGAACAGCGTGGCGGTCACGCCGTCCAGGGCGACCGGGGGCCGGGTCGGAACCGGCCTGGAGGGCCGAGGCACCACGAGCGCCGGGGGCACGGTCTCGAGGGGGGCTGGCTCCAGGGGCACGGGGGCCGCCGGCTGGCCCTGCACGGGCGGCAGCTCCGGCGGGAGCGCGGGGATCTCGGGCGGGGCGGACTGGAGACTGGCCCCCGCCGCGCCGGCCAGGGCCAGCGCGGTCAGGAGCACCCGTGACGTGGAGAACATGATCCAGCCTACCCCGCGCCGCGACACGTCAGCGCTGGCCGGCGCCGGCACCGGGCACGTGCCCCAGGTGACCCGGGACGGCCTGCGTGTCGGCGACCCTCGGCCTCCCTCCGGTAACGATCCGGGCGTGGCCGGCGGCCCCAACACCCGCAGCCTCCCGCACCGCGCCAGCAGCGACCTGTGCCGACACACCGACGCTGCGGTGGCCTGCCAGGCGTCTGCCTGCAATGGCAGGAATCGTGACAGCCTGCGCGTCGTACGTCCTGGCGTAGCTGGGTTCCGCGCAGCACTGCGCCGGGCCGTCCGCAGGCGTCGCCCAGCAGGACTGCGGAGCGGCGACCATGGGCCGCCACCGGTCTGGTCGACGCCGAGCACATTGACCAGCCCCCAGCGGCTCCCGCCATCCGAGGCCCCGGCGCTGCTGTCCCCCAGGGGGCGAGGGCCGGGGCGTCCGGCGGTTCGTTCTCACCACTGGATGGCCGGGTGCAGCCCGCCGACCGCCCCCTGTCCACCCCACCCCCCTTTTGCCGCGCTGGGCGTGCGCTATCCTGCCCGTATCGTGCCCCCTGGGCGCGGTCATCCAGAGTCGCCGGAGGGCCTTTCCTGCCCTGTGATGGCGTGGCAACCGGCCCCCATTGCGGCAGCGGTGCTGACAGGAAAGACCCGCGTGGGTGCGCTGACGATGGCGCGAGCGGGGACGATGGCCAAGGGGCGGCGCATGAGCGCAACGACTACAGAGGCCGCCGAGGGGCGGCTTTTTTCGATCAGAGGTGGACGATGAGCACGGATATTCGCGCCGAGGCGCAACGACGGATCCTGATTCTCGATGGGGCGTGGGGCACGCAGCTCCAGCAGGCGGGCCTGACCGAGGCCGACTTCCGCTGGGACGGGGCCGATCCCCTGCGGATGTACCGGGGGAACTTCGACCTGCTGCAACTGACGAAGCCGGACGTGATCCGCGCCGTGCATCGCGCGTACTTCGAGGCGGGGGCGGATATCGCCAGCACGAACACCTTCAACTCCACAACCATCAGTCAGGCGGACTACGGAACGGAAAACATGGCGCGCGAGATGAACGTGCAGGGCGCGCGGCTGGCGCGCGATGTCGCCGACGAGTTCACCGCCCGTGACGGGAAACCCCGCTGGGTGGCGGGGAGCATCGGGCCGACGAACCGCACGGCGACCCTCTCGCCGGACGTGGAACGCCCGGAGTTCCGCAACGTCACGTACGACGATCTGGTGGCCGCGTACACCGAGGCCGCCGAGGGCCTGATCGAGGGCGGCGCGGATCTGCTGCTGCTGGAGACGGTGTTCGACACCCTGAACGCCAAGGCGGCGCTGTTCGCGTGCGAGGAGGCCTTCGCCCGCACCGGAAAGACCCTGCCGGTCATGCTGTCCGGGACGATCACGGACGCCTCCGGGCGCACCCTGAGCGGGCAGACGCCGGAGGCCTTCGCGATCAGCACGGGGCACGCGAATTTGTTCAGCCTGGGCCTGAACTGCGCACTGGGGGCGGATCTGCTGCGCCCGCACCTGCGCGAGATCGCCGCGAACACAGAGGCACTGGTGTCAGTGCACCCGAACGCCGGTCTGCCGAACGCCTTCGGTGAGTACGACGAGACGCCCGAGCACACGGCGAGCGTGCTGGCCGACTTCGCCCGCGAGGGCCTCGTGAACATCGTGGGCGGGTGCTGTGGCACCACGCCCGAACACATCCGCGCGATTGCCGACGCGGTGCGCGAGATCACACCGCGCGTGGCCCCCGAGCAGCCCGCCGTGCTGCGCCTCAGCGGCCTGGAACCGCTGAACGTCACGCCGGAACTGAACTTCGTGAACGTCGGCGAGCGCACCAACGTGACCGGCAGTCCCAAGTTCGCGAAGGCGATCCTGGCCGGGGACTTCGACGCGGGCCTGAAGATCGCGCGGCAGCAGGTCGAGAACGGCGCGCAGATCGTGGACGTGAACTTCGACGAGGGCATGCTCGACGGCGAGGCGGCCATGGTCAAGTTCCTGAACCTGCTCGCCGGCGAGCCGGACATCAGCCGCGTGCCGCTGATGCTGGACAGCAGCAAGTGGGAGATTCTGGAGGCGGGCCTCAAGCGCGTGCAGGGCAAGGCGGTCGTGAACTCGATTTCCCTCAAGGACGGCGAGGAGAAGTTCCTGGAACGCGCCCGCCTGCTGCGGCGCTACGGCGCGGCGGCGGTCGTCATGGCCTTCGACGAGCAGGGGCAGGCGGACAACCTGGAACGGCGTATCGAGATCACCTCCCGCGCCTACCGCCTGCTGACCGAGGGGGTGGGGTTCCCGCCGCAGGACATCATCTTCGACCCGAACATCCTGACCGTCGCCACCGGCATCGAGGAGCACGACCGCTACGCCATCGACTTCATCGAGGCGACCCGCTGGATCAAGGCGAACCTGCCGGGCGCGCTGGTGTCGGGCGGGATCAGCAACGTGTCGTTCTCCTTCCGGGGAAACAACCACGTGCGCGAGGCGATGCACGCCGTGTTCCTGTACCACGCGATCCGCGCGGGACTGGACATGGGCATCGTGAACGCCGGGATGCTCGCCGTGTACGAGGACATCGCCCCCGAACTGCGCGACGCCGTGGAGGACGTGATCCTGGCCCGCCGCCCCGACGCCACGGAACGCCTGCTGGAACTCGCCGACCGATACAAGGGCGTGAGGCGTGAGGTGGGCGCGGGCAGCCCGTGGCGTGACCTGCCGGTGCAGGAGCGGCTGAAGCACGCGCTGGTGCAGGGCATCGCGGACTTCGTGGACGCCGATGCCGAGGAGGCCTACCAGGAACTCGGCTCGCCACTGCTGGTCATCGAGGGGCCGCTGATGGACGGCATGAACGTGGTGGGTGACCTGTTCGGGGCCGGGAAGATGTTCCTCCCGCAGGTCGTGAAGTCCGCCCGCGTGATGAAACGCGCCGTGGCGTACCTCACGCCGTACATGGAGGCCGAGAAGCAGGAGGCGGGCGGCAAGGGCAGGGTGCTGATGGCGACCGTGAAGGGCGACGTGCACGACATCGGCAAGAACATCGTGGGCGTGGTGCTCGCGTGCAACGGCTATCAGGTCACCGACCTGGGCGTGATGGTGCAGACCGACCGCATCCTCGACGAGGCCACGCGCATCGGCGCGGACGTGATCGGCCTGAGCGGCCTGATCACGCCCAGCCTGGACGAGATGGTCACCGTGGCCCGCGAGATGACGCGCCGCGGCATGACCCAGCCCCTGCTGATCGGCGGCGCAACCACCAGCCGCGCCCACACCGCCGTGAAGATCGACC
Source organism: Deinococcus sp. AB2017081 (assembly GCF_034440735.1). NCBI lineage: Bacteria > Thermotogati > Deinococcota > Deinococci > Deinococcales > Deinococcaceae > Deinococcus > Deinococcus sp. AB2017081. The sequence goes on along the minus strand of NZ_CP140098.1, from coordinate 1,955,711 downwards.
CGGCGTACCCCGGCCCGGTCGTGCACGTGCTGGACGCCAGCCGCGCCGTGACGACCACCGCCGACCTGCTGGCCGACCCGCGCGGCGTGCAAGAACGCATCCGCGAGGAGTACGACGCGCTGCGTGAACGGCACGGCGAACGCAACATCCGCCTGATTCCCATCGAGGCCGCCCGCGAGCGCGCCCCGCAGCTCTCCCCCACCGTCCCGCCAGCCCCGCGTGAGCCGGGTCGTCAGGTCATCGAGCAGCCCATCGCGGAGCTGCTGGACTTCATCGACTGGACGCCCTTCTTCATCGCGTGGGAGATGAAGGGCATCTACCCGAACATCCTCACCGACCCCCTGCGCGGCGAGGAGGCGCGGAAACTGTTCGCGGACGCGCAGGCCCTGCTGCACCGCGCCACCGACGAGGGCCTGCTGACCGCGCGGGGCGTGATCGGCCTGTGGCCCGCCACGCGCGACGGCGACGACATCGCCGTGCAGGTCGGCCAGGATATTCCGGCGGGCGAGACGCTGGATTTCGCCACGCACGAACTCGCCGCCGGGCGCGAGGCGCTGCCCGGCGTGGTGCACCTGCACACCCTGCGCCAGCAGCGCGAGCAGACCACTCCGAACGTGGCCCTCGCGGACTTCGTCGCGCCGCACGGCGATCACATCGGCGCGTTCGCGGTCGCCATTCACGGCGCGGACGAGCTGGCAGCGGTGTTCGAGGCGCAGCACGACGACTACAACGCCATCCTCGTGAAGGCGGTCGCCGACCGGCTGGCCGAGGCCTTCGCTGAGAAGCTGCACCGCGACGTCCGCACGAAGCACTGGGGCTACGCGCCGGACGAGACGCTGGGCAACGACGACCTGATCCGCGAGCGCTACGACGGCATCCGCCCCGCGCCCGGCTACCCCGCGCAGCCCGACCACACCGAGAAACGCACCCTGTTCCGCCTGCTGGACGCGCAGGAGATCGGCCTGGAACTCACCGAGTCCTGCGCGATGTGGCCTGCCGCGGCCGTGTCTGGCTTCTACTTCGCGCACCCCGAGTCCCGCTACTTCGCGGTGGGCCGCATCGGCCGCGATCAGGTGGAGGACTACGCCCGCCGCAAGGGCATGCCGCTGGACGAGGCCGAGCGCTGGCTGGGCCCGATCCTCGCCTACGACCCGGCGAAGGTGCCTGAGGTGGCCCGGTGACGGACTCGCCGACGACGCGCGTGTCCGTGGAACTCGTGCCCCGCTCCCGCTCCGGCCTGCGGGCCGAGATCGCGCAGGTGGTGGCGGCGCTCCCGGGCGTGGACACGGTGAACATTCCCGACCTGACGCGGTACTCGCTGCGGTCGTGGCTGGGATGCGCGTTCGCGCGGCCGCAGTACCGGGCGGTGCCGCACCTGCGCGCCGTGGACTTCGACCCGCGCGAGCCGCTGCCGTTCCTGCCCGCGCTGGACGAGCACGGCATCACGGAGGTGCTCGTCGTGACCGGGGACGCGCCCGCCGACATGAGCGCGAAGGTCTACGACCAGGACGCCGTCGACCTGATCCGCCGCCTGCGCCGGGACGCGCCGCACCTGACGGTCTATGCGGGCCTCGACCCGTACCGGCAGTCCTTCGCGCGGGAACGCGATTACCTGGAGCGCAAGCTGGACGCCGGCGCGGCCGGATTCTTCACGCAGCCGTTCTTCGACCTGCGCGTCATGGACGCCTACAGCGACCTGATCCCCGACGGCACCCAGGTCTGGTGGGGCGCGACGAGCATCCTGACCGAACCCAGCCTGAAATACTGGCGGGCGCGCAACCACGCGGTCTTCCCCCGCACCTTCACCCCCACCCTGGAGTGCAACCGCGCCTTCGCCGCCGACCTGCTGGCCTTCGCCCGCGAGCGCGGCCAGAACGCGTACTTCATGCCCGTGAAGGTGGACGTGCAGGAGTATCTGGCGGGGATTCTGTAGGGAAGGATGGGCCGCGCGGCAGCTGAAGTGCTGCCGCCTGAGCCTCGCAAATAAACCGTGGAGCCTGCCGAACCGTCCTACCCCTCGGCCCACCGCCCCTGGCCATGAGCCCCTGGACGCGCAGCATCCGGGCCTTCCACCTCGGCTGGGCATCGCGTCGAGGCCGGACACGCCAGCGCCCCACCCTCAGATGCGGCATCGAATGACCCTCTTGCCCAGCGCAGCGTTGCTCCCGCTCTGGGAGGGGGTTGGGGGGTGGGACGATCCGAGCCAGCACCACGAAAACGGCCTCCCCGACACGAGGAGGCCGCACCACACCCTGTTGTCAGTTGTTCGCGATCACGACCGTGAAGCTCCGGCTGATCTTGCCTTTCGCCGGGATCTCGACCTTCAGTTCCGCCAGACCCTGATTCTGGACAGGCGTGCGCGAGTCGATGATGATGATCCGCCCGCCGATGCGTTCGGTGATCTCGGCGCGGATGGCGCGGGCCTTGCTGCTCTCGAAGGCGTACGTGACCTTGTACGTGGTGCGCGTGACGTTCCCCTTGGCGTCCTTGTCCTGCTTCACGAGCTGCGCGGTGCGGGTGTACTCGACGTCGGGATCCTCGCCGAGGGTGAAGTCGATGGTGCCGCCCTGCCGGGTGTCGGGCAGCTGGGTCTGGCCGACGAGGCGGCCGTCCTCGCGGACGGTCAGGGGGCCGGCGGGGAGGCGCTGGTCGGCCTCCAGGCGGTAGAAGCGGTTCAGGGTGCCGTCCTGCGTGCCGGTGTTGAAGAAGGTCTCCAGGCCGACGTAGCGCTCGAATTTCGTCAGCTTGGGCGTCAGGAACGGCAGGGTGATGACGGAGTTGGCCGGCAGCGTGAACGGCGTGGTGAGGTCGTAGCGCGTCAGGCCGCGCAGTTCGCCCTGGGTGGTGATCTTGGGGGCGGGCGCGGCGGCGCTGGGCACGGCGCGCATGACGGCGTCGTTGGCGAATCCGGCAGCTTCTGCGGCAGGGTTCGCCTGCACGGTGACGTCGCCGGCGTACAGCTCGGTGTTCTTCACGTCGTACGGGAGCTCCGTGCCGTTGCGCAGGTCGGCAAGCGCAGCGAGCTGCGCCCCGGCGTCGCTGGCCCGCAGCGTGTAGCGCGGCGACCACGTGACGGCCCGGGTGAGGTACGTCAGGGTGCCGCTGCCGGCCTTCGGGAGCGTGTACGTGAGGGTCTGGCTGGGGCTCTGCGGGTTCAGGGGCGGGGGCGCGGTGAACGAGAGCTCCTCGAAGCGCACATTGAAGTACCGCCCCTGAGCGTCCTTGACGAGCAGGTCGCGGGCGCGCACGAGCGTGACGGGTTCGGTGGCGTCGCCCCGGCGCAGGTAGACCGTCTGGCCTTCCAGGCCCGCCAGCCAGTTGCTCTGGAGGGTCTGCGCGGCGCTCGTGAAGGGCAGGCCCTCCAGGTCGAGGGAGCCGGCGAGGACGTTCTCCCACGCGGCCTGCGGCAGCGTGACGTCCAGGGTGGTGCCGGTGGTCGTGACGGGCTGACGCACCTCGGTGAAGCTGGGGTAGATGCGCAGGTCGGTGGCGTGGGCGGTGGAGGCGAGCAGGGCGGCGGCGAGGAGCGCGCGTTTGGTCATGCCGCCATGCTGCGCCGGACTCAATTGTGAGATGTGAGAGGTTCAGTCAGAATCGGAACAGGAAAATCCCGCCCCAGAGGAGCGGGATGGACGTACCGGACGTCAGAGGATGTCGTCGCGGATGCAGGCCTTGAAGTGGTCGGGGCTGACCTCGCGCAGTTCCGGGACGGTGTGCGCGCACTCCTCGATCGCGTAGCGGCAGCGGGTGCGGAACACGCAGCCCGACGGCGGGTTGATCGGGCTGGGAATGTCGCCTTCCAGGATGATGCGCTGGCGCTTGACGGTCGGGTCGGGCACCGGAGCAGCGGACAGCAGCGCCTCGGTGTAGGGGTGCTTGGGCGCGGTGTTCAGCTCGCGGCTGGGCGCGATCTCCATGATGCGGCCCAGGTACATCACGATCATGCGGTCGCAGATGTATTCCACGACATGCAGGTCGTGCGCGATGAACAGCACGGTCAGGCCCAGCTCCTCCTGCAGATCCTGCATGAGGTTCACGACCTGCGCCTGGATCGACACGTCGAGCGCCGAGACGGGCTCGTCCGCGACGATGAAGGTGGGGTCGACGGCCAGGGCGCGGGCGATCCCGATGCGCTGGCGCTGGCCGCCGGAGAACTCGTGCGGGTAGCGGCGCATGTGCTCGGGCCGCAGGCCGACGCGCTGGAGCAGCTCCGCAATCCGGTCGATGCGGCCCTTGCCGGGGTGCAGGTTGTGGATCTGCATGGCCTCGCCGATGATGTCCGAGACGGTCATGCGGGGGTTCAGGCTGGCGAAGGGATCCTGGAAGATAATCTGCATCTCGCGGCGGTAGTCGCGCATCTGCGCCTTGGACAGCTTGGTGATGTCCGTGCCGTTGAAGATGACCTGCCCGCCGGTCGGTTCGATCAGGCGCAGGATGGCGCGCCCGGCGGTGGTCTTGCCGGAGCCGGACTCGCCGACCAGACCGACGACCTCGCCACGCTTGACGGTGAACGAGATGTCGTTCACGGCCTTGACGTTCGCGACCACGCGCGAGAGCAGGCCGCCGCGGATCGGGAAGTACTTCTCGAGGTGCTGGACGTCCAGCAGGGTGTCGCCCTTGGCGGCCATGCCACGGTCTTTGCCGGTGTAGGTGCTGGGGGCGGCGGTCATGCGGTCACCTCGGCCTGGGCCTGCTCGAATTCCTTCCAGCGGATACAGCGGGCCATGTGCCCGTGTCCGGTGTCCTCCAGCGCAGGTACGGCCTTGGAGCACTCCGGCACGGCGAATTTGCAGCGCGGCTCGAAGGAGCAGCCGGGCGGCAGGTTCAGCGGGTTGGGCACGTTGCCGGGGATGGCCTCCAGGCGGGGTTTGGGCTGGCCGGGAATGTGCTCGTACTCGCCGGGGCGCGGGATGGAGTTCAGCAGGCCCATCGTGTACGGATGGCGCGGGGCCTTGAAGATCTCGACCACGTCGCCCTCCTCGACCACACGACCGCCGTACATCACGACCACACGGTCGGCCATCTCGGCGACCACGCCGAGGTTGTGTGTGATGAACAGGATGCTCATGCCGATGTCGGTCTGGAGCTTGCGCATGAGATCAAGGATCTGCGCCTGGATGGTCACGTCGAGCGCCGTGGTGGGCTCGTCGGCGATCAGCAGGGCGGGGTTGCAGCTCAGGGCCATGGCGATCATGACGCGCTGACGCATCCCGCCGGACATCTGGTGCGGGTACTCGTGCACGCGCTTCTCCGGGGCAGGGATGCCCACGAAGCGCAGCATGTCGGTGGCGACGCCCAGGGCCTCTTTCTTGTTCTTGCCCTGGTGCAGCTGCACGGCCTCGGCAATCTGATCCCCGACGGTATACACGGGGTTCAGCGAGGTCATCGGCTCCTGGAAGATCATGGAGATGTCGTTGCCCCGGATCTTGCGCATGTCGGATTCGGGCAGCGTCACGAGGTTCTTCTGCACGCCGTCCTTGCCGGTGAACAGGATCTCGCCCTCGACGATCTTGCCCGGCGGCATGGCGATCAGGCGCATGACGGACAGGCTGGTCACGGACTTGCCGGAGCCGGATTCCCCCACCACCGCCAGCGTCTCGCCCTTCTTGATGTGGAAGGTCACGCCGTCCACGCTCTTGACGACGCCGTCGTCGGTGTAGAAGTAGGTCTTCAGGCCGTTCACGGCCAGTAGGGTCTCGCCCTGATGGGTCATGGTTCCTCCGGGAAATGCACGTCACGCATCATACATTTCGAATTGCCTATACTGGAATATTGGTTACTGGCGCTTGCGGGGGTCGAAGGCGTCGCGCAGGCCGTCTCCGAGCAGCTGGAAGCACCCTACCGTGAACACGATGAAGAAACCCGGAATGAGCACCCATGGCCGGGAGTTCAGGCTGGAAAGTCCGCCCTCCTGCGCCTGGCTGAGCAGGCTACCCCAGCTCACGTAGGGCTCGACGGCCCCGATGCCGATGAAGCTCAGGCCCGACTCGGTCAGGATCGTGGCTGGAATGCCCAGGCTGAGGCCCACGATCACGTAGGTGGTCATGGTGGGCAGCATGTGGCGAATCATGATCCGGTTGTCGCTCGCACCCAGAGACTTTGCCGCTGCGACAAAATCCAGTTCCCGGACGCTGAGCAGTTGCCCCCGCGTGACCCGGGCTAGACCGCCCCAGCTGATAAAGGCCAGGATGCCCAGGATGACGTATAGCGCCAGGATCGGGTTGATGTTCTTGGGGAAGATTGAGCGCAGCAGGATGATTAGGAACAGGTAGGGAATTGCGGCGATCACCTCGACCATTCGCATGATCACCGTGTCTACTATGCCGCCGAAGAACGCGGCCATGGCCCCCATGAACAGCCCGATGATTGTGCTCAGCACGACCGCGCCCACACCGATGGTCAGGCTGATCTGTGACGCATAGAGAATGCGCGTGAACAGGTCGCGGCCCAGGGCCTCGCCGCCCATCAGGTAGACCTTGCAGGTCGGGACGTCCACGCCGGTGCCGAACAGGTGCAGAGATCCGGGAATGAACCCCAGGATCTTGTAGGAATCACCGCGCACACCGAAGTAGATGGGGCACTTCTGGTTGGTGGGCCTGTACTCGTTGACGAAGGTGTCCAGGTTCAACTGTTGCGTGTACTGGTACACGAAGGGCCGGGTGAATGCCCCGGTCTGCGGATCGCGGATGTGCACCGGGGTGGGCGGGTGGAATTTAGTGATGTTACTCGTCGAGTAGTTCGACAGGCCGTCTGGCGCGATGAAGGGCGCAAAGATTGCCATCAGGTAGAGCAGGATGATCAGCACGCCGCCGGTCTGTGCGAGCCGGTTCTTCCGGAACTGGCCCCACGCGACGGCGAACTGCGACTGCCCACGGGGGCGGCTGGTGCGGGCGACGGGCGTACTGGGAGTGGTGGTCGTCACCTCCTCACCCGACCTTGATGCGTGGATCAACGACCGCTAGGAGAATGTCGCTCAGGGCATTGCCGACGATCAGCAGGATCGTGACGATCACCGTGAATCCGGCGATAAGGTACAGATCCGATGTGTTGATGGCAGTGAGCAGCATGGGCGTGATACCGGGGTATGCGAACACGACCTCGGCGAAGCCCGCGCCGCTGACGGCCGCCGGCAGAAGGCCACCGATGCCGGCGACGATGGGCACGATGGCGTTCCTGAACGTATGTTTCCAGATGGCCGTACGCTCTGACACGCCTTTGGCCCGCGCGGTGCGGATGTAGTCGGCGTGCATGACCTCCAGCATCTGCCCCCGGATGACACGCGTCAGCCCAGCGGCGTCAGTGACGGCCAGCACCAGCGCGGGAATAATCAGGTGCTTGAGCACGTCCAGCACCTTCTGAACCGCATTCAGGCTGTCGAAGTTGTCGCTGGTCATGCCGTTCAGGGGTATGTCGATATTTGTCTTGTTGCGCAGCAGCAGAATGCCGTAGATCACGATCAGCGACAGGAAGAAGCTGGGAAAGCCCAGCAGGAAGTACAGCACGACGTTCACGGCCTTGTCGCCCACCGAATTCTGCTTGACCGCCCCGAACACTCCGACCGGAATGGCAATGGCATAGAACAGCACGATATACAGCAGTACCAGCCACACCGAATTCACGATGCGCGGCCAGATCACGTCCAGCACCGGCTGGGTGTACTGGAACGACAGCCCAAAATCGCCACGCAGCATGTTGCCCATCCACAGCAGGTACTGCTGCCATACGGGGCGGTCAAGGCCGAAGTTCTGAGAGAGGTTGGCGAGTTGCTGCTCGCTGATGCCGGGGTTCAGACGGGCCGGCGTGAGGAAATCACCGGGTGCCAGCTGTATCACGAAGAAGATCAGTACGCTGGCCAGGAGCAGGGTCGGAATGGACTGGACGACCCGCCTCAGCAGGAATGGGATCATGGGGACTCCGGGAGGTCATGCGCTGGGGGGCAGTCCGCGCGAGCAGACCACCCCCCTGGGAGCTGGGTGAGGCGGGAGCTTACTTGACGAAGGTCAGCGCGGTATCACGCGACAGGTAGTAGGAGTTCTGCAGGTTGGTCGGGTACTCGCCGCCCACACGCTCGTTGTAGGTCACGTGGTAGGACCCGCCGACGAGATAGATCACCGGCTGGAGTTCGCCTTCGGCCTTCATGAGCTGTGCACCGATGGCGAGGCGCTTGGCCGTGTTCAGCTCGGCGTCACCCTGGTAGAACAGCTTGGTCATGAGCTGTTCCTGGCTGGTGGCGCACTTGCCGTCGGTGGGGTTGTTGTACGAGTGCAGGTTGGTGCCGCAGGGCACGACGTTGCTGCCGAACGACCAGATGTTGTCGCCACCCGACAGGCCCAGCAGGATCGCGTCAAAGGGTCGGTTTTCGCCCTTGGCGGTCAGCTGCCCGACCAGGGTGTTGAAATCGATGGGCGTGAAGTTGACCTTGACGCCAGCCTTCTTGGCCTCATCAGCGAAGATGCGGCCCAGCTGCTCGCGGGTGGTGTTCCCGGCGTTCGTGCTCAGCGTAAACTCCAGCACCTTGCCGGCCTTGTCAACAAGGTAGCCGTCGCTGTTCTTCTTGGTGTAGCCCAGCTGCGCCAGGAGCTTGCCTGCGGCGGCCAGATCGTACTTGTACTGCGGCGCGCCGGCGGACAGGCCTGCGTCGATCTGGTTCTTGAAGATCGGGTAGGTGCTGAAGTAGGTCTCCTGGCCCAGGCCGCCCAGAGCGAGCTGCACCATCGCCTGACGGTTGGCGATGTGGCTCATGGCGCGGCGGAAGCGCACGTCGCGGAACAGCTTCTGTTTGGCGGGGTCGCTGGCCTTGTTCCAGTTGAAGGTGATCCACTGGCTGGACGCCTGCGGGCTCACGTTCGCCTTGAGGTAGGCCTTGAGGTTACCGCCGTCGATGGCCCGCTTGATCTGGGCGAGGTCGTCGGCATTGCGCGGGCCGTAGGCGTCGAGCTGCCCGGCCAGGTACGCGGCCAGGGCGGCGTTCAGATCCGCCACGATGCGGTAGGAGTAGGTGGCGAGGTACGGCAGGGCCTGACCACGGCTGTCCTTGTTCCAGTCACCGTAGCTCTTGTTGGCCGACAGCACCGCACGTTCACCGGCGCGGTAGCTGGAGAGCACCCACATGCCCGGCGACACGATCTGTGCCGGAGCGGTACCCAGACCCCACAGCTTCTTCACGCCCTCTGCGCCGCCCGAGCGGTACGCGGCGCCGAACACGTGGTCGGGCCAGGGGGTGTAGCTCATGGTGGCGTAGGCGGTGGCGCTCACGGCGGGGAAGTCGAACTGCACGGTGTAGGTGTTGATCTTCTTGACCGTGATCGGCTTGTCGTTCAGGAAGAACGAGTCGTAGGAGTTGCTGCCGACCTTGTCGTCCGTGTGGATCTTAAAGGTGGTCACCCAGTCGTCAGCCGTAATTTCCTGGCCGTCGCTGAACTTCATGCCCTGACGGATCTTGACCACGAAACGCTTTCCGTTGTTGCTGACCGTGGCGGGGCCATCAGCCATCTTCGGGATGAACTCGTCGTTGCGGGGATCCTGCGTGAACAGGCCAGCTCCGGCACCCATGGTCAGCGGGATGCTGGTCGCCTCGGCGCTGGTGAAGGGGTTGAAGGTCTTGAAATCGCTGATCGTGTAGTCGCGGAACTCGCCGCCACGCTTGTTGGCGGTGTTCTGCTCGGCAGTCCACGCTGCCGGGTAGACAAACGGAGCAGCAAAGGCACTCGTGCCCATCAGGGCCAGAGCGAGGGTCAGGGCTTTCTTCATGGGAACCTCCGAAGTCCTACAGGAACCCGTTCAGCGAGTCACTGGCGGGCGATTGGATCAAGGGGTGCTGTTTCCTGCGCGATCAATATATGGATCGGCCTAGGTTAGGTCAAGGGTTCCTTTTGAATTGTGCGTAATTTTCTAATCAAGAAATCCGATCAGCTTACGCCCGTAAGGCGAATCTCCCAGTCAGTTATCAATTCAAAATAATTAAGGTACACTAATGAGATGTATCCCAGTTTCACAGTTTTATCTAATGGTGAGTGGAGTGTGCCAATTCAGAACCGTGCTGGCTCTCCAGAAGCCCAGCCAACTGACCGGTCAGGCTCTCATGGCATCAAACATTCGGCCGCACCCAGTGGCGCGGCCGAAGGGAACGGATGGTGATTCAGCGGGAGATGAACGAGATCAGGATCGCCAGGAGCATGAACAGGCCGCCCAGGACACTGGTCACGCGCACCAGCCCCCCCTCGACCCCGCGGCCGCCCAGCAGCGACCCACCGGACGCCATGCTGGCCGACAGTCCGGCCTGCTTGGGCACCTGCAGCAGCACGAAGAACACCAGTGCCAGGCAGGTGATGGCGAAGAGCACGAGAAACAGATTCAGAATCAGGGTCATGGCAGGCCTCGGAACACGGCGCTCGGCCGCTGGGGTCGTGGAGGGTCAGATCGGTGGTCGGACGGGGCGCGCGGGCGCCCGGACATCCCGCCGGATCGACCGGCAGCACTGATGCACCCGGAAGTATACACACCCGGCGTTCGCCAGTTCAGTCCTGTCGTAATCCTCCGGATGGGGAGGAACCACGAGGCAGTCCGGCCCGCGCACCGGCCTGGCCGCGTGGCTGTCCCAGACCGCGGGACGGCTCTACTCGGCGCCCTCGGCGTCTGCCAGGGTCGCCAGCCCCATCCACAGGGGCCGTCCGGAACACCAGAGCAGGAATCGTCTGAACCTCGTCATGGTGCCAGGATGCACGCCGCCCCGTGATCAACCCGTGATCGGGCGCTCACCGGTGTCCAGACCCGGATCTTGACGCCTCTCTCATCGGGCCGCCACACCGGGGAGGCACGCTGGGGCATGACCCGCCACACGGATGACCCCAGTCTCGGCACCGCCCTGACGGACAAGGACGCCACCGCCCTGGAGGCCGTGCCCGGACGCGGCGCCCACCCTGAGCCCGGAGCTGGCGAGCCCGTGCCGGAAGACGCGGATGCGCTGGAACCCGCCACCTCGTCGGAACGCCTTGCTGAGGGAGACGATCCGAAGACCCCAGACTGACGGGTCGGAGCAGTGGAGGGGAGCACGGTGACTGGGATCACCGTCGACCGGACACCGAGTCCCGCCCGCTGCCGGCCGAGCGCCAGGGCCCCGAGGATTAAAACCCCCGTCCAGGACGGGGGGTGTGCTGTGGTGCCGGTGAGGGGACTCGAACCCCTACGGTCTCCCGCTCGATTTTGAGTCGAGTGCGTCTACCATTCCGCCACACCGGCCGGTGCGACCACGCAGGTCACGGTCTGGGATGCTACCGTGCCCGCGCAGCCGGGTCAAACGCCGGTCACGCCGGTTCCGGCACGACGCCGATGCGCCCACCGATGTCCGTACGCCGCTGGGCTCCGGGAAAGTCCACCCGGTCTGCCAGAGTGTAGGCCGCGCCCAGGGCACGGGCCAGGGTGGGGGCGGTGGCGGTCACGGCCAGCACGCGGCCACCGTTCGACTCCAGGCCGGCCGGGCCCAGGCGCGTGCCGGCGTGATAGATCACCTCTCCATCCGACACGGGCGGCAGCGTCAGGTCGATGCCCTTCACCGGATCACCGGGATAGCCCGGTGCCGCCAGGATGATGGTCGCGCTGGCGCCGGGACGGAAGGTCACGGTGGCCGGGTCGAGCTGGCCACGGGCCGCGTCCAGCGCATGCTGCCCGAGATCCGAGGTGAGCAGCGGCAGCACGGCCTCGGCCTCGGGGTCGCCGAAGCGGGCGTTGAATTCCACGACCTTCGGGCCCGTGGGCGTGAGCATCAGGCCGGCGTAGAGCACGCCCCGGTACTCCAGGCCCTCGGCACGCATGCCGGCCAGGGTGGGCTCGACGATCTCGCGGCAGATGACTTCCATGCTGGCGTCGTCCACGGGGAAGGGACAGATCACGCCCATGCCGCCGGTCATGGGGCCGGTGTCGCCGTCGAAGATGGTCTTGTGATCCTGGCTGGGCGGGGTCAGGGCGTAGCGCTCGCCGTCGCAGATCGCCAGTACGGTGACCTCCTGTCCGGTCATGAAGTCCTCGACGACCGCCTGGGCCCCCTCCTGGGTGAAGATCTCCCGCAGCGCCTCCCGGGCCTCGTCGACCGAGTGGGCGATGGTCACGCCCTTGCCCGCCCGCAGCCCCGCGTCCTTGACCACGATGGGCACCGGGAGGCTCTGGACGTGATCCAGGGCGTCGCCGAGAGCGCTGAAGGCGACATGCTGCGCGGTCGGGATGCCGTGGCGCAGCATGAACGCCTTGCTCCACGCCTTGTCTCCTTCCAGGCGGCTCGCGGCCCGGGTCGGGCCGAACGCGGGGATGCCGACCTCGCGGCACGCATCCACCACGCCCGCCGCGAGGTACGCCTCGGGGCCGACGATCACGACATCCACGCTCTCGCGCTGCGCGAGGCTGGCGATGGAGCGTGCATCCTGCGCGCTGTCCACAACGCGGGCCAGCTGAGCGATGCCCGGATTGCCCGGCGTGCACAGCACCTCGTGGCCGCTGCGGGCACACGCGTGGACGATCGCGTGCTCACGCCCGCCACCACCGACGACCAGCACGCGCATCACGCGCCCCCCGCCTGGGCGCGGGCCGCGCGGCGCTGCCAGTAACGCATCAGGCCCTGCACGCTCATCCACGGCGGGCACGCGAACTCATAGCGGGCGGGCAGGGCGGGATCCTCGGCGGCCAGGGCGTCCAGCGTGGCGGCCGTGAAGGTGGCCGCGATGGCGTCGTAGGCCTGCCCGGCCTCCAGCCCGGCGCGGACGAGGGCGGCGTCGGTGTCCATGGCAGCCAGCAGGCCGTCCCAGTGTGCGCCAGTGGCCTCATACGACCCGAAATGGGCGAGGTGCACCCGCCCGGCGTCCTGGCCGCGCAGGGTGTCCACGCTGGCGCGCCACACCTCCAGATCGATGTCCGGTGGCGGCGTCGGTGCCCGTGGTGTCTGCGCGGTCGAGAGACGCACTCCGGCGACGTCGCCCGCGTACAGGTCTGGCCCGTCCTGGTAGGTGACATGGTGCGAGGCGTGGCCGGGCGTGTATGTCACCTGCACCGCACGCGAGCCCAGGGCCAGCGTCTCGCCGCCCGCCAGCACCGTCAGCCGGGCCGGATCGATGGGCCGCATCTCGCCCCACAGGCGCTCCATGTGCTCGCCGTAGATCTGCCGGGCGCTGGCGTACAGACGCTCCGGACTGGCCAGATGCGGTGCGCCGCGTTCGTGGACATACGCACGGGCCGCCGGCACCCGCGCCAGCAGCGTCCCGGCCGCCCCCGCGTGGTCGAAGTGGATGTGGGTCAGCAGGACATGCCGGACGTCGTCCACGCTGGCCCCCATACCACCCAGGCCGGTGTCGAGCGCTGCCAGGGTACTCGTCGGGCCGGGATCGACGACCGTGAGGCCATCCCCGGTGTCGAACACGTAGGACGCGATCACACCCGGTGTCTGCTCGAAGTGCAGATCGATCAGCTGCGGGCCGCCGCGGCCGGCACTCACGCCGCGCCCGTCAGACGGGCCCCGGCCAGGACGATGGCGCAGGCGTACTGGACGGCCGCCACGATCCGCAGCGGTCGGACACTCGGGGTCGCACGCAGCGGCCCCCGGGTGAGCAGCAGGATGGACGTCGCGCTGAGCACGATAAAACCGAAGAGCACCCACAGAGCCATGTGGGCAGGATACCGCCCCCGCTTCCCCGGTCAGCCGGCGGCGTTCAGATGGGTGGCCGGGCACTCACGGCGACCAGCGCGTCCCAGTCGTCGGGCTGCGCGGGGTCGTCCAGGGCAGCGCGGTTGCGGCCCACATGACCGCAGCGGGCGCAGCGGTGCACCAGCACCCAGCCCTTCTTGCCGCTCTGCTCGACCGCGACCGGCACCAGCAGCCCGTGGCACGTGCTGGCGCGGTCGCCGGGCAGCACATCCACGTGCAGGCTGTGCAGGCAGTGTGGGCAGTGGTTGCGGACACTGCCGTTGCGCAGGGGAGCGACCTCGGCGCCGCAGTGGGCACACGTGAAGGCACTGTTCGTGCCCTGCACCGTGAAGCGGCGGCCAGCAGTCACGACCGTCGACCCCGCCGCGCCGACCAGCGGCTGTCCAGAAATGCGCGGATCACGGGCGTGCCGACCAGGGCGGTGCCCAGGAGCAGGTACGACAGGCCCGCGCCGCTGACCACCCACCCGGCGGGGCCAGCCGTGGCGGCCAGCATCCCCACCACGAACACCAGCAGGCCCGCGACCATGCTGAGACCCACCGTGAAGCGCCATGCCCACACGTGCCCGCGCCACACCAGCCCCAGCAGCAGCGCCGAGGCGCACGCGGTCAGCACGCTGCTTCCCACGTTCGTGGCCTGCCCGCGCAGCAGGCTGCCCACGAAAGGCGTGATGCTCACGGCATACAGGGCGACCAGGACGGCCAGGGTGGGCCAGCGCCCGGCAGCGGCCGGAACACCCCAGCGGTCGTCCTCCGGGGTCGACGGTGCGTCGGGCGAGCGGGCAGCGTTCATGCCCCTATTTCAGCATGACCGGGACAACCGGGCCGGGGCGGACGTCACGGTGCCGGAGCAGCCCATGGGGCCGGCGGCGCGTCGGTCACGCGCAGCCAGTACGGCAGCACCACCGGCGCAGCGCGCGCCCACTCGAACCCGAACAGCGTCCGCGCCCGGGCGGTTGCGTCCGGGTCGCTGGTCGCGAGCGCGTACTCGCTCATGCCACCCGGCCCGAACGACGCGAACTGCAGGTTCGGGCTGCCCACCACCAGCATCTGGCCGTCGACCACGATCATCTTCGTGTGCTGCCCCTCGGCGGGGCCGAACCAGCGGGCCTGCACGTGATCCGCGAGGCCCAGCGGGGCCAGCCGGGCACGCAGGCCGCCCAGCAGCGCCAGGGTCTCCAGCTGCAGCACCGGATCGTGGTCGAGCACCATCCGCACGCGCACGCCGCGTTCCTGCACGGCCGTCAGGATCGCCTGCCACACCGGCAGCATGGCCTGCGGAGCGGGGCAGCCGCCGGGGGCCAGGGCGCTCAGGGTACACGCGGGGGTGCCGCTCACCTGCGACTGCAGCAGATCGATCTCGGAGGTGGCGGCCGAGAGCAGCCGCACCAGGGCTCCGTCGGCGTCCTCCTCACCGGGGCGGCGGTACAGGCCGAACACGCGGGCCGTGCCCGCGACCGGGGGCGGCCCGGCCCACAGCAGCGGAACCGGGGGTGTCGAGGCAGCCAGCGCGCAGTCGCGGACGGATGCGCCGGCCACGGACACATCCGGACAGGTCAGGAGCCGCGAGGCGTGCCACGCGTCCCGGAAGGCGGCGACCGCGTGGCGGGCGACCGGGCCACGCACCCGCAGCGCCAGATCGCGCAGGCCCAGCCCACCCGGCGTCCTCGCCGGCACGTGGAACCAGCTCACGTTGTTGCCGCCCGCGAGCACCTCCTGGCGATCCACGACCAGCAGTTTCATGTGGTTGTGCGGATACGTGTACCGGTAGTTCGCAAGTTCGAGGCGCCAGCCCGGCACGTCATCGCTGCCCAGCGGCACCCCCGCCGCGAGCAGATGCTGCGCCGCCGAGAACGCCGAGGCGGTCGGATCGGTCAGGCGATCCATGCGGATGGAATTGCCCAGCAGGAGCCGCACCGTGACCCCGTGCGGGTGCCGCTCCGGATGCTGCTGCAGGTCGCGGCGCAGGTCGGCGATCGCGCCCGCCAGCAGCGCGCCCGGCGAGCCCACGCCGTCATCCCAGATCATGGTGGCAAGCAGCACCTCGTCTCTCGCCGCGCGGATCGTCTCGGCCACGGCCTCGAATCCGCCCAGCGCCGAGGTCGGCTGCGGCGAGACCCCGGCCTCGTCCTGGGGGAAGCTGAGCAGGCCGGCGAACGAGTTGCCGCAGCTCAGGGCTGCGCCGCGACCGGCCAGGCTGTCGTACAGCACGCGGTCCAGTGGCGCAGTCGGCGGCGGGCACGGCACGGCCGAGCCCAGGCCGTCGAGTTCCAGCGCCGGCATCGGCGGCAGCGGCGAGCGCAGGAAGGTCAGTGCCCCGACCTCCAGCGTCCGCACGATCCCCGTCTCGGATGGCCCCGTGAGCGCCGGGGCCGGCTCCTCTCCCGGTGCCACGGATCCCGCCATGAGCAGGAGCAGCAGCAGGACGGAACGGAGCACCCACTGAGCCTAGTGACGCAGCCCGTCGGGCGTGTACGCCACTCTTTAGGCTTTCGCCACGTGGATGGCCTGCTAGCCTCGTGGCATGAACGGGTCACGTCCGGTGCGGGTTCACTCGGTGCTCGTCGCGCAATCAACCCCGCTTACGGTGGGCAGACGGATCATCACCACCGGCATCCGCAAGCAGCCGCAGCCAGGGCGCGTGACCGTCACGGCCGGCGGTCTGGACAACGACCACGTCCTGAACGTGAAACACCACGGCGGCCCCGATCAGGCGGTGTACGTGTACACCACGCCGGATCTGGACGCGTGGACGGAGGCCCTGGGTGAGCCTCCCGAACCCGGCGCCTTCGGGGAAAACGTGGTGCTGGACGGCCTGGAATCGGCGGCACTCGGGATCGGGGATCGCCTGGAGTTCCACGCGCCCGGCGGCGGAACCGGCCTCCTGCTGGAGGTCACGGCTCCGCGCATCCCCTGCGCGACCCTGGCGGCGAACATGGGCGATCCTCAGTTCGTGAAGCGCTTTGCCCGCATGCGGCGTCCGGGAGCGTACACCCGCGTGCTGCGCGGCGGCAGCATCGGAGCCGGCGACATGGTCACGTACCACCCGGCGGCCGGTGCTCCCACCGTGGGCGACACCTTCGACCTGTGGTACGACCGCGCCCCCTCCCGCGAGTTCCTGACCCTGCTGCTGGAACACCCGCTGGGCATCCGCCTGCGCCAGGAGGTCGAGGAGCGGCTCGCAGAGCTGAACTAGGCCTGCCGAACCAACGAAGAGGGACGCCCTACCGCGCCCCTCTCCTGTCCTGCACGGAGCCTATGCCCGCAGCTTGTCGCCGTAGTACTTGCGGAGCTTGGCGACCTTCGGCGCGATGACCGCCATGCAGTAGCCCTGGCCCGGATTGCGGGCGTAGTAGTCCTGATGGTAGGCCTCCGCGACATGGAAGGTCGTGGCCGGCTCGATGGACGTGACGATGGGCCGGTCGAACACGGTCTCCTTCTCCAGATCCGCGATGACCTCGCGGGTCTCGCGCTCCTGCTCGGCGCTCAGCGGGAAGACCGCGCTGCGGTACTGGGTACCGGTGTCGGCCCCCTGGCGGTTCAGGGTCGTGGGATCGTGGGTGGCGAAGAACAGCCCCAGCAGGTCACGGAAACTGACCTGCGCGGGGTCGAAGGTCACCCGCACCGCCTCGGCGTGGCCGGTGGTGCCGCTGCACACGCTGCGGTAGTCGGGCGTCTCGGTGTGGCCGCCGATGTAGCCGCTCTCCACGCGGGTCACGCCGCGCACGTCCTTCATCACGGCCTCGGTACACCAGAAGCAGCCCCCCGCCAGGATGGCCTGCTGCGTGCTGGAGGTGGTGGAATCGCTCGCCGGGCTGGTGGTCTGGGTCATGCCTCCATTGTCGGCGTTCGGCAGATGGGCGGCCAGGAACGGCGTGACTTTTGGAAAGGTTCATGCCCCTACGCCAGCAGCAGCCGCGCCGCGACGAGCACGACGATCCCGCCGTACATCCACTTCACGAAGGCGCTGCCGCGCAGCATCGCCATGCGGGCACCTACGGCGGCGCCCAGGGCGTTCGCCACGCCCATCGGGAGGCCGATCCACCACACCATCTGCCCGCCGATCAGGAAGAAGACGAAGGCGCCCAGGTTGGTGGCGAAGTTGATCGCGCGGGCGTTGCCACTGGCCCGCACGAGGTTGAAGCCCGCCAGCGCGAACAGGAACATCAGGAAGGTGCCCGTGCCCGGCCCCAGGAAGCCGTCGTACATCCCGATGACCAGCGCACCGGGCAGGGTCAGCGCGAGCACGCGCGCGGTCAGGCCGGGGTAGCGGTCGTCCAGCCCGAGGCGTTTGTTGAGCAGCACCAGGATACCCACGCCCAGGATCACCACGGCGACCAGCGTGCGGAACGAGTCCGGGTCGATGAAGTTCACCAGATACGCGCCCAGGGCGCTGCCCGCCAGCGCCAGCGGCACCAGCCGGCCGACCAGCGGCCACTCGATATGCCCCTTCCGGGCGTACTGCACCGTGGCACTGCCCGAGCCGAAGATCGCCAGCAGCTTGTTGGTAGCGACGACCTGGGGCGGGGTCAGGCCCATCAGGAACAGGGTGGGCAGCGTGATGGTGCCGCCGCCCCCCGCGACGGCATCAATGAATCCGGCCAGGAACGCGAGGGGCACACCGTACAGCAGGACGTCAGGGCCGGGCACGACAGGGACTCTAGCAGGGTGGGCCGCGCCGCCGTCCCGGCTGGCCGTGCCGGATGGACAGCCCCCGGGGAGCGGTTCGCGGCACGTGTCTGACCTGCGAGAAAGTGAGAAGAAATGCCGTGGTAGCCTCGCGGTCATGACCGCCGACGCCACCCCCGTGACGCCCGCCCCGCTGTTCGGAACCGCCGTGGTGGCCGGCGTGGGACTGATCGGCGGGAGCGTGGCGCTGGGCCTGCGCCAGCGCTTCCTGGCCCGGCGCGTGATCGGGCTGGACGCCAGCATGGACGTGCTGCGCGAGGCCGAGGCGCTGGGCGTGATCGACGAGGTGCGGGCCGCCCCCGGCGAGTGGCTGCGCGAGGTGGATCTGGTCATCCTGGCCGCGCCGATGCGGGCGCTCGCGCCGCTGGCCCGCGACCTCGCCCCGTTCCTGAACCCGGCCGCACTGGTCATGGACGTGGGCAGCGTGAAGAGCGGCATCGCGGCCGAGATGGAGCGGCTGGGCGTGCGGTCGTTCGTGGCCGGGCACCCCATGGCGGGCAGCGAGCGGGGCGGCGTGGCCCACGCCAGTGCGTCGCTGCTGGAAAATGCCGTGTGGGTGCTGACCCCCACCGAGTCCACGCCCCTGACCGCCCTGAGCCGCGCCCGGCTGTTGGTCGAGCACCTGGGGGCCGCGCCGGTCGTCATGCCGCCCGACGCGCACGACGCGCTGGTCGCCACGATCAGCCACCTGCCCTACCTGGCCAGTCTGGCCCTGACGCATCTGGTCGCGCGGGACGAGCGCCTGAGCCTGCTGGCCGCCGGGGGCTTCCGCGACCTGACCCGCGTGGCGAGCGGCGATCCGCGCATGAGCCGCGACATGGTCGTCGAGAACAGAGATGCCCTGAAGAGTGCCCTGACCCGCTTCCGCAAGCAGCTCGAGCGCCTGGAAGCCGATCTGGACGACCCCGAGGAACTGCTGGCCGCCGCGCACGAGGGCAAACGCACCCGCGACAGCCTGCCGGTCGTGCGGCGCAGCCTGCTGCCCGCCAAATACGATCTGGTCGTGGCGGTGCCGGACCGGCCCAACCAGATCGGCGCGGTCACGCAGCTGCTCGGCGCCGAGGGCGTGAACATCAAGGACATCGAGGTGCTCGCCATCCGCGAGGAGGGCGGGGCCCTGCGTCTGGGCCTGGAGAGCCCCGAGGAGGTGCAGCGGGCCGCTACCCTGCTGCGCGACCGGGGGTTCGAGGTCCGCGGGAGGGGCTGACGTGACGGTTCACCCACTGGGCCGCCCGCTGAGCGCTCCGACCCCCGAGCCGACCACGGTGCCGGCCCGTCCACCCCGCCGGAGGCCATCGGCGCGGGCCAGCGTGGACACTTTCCGGGGGATCACGATCCTCGAGGTCATCATCCACCACTCGACGGGGGTGGCGCTGCGGCACCTCGATCCCGGCAGCGGGCCGTATGTCGCTGCAGAGATCCTGAACCGCACGCTGCACTTCGCGGTGCCGGCCTTCGTGTTCCTGTCGGCACTGGTGTTGACCCGCAGCCTGCTGCGCCGCTACAACCTGCGGCGCTACGCCCTGCGCCGCACGATGCGGGCGGCGTGGCCCTATGTGCTGTGGACCGTGCTGTATGCGCTGTGGTACGTGTGGACGGAGCAGCGCAGTCCACAGTCCATCACGGATCCGGAACAGTGGCGGTCGTGGCTGCTGTACGGCAAGGCCAGTTTCCACCTGTACTTCCTGCTGATCGCGCTGGAGGTCTACGCGGTGTTGCCGCTGCTGGTGCTGGTCGCCCGGCGACGGCCCCGCATCGTGGATACGCTGATGGTCGGCATTCCCCTGCAGATCGGGATCTACTTCCTGAACCGGGAGGTGCTGCAGCTGCAGTACCCGACCAGCAGCGTCCTGTGGTACGTCCTGCCGCTGCTGCTGGGGGTGGCGGTGGGGGCGCGGCTGCGGGAATTCCCGCAGTGGTGGCGTGATCACCGCTGGGCGCTGATCGCCCTGATGCTCTCGGTGTTCGCCATCTATCTGCCCGAGGCCCTGAAATACCTGCGCACCGGCCGCGCGACCCCGGTGCTGTTCGACGCGCTGTCGTGGGCGTATACCACGCTGGTCGCCCTCAATCTGCTGGGGCTGGTATGGCGCATGCAACTGCGGCCCGGCCCGGGACAGCGGGCGCTCGCCAGCCTGGGGATCGTGAGCCTGCAGGTCTACCTGCTGCATCCGGCCGTGCTGCAGTTCCTGGAACGCTGGCAGCCGCCAAGCGGCTCCGACGCGCAGGTGATCGCCACCCTGCTCGCGTATCTGGTGGTGGCGATCGTCGTGCCGGCGCTGCTGGCCCACGCACTGCGGCGGACGCCGGTCAGTCTGCTGCTGTTCGGGAGGTGATGCGGTGCCCCACCGACCACTCCGGATCACGACGCCCCCTGGTGGGCAGACTTCACCACGCCCTGGTTCACTGCAGCGCCCATCCACAGCCGTGCGAGTCCGCCGATGCCGGGCGCGGTGGGCTGCGCTGCTGATCGGAAGCGTGTTCATGGGCAGCGTGGGCCCGGGGGATGCCGGCGCCGCACCGCTCACGGTCGACCGCTGGATCCGCCAGAACACGGCTGGGGGCGCCTCGTACCTGCGGGTGCCGGCAGCGTGTGCCGCGCGGCCGTGCCCGCTGGTCATCGTGTCGCACCCACGCGCCCAGACTGCCGAACGCCTGCGAGACAGCCCCCAGGTGAATGTCCTGCTCAGTGCCCTGCTGAATGCGAACTTCGCGGTGCTGCTGAGCGGCGACGGCGGCCCGAACAGCTGGGGCAGCGCCAGCGCCCTGTACACGTCGGCCGCCGCTCACCTCGCGGCCGTCCGCACGTATCCATGGAACGGCCGCACGTATGCCCTGGGCCTGAGCATGGGTGGCCTGCTGGCCCTGCGCAGTGCCCTGCCCGGAGCCCCCTACGAGGTGCGCGGCGTCGCGCTGATCGACGCGTGGGTGAGCCTGAGCGGCGCGTGGGCCTCCGCGCCGTCGCGCCGATCTGAGATCAGGGCGGCGTACAACGTCGATCACTCGCGGGTCGCCCAGTACGATCCGCTGCACCTGACCGCCCTGGTGCCGCCCCTGCCGCTGTTCATCGTGAGCAGCCCGGACGACAAGGTCGTGCCGGCCGCCATCAATGCCCAGCGCCTGAGCAGCTACGCCCAGCCCGGCGTGAGCGACGTGGTGACCCTCAGCGGAGCACACATGGGCGGCAACCGCTTCTCGCCGGCGGTGGCCAGCCGGCTGGTGGCCTTCCTGCAACGCCTCGAACGCCTCGCCGGGACGCGGAGTTCCTGAGCCTCGGCGGTGAGGCGCTCCCTTCTGACCCCTCCAGAGCGGCACCGGATGTTTCTCCATCCCGCGCGACACGGCTCCGCTACTCCTCGCTCCGCCCGGGCTGAACCGCTCCAATGTGAGCGGTTCAGCCGCACTCGATATCAGCTCAGCTTGGCCCGGAATTCCTCGTAGCCGAAGGTCTTCACGCGCTCGTACGCGCCGTCCGGATGCAGGATCCCGATGTCCGGGTGCTTCACGCCGTTGAAGAACGTCGTCTTGACCATCGTGTAATGGATCATGTCGTCAAAGACCACGCGGTCACCCACGTCCAGCGGGCGGTCGAACACGTATTCCCCCACGACGTCGCCTGCCAGGCAGGTGGTGCCGCCGATCAGGTACGGGTGGCCGCCCACGCCCGAGTCCGTCTCGCGGTGGTGATCCAGCTCCGGCGGATCGCCCGCCCCCAGGATGCGCGGCCGGTACGGCATCTCCAGCACGTCGGGCATGTGGGCCGAGACCGACACGTCGAGCAGCGCGGCGTCCTTGACGTTGTGCACCACGTCCAGCACGCTGCTGACCAGCCAGCCGGTCTGCCACCCGAAGGCGCTGCCGGGTTCCAGGATCACGTGTACCCCCCACTTCTCGCGGAAGGCCCTCACCACGCGGATCAGGCGCGGGAGGTCGTAGCCCTCTCGGGTCATCAGGTGCCCGCCGCCGAAGTTGACCCATTGCATGCGCGGCAGGAACTCTCCGAAGTTCCGCTCGAGCACCTCCAGCGTGCGCTCCAGCGTGTCGCTGTCCTTCTCGCACAGGGTGTGGAAGTGCAGGCCGTCCACACCGTCCAGAAGGTCGTCCCGGAACTCGCGGCGGGTCACGCCCAGGCGCGAATACGGCCCGGCCGGGTTGTACAGATCCGTCTCGACCTCGGCGTACTCGGGATTCACGCGGATGCCCACGTGGACGGTCTTCCCGGCGGCCCGCGCGGCCTCGACCTGCGGGCGGAAGCGGGCCCACTGCGAGAAGGAATTGAAGACCAGATGGTCGGCCAGTTCCAGGATGCGCGGGAAGTCCTCGGCGCTGTAGGCCGGCGCGTACACGTGCACCTCGCCCTGCATCTCCTCTTTTGCCAGGATCGCCTCGTTCAGGCTGCTGGCCGTCGCGCCCGTGATGCCATACTCGCGCAGCACCGGGAAGGCCGACCACATCGAGAAGCCCTTGAAGGCCACGATGATCTGGGCCCCGCTCTCGCGCTGCACGTGCTGGATCAGGGCCAGGTTGCGGCGCAGTCGCGACTCGTCCAGCACGAAGGCCGGACTGGGAATGGCCGCGAAGTCGATGGACTCGACGGGCGTGACTTCAGGCAGGACGAGGTCGGACACGGTCATACGGAACAGGGTAGCGGGTGCGGGGAGGTGCAAGGGTCAGCGCCGATGCGGTTCACAGACAGGCGGCCGCCCGGTTCCCCTCATCGCCCGGGTGATCCGGGCGACACCGGGCCGAAGATCCGCTCCGCGACCTCCTGATCGAGCGCCGGCGGTTGAGCGGATGCAGCCGGGGTCGCCATCTGGCTGCATCCCCTGAAGATGCCGAAGGCCAGCACGGCCAGGACGACCCAGGGAATACGGAGGTTCCGATCAGGCGGCGTGCTGACGGTCGACGAGCTGGCCGCCACCGGCTTCACTTTCGGACGCCGGGCCGTCCTGGCCTGCCAGTCCCGGTCGTTCATCCTGCCGATCAGGGCCCTGGCCGGCGTGTGGCCGCTCCCCGCCGCACGTTCGAGGAGGTGTTTCGCGTAGTCCAGGCTGTCCTGGAGCGGGGCGGTGTCGACGGGCCTCAGAACGCCGTCATCGCCCAGTTCGACGTGTCCCGCCCGGAGCTGCTGGGACAGTTCATAGCGGGCATCGTTCTCGCCGGCGTCTGCAGCCCGGTGCAGGTACAGGAACCGCTGGCGGGGCTCCAGGCTGAACTGCTGTTCGTAGTCAGCGAAGTGCCGGTAGACCTCCCAGCTCATCTGGGCGCTCAGCAGGTTCGCGGCCTTGAGGATGTCGTCGCGCTTCTGGGCGGTGTCCGATGCCGTCGGGTTGGGAATGAGGCCGCGAAGATGCACGATGGTCTCGGCGGCCTCGGTGTGGCCCCGGTCACGCGCCATCTTAAGCAGCGGCAGCGCGTCCGGTAGCCGCCAGTTGGCGTGAGTCACCTGCAGCCTTCCGAGCATCACAGCCGAGTCGGGATCGCCGGCGTTCGCGGCACGGGTCAGCAATGCCCCGATACGCGGCACCTCGCTCTGCGCCCAGTCGCCGCTGTAGTGCAGGGCCCACGCGAAATTGCCGTGTGGCGTGATGGCACGATCCTGTTCGGCGGCCGTCAGGTAGCGCCTGAGGGCGTCCAGTCGGTCGGACGTGGGAGCGTCTGCACCGGTCAGGGCGATGAACAGCTGCTCCGCCTCGGCCGGATCCAGGTCGGCGGCCATCCGGGCGCGTTCCACGGCCTTCGCCGGGTCGCCGGCAAAGTGCATCGCGTGGTGTGAGACGCGCGAGTGGAACTCGGCCCACAGCCGCTGGACATCCGTGTCGGACAGCAGCCGGGCGTCCTGCTGCTGGCGCACGAAGGTCAGCATGTGCTCCTCGCTGCCGCCCCACTCGGTGCGCAGGTGCAGGAGCATCAACCGCCGCAGGTGCAGGCTGGTCGGATTGGCCCCGGTTCCCTGCAGGAACCAGTCTGGATACGCCTGCCGCTGCACGTCGTCCAGCGTCAGCTGACAGCCCTGCGTGTTGCTGGCCTGCCCCACCACGCTCCACGCCGCCAGCGGATTGTCCGTCAGGGTGGTGGCGTGCCGGGCACAGCCGTCGGCCTGGGTCAGGAACTGCACCAGCGCCCGCCGGCCCTGGTCACTGACCAGATTCGACGTGGCCTGCCCCCGGGCCTCCCACCCACGGCCCAGGAACCACGCCGCCATCGACACATGGGCCGCGTAGTCGCCGGGAAACTCGTCCATCCACTGCCGGAAGCCCTCGGCCAGGGTGAGGTCAGAGGAGAAGAAGGGCTGGACGGCGGCCAGCAGATCACGTTCATGGAGCTGCCCGGCCTCGAACCGCGCCTGGACATCGGTCAGATGCTCGTGGACGGCGCGCACGTCACGGTTCCGCAACAGGCTCGGCAGGTCAGGCTGGGTGGCGTTCATCGCTTCTTCATGCTACCCACCACCGCTCGGCGCGGCGGCGCACATGCCGCCCTCCCCTACCGGGTGATCTTCAGGCTGGAGGCAAACGCGCGGGTCGTCTGGGCCATGGTGCCCTGCTGTCCCAGGACGGTCGTGCCGGTCACGATGTACGCCCGCGTGCCCTTGACCGCGTACACCGCAATGAAATACAGGCTGAACTCGCCCTGCCGCCCGGTGTAGACGACCTCGTTCGCGGGCCGGCCGCCCAGCGTGACCGCGCGGGACTGGATGACCTTGCCACCGGTGACGTACTTCCGGATCTGGGCGAGGCTGCTGGCGTGGAACTGCGCCTGCGTGAGTCCCGCCGGCACCGTCTGCACGATGACGTTGATGTTCGGGCCGAAGCCCGCCACGCGCCGGGGGCTCATGTACACGACGGCGGTGCCGGCGTACGGTACCTGCTCCCACCCGGCCGGGGCCGTGACGGTGAAGCCGTTCTTCGTGTCTGTGAACGTGGCGGCGTGGGCGCTGCCCGCGAGCAGCGTCAGGATGGCCAGACCGGTGCGGATCATGCCCCAGTGTAGGGAGCGGCCATGTGAGCCGGGGCTCAGCCCGCCAGGAAGCGCAGGGTTCCGGTGGGCACGTCGTCGCCGGGCACCAGGGTGGGCACCAGGGTGCTGGTGCTCAGGCCCGCCGCCGCCCGGACGTCCTCGCCCAGGCCCAGGCGGGCCAGGTGCTGGCCGTGACCGCTGCTGCCCAGCGCCTCCAGCGGATTGCCGCCGTTGCGCCGCACGGTCAGGGCGATGCGCGCGCCGTCGTCGATGCTGAATTCCCCCATGGCGAGGAGATACTCGGCCAGCACCCCGGCGGCATACACGTCCTCCAGACCCACACGCTCATCGGTGCCGGCACACACGATGGCGATCTCCTCGGTGGCGGTGGCACGGGCCCGGCGGGCGGCGGCATGTGCGTTCGTGAGGGCCGCCAGAAAGACGTGCTTGCCGGTCTGCGCGGCCGTGTGCGCGGCCCCGGTTCCGTTGGTGGTGTTCATCACGACCATACGCCCGGTGAAATTCTGTGCCGACGCCTCGACCGGGCTGTTGCCGAAGTCGAAGCCGGGGATGGGCAGGCCGCCCCGTTCCCCACCCAGGACATACCTGCCGCCGCCCTCCAGCCTGAGGTGCAGCGCCACGTCCGGGGTCGCGGTCAGCAGCAGCGCGTCCGCGCCACGTTCCAGATACGTGATCGCGGTCGTGGTGGCCCGCAGCACGTCGATGACCATGACGACGTCCGGGTACGTCCCGTGTGGGAGCAGATCGACGCGGAGTCTCAAGGGTGCCTCATTTCAGGGCCTCACGCAGGCGTTCCAGGCCCGCCGCCGCCCCGTCCGAGCCGAACACGGCGCTGCCGGCGACCAGGCAGGTGGCTCCGGCATTCACCACCGCGCGGGCATTCGTGGGGCTGACCCCACCGTCCACCTGAAGTTCTGCCGGGCTGCCCAGCTCGTCGAGCCAGCGGCGCAGCGTACGGATGCGGTCGAGGCTCTGTGGGATGAACTTCTGGCCGCCGAAGCCGGGGTTCACGCTCATGACCAGTACCAGATCGACGTCGGCCAGCACGGGACGCACGGCCTCCAGCGGCGTGCCAGGATTCAGAGTGACGCCTGCCTTCTTGCCCAGCTCGCGGATCTGCTGCACGGCGCGGTGGATGTGGGGCGTGGCCTCGACATGCACGGTCAGGCCGTCGGCCCCGGCATCTGCGAAGTCGCGCAGGTAGCGCTCGGGCCGGTCGATCATCAGGTGGACGTCCAGGAACAGGGTCGTGGCGCGCCGCGCCGCCGCCAGGATCGGGAGCCCGAAGGAGATGTTCGGCACGAACTGGCCGTCCATGACGTCCACATGCGCCCAGTCGGCGCTCTGGATGGTGCGGAGTTCCTCGCCCAGACGCGTGAAATCACACGACAGCAGGCTGGGCGCGAGGTGCACGCGGCGCGGCACGGTGGCATCGGCAGTCACGCCCGCCAGTCTAACATTGCTTACATTGATCGTGAACAGAACACATCACGGCCATTCTGCTGTGAACTTCATCACGCCACCACCGGAGCACATGACGGCGCGCCCCACGCCGAGGGAGGCATGGAGCGCGTCAGACCGGGGTCACCGCCGGACGGTGTCAGGGGGGCTCAGCGGCCGTAGTACGCCGTGATGCTGGTCTTGGCCAGCA
The DNA here is from genome assembly GCF_034440735.1 of Deinococcus sp. AB2017081. Lineage (NCBI taxonomy): Bacteria > Thermotogati > Deinococcota > Deinococci > Deinococcales > Deinococcaceae > Deinococcus > Deinococcus sp. AB2017081. Next base: position 1,928,704 of record NZ_CP140098.1, on the reverse strand, counting down.
CCTGGCCATTCAGCATGAAGCCCAGCACGGCGGGGGTCGTGCCGGCCGGCAGTTCCAGGGTGCCGCTCAGGGCGTAGAGCGTGAACACGTAGCGGTGGGCCCGGTCGCCGACGGGCGGGCACGCGCCCACGAAGCCCGGCTGGCCGCCCTCGTTGTTCAGCTGCCGCGCGCCGGCCGGCAGGGTACCGCCGGGATTGCCGGCCCCCTGGGCGAGGCCCGTGGCGGTGGCGGGAATGTTGTACACGCTCCAGTGCCAGAACCCGCTGCCGGTGGGCGCGTCCGGGTCGTACGTGGTGAGCACCAGCGACTGGGTGCCGGCGGGCACGCCGGTCCAGTTCAGGGCGGGGCTGATGTTCGGGCCGCTGCAGCCGAAGCCGCTGGCGACCTGGGCGGCCGGGTACGCGCCGCCGTTGGCGAAGGTCGGGCTGGTCAGCGTGAGGCCCCGGGCGGTGGCGGCCGGGGCGGGCTGCGCGACGGTCAGGCGCTGCGCGGGGTTCAGGCCGGCGTTGCCGGGGTTCGCGCCGCCGATCATGGTGGACGCGCTGGGAGCGCAGGCGGCGAGGCTCGCACCGACGGCGAGAAGGCCAAGGGCGGTGAGGGAACGGGTCATGGGTGTACCTCCAGGGGTGGATCCCTGCACGGCACGCGGTCGACGGCGTGCCACACAGAATCGTTTCAACGTTAAACGGCGTGGGGCGGGCGTGGGTGGGGCCGGCTTCATGGAACCGAGACGCTCGGCGGGCAGGGCGTGTTCCTGCGGGTGTGACGGCGCGCGCCGCCCCAAACGCCCGTTTGGCCGCGCGTGGCATGATGCACTCACACGGAGGTTCCCATGACCGACCCCACCCCCGCCGACCTGACCGCGTGGACGACCCTGGCCCGCAAGGATCTCAGGGGAGCCGACCCGGCCACCCTGAACCGCGACACGCCCGAGGGCGTGACCGTCAAGGCCCTGTACACCGCCGCCGACGTGCAGGGCCTCGACACCGACAGCGTGCCGGGCCTGCCGCCGTTCACGCGCGGGCCCCGCGCCACCATGTACGCCGCGCGCCCGTGGACGATCCGGCAGTACGCCGGATTCTCGACCGCCGAGGCGAGCAACGCCTTCTACCGCCGCAACCTCGCCGCCGGACAGAAGGGCCTGTCGGTGGCCTTCGACCTCGCCACGCACCGCGGGTACGACTCCGACCACCCGCGCGTGGTCGGCGACGTGGGCAAGGCCGGGGTCGCCATCGACTCCGTCGAGGACATGAAGGTGCTGTTCGACGGCATCCCGCTCTCGGAGATGTCGGTGTCCATGACCATGAACGGTGCGGTGCTGCCGATCCTGGCGGGGTACATCGTGGCGGGCCTGGAGCAGGGGGCCACGCTGGAGCAGCTGTCCGGCACCATCCAGAACGACATCCTCAAAGAGTTCATGGTGCGCAACACGTACATCTACCCGCCCGCGCCCAGCATGCGGATCATCGCGGACATCATCGGGTACACGGCGCGGAACATGCCGCGCTTTAACTCCATTTCCATCTCCGGGTACCACATCCAGGAGGCGGGCGCGAACGCCGCGCTGGAACTCGCGTACACCCTGGCGGACGGCTTGGAGTACGTTCGGGCGGCGCTGGCGGCGGGGCTGGACATCGACGACTTCGCGCCGCGCCTGAGCTTCTTCTTCGGGATCGGCATGAACTTCTACACCGAGGTCGCCAAACTGCGCGCCGCCCGGCTGCTGTGGAGCGAGCTGATCGCCCCGTTCGGCCCGAAGAACCCCATGAGCCGCGCCCTGCGCACCCACTGCCAGACGAGCGGGTGGAGCCTGACCGAGCAGGATCCGTACAACAACGTCGTCCGCACGACCATCGAGGCGATGGCGGCCGTGTTCGGCGGCACGCAGAGCCTGCACACCAACGCCTTCGACGAGGCGATCGGCCTGCCCACCGAGTTCTCGGCCCGCATCGCGCGGAACACGCAGCTCGTCCTGCAGGAGGAGACCGGCATTCCCGACGTGATCGACCCGTGGGGCGGCAGCTACCTCATGGAACGCCTCACGCACGACCTCGCCGACCGGGCCCGCGAACTGATGCGCGAGGTGGAGGAGCTGGGCGGCATGGCGAAGGCCATCGAGAGCGGCGTGCCGAAACTGCGGATCGAGGAGTCCGCGGCGCGCAAGCAGGCGCGCATCGACCGCGGCGAGGACGTGATCGTGGGCGTGAACAAGTACCGCCCCGACGGCGCGACGAGCGTAGACGTGCTCGACATCGACAACGCCGCCGTGCGCGACTCGCAGATCGCCCGGCTGGAGCGCGTGCGCGCCTCGCGCGACGCGGCCGCCGTGACGGCCGCGCTGGAGGCCCTGGAGCACGCCGCCCGCTCCGGCGAGGGCAACCTGCTGGCCCTCTCCGTGACCGCCATGGCCGCCCGCTGCACCGTGGGCGAGGTCAGTGACGCCCTGGAGCGCGCGTGGGGCCGGCACTCGGCCGAGATCCGCACCCTGTCCGGCGTGTACGCCGCCGGCTACGACGGCGACCAGGGATTCGCGGCCCTGCAGGGCGAGATCGACGCCTTCGCGGAGGCCGAGGGCCGCCGCCCCCGGATTCTGGTGGTGAAGATGGGCCAGGACGGGCACGACCGCGGCGCGAAGGTCATCGCGACGGGCTTCGCCGACCTGGGCTTCGACGTGGACGTGGGCCCCCTGTTCCAGACACCGGAGGAAGCGGCGCGGCAGGCCGTGGAGAACGACGTGCACGTGGTCGGCGTGAGCTCGCAGGCGGCCGGGCACAAGACCCTGGTGCCGCAGCTGATCGCGGCGCTGCGCGAGCAGGGGGCCGGCGACATCCTGGTCGTCGTGGGCGGCGTGATCCCGCAACAGGACTACGCGGCGCTGCGCGCGGCGGGCGCGGCCGGCATCTTCGGGCCGGGCACGCCGATCCTCCAGTCCGCGCGCGAGGTGCTGCGCCTGCTGCGCGACCGCCCCGCGGAACCGGCGTAGGCGGGAGGACATCCCCGCAAACATGGCTGTCCGACTCGTCGCCCCCCTCCTGCTGACCGCGCTCGCGCTGGCCGGCGCGCAGGGCCTGCCGCCCGTGCCGTACCGGGACACGCCCGACCCGACCGCAGTGACCGCCGGCGGCCTGCGGTCGTGCCGTGCCGGCGAGACCACGTACGTGCTCGACGCGTCGGGGCGGGTGCGCGGCCTCGTGTACGCCCGGCTGATCCCGGACAACACCCTGCGCGTGCGCCAGAGCTACGACCGGGCCGGCACCCTCACGGGCGTGGCCGTGCAGTGGACGGGCTTCGCCGGCCGCCTCCTCGACGTGCGCGGGGCCTTCGACGCGCGGGGCCGGCTGGTGAAGGAGACCGGCTACCGGGCCCGGGGCATCACCGCCCCGCTGCGCGCGTACCTGCGGCCCGTGCCCCGGCGTGCCCCGTGCTGAGGGGCCCATGTTGAGGATCGCGCGATACTGCCCTCAGGAGGCCCACCCATGACCGAACCCGCCCCCGGACAGATCGAGACGGTGCAGCGTGAGCCAGACGGCCGCGCGGTGTACACCCACGGCCACCGCTACCCGGACAACGTGCAGGTCGTCGAGCAGCACCACGACGCCGACGGCACCCTCCGCAGCGCGCACGTCACGTGGTCGGGCCTCGCGGGGGCCGCGCTGGACGTGACCGCCACCTTCGACGCGCAGGGGAAGCTCGTGAAGGAGGAGGGCCACCGCGCCCCGGACATGACGACGCCCGTGGCCGAGCTGATCCGGCCGCTGCCGCCGGGCCGCACAACGCCGGCCCCGTCCGCCCCCCTTGCCGCCCGCCTGCGCGCCATCGTCACCGACGGGGGCGACGCCTGAGTCCGTCCCGGCCATGCAGGAGGCCAGTTCCGTGCCGCACCCGCTGACGGCTCCCCTGCTCGCGGGAAACCGGCGGGCGCTGGCGCGGGCGATCACGCTGGTGGAATCCACCCGCCCCGAACACGAGTTGGAGGCCCAGGCCCTGCTGGCCGAGGTGCTGCCCCACACCGGGCAGTCTGTCCGGGTGGGCCTGACCGGCGTGCCGGGGGTGGGCAAGAGCACGTTCGTCGAGGCGCTGGGCGTGCGGCTGGCCGACGCGGGGGGGCGGGTGGCGGTGCTGGCGGTCGATCCCACGTCGGCGCGCACGGGCGGGTCGATCATGGGCGACAAGACGCGCATGCCGCGCCTGACGGTGCACGAGCGGGCGTTCATCCGGCCCAGCCCCAGCGGCGGCACGCTGGGCGGCGTGGCGCGGCGCACCCGCGAGACCCTGCTGCTGTGCGAGGCGGCCGGGTACGACGTGCTGCTCGTGGAGACCGTGGGCGTGGGCCAGTCCGAGACGCAGGTGGCCGCCATGACCGACGTGTTCGTGCTGCTGACCCTCCCGAACGCCGGCGACGAACTCCAGGGCATCAAGCGCGGGATCATGGAGCTCGCCGACGTGTGCGTGGTGAACAAGGCCGACACCGCGCCCGCCGCAGCGATCCGCGCCCAGACGGAACTCCGCACGGCCCTGACGCTGCTCACCCCGCACGACGCCCCGTGGCGGCCCGTGGCCCTGCGCGCCTCCGCACAGACGGGCGAGGGGCTGGACGACGTGTGGGCCGCCGTGCAGCGCTGCGCCCACGACACCGACGTGCCCGCGAAACGCCGCGCCCAGGCCGCGCGCTGGTTCGACGACCTGCTGCGCGAGGCCGCGTGGCGGGCCTTCCGGACGGGACTGGACACGGCTCGGCTCAAGTCACTCCGGGCCGACGTGGAGGCGGGGAGGCTCACCGCCGTGCAGGGAGTGGCGGCGCTGCTGGACGACCGGGCAGGTGGACGATGATCCGCCGGTATCTGGAGCGGGTGCTGGAGTCGATCAACCAGGCGCTGGAGGCCGACCGCAAGGCGACCCAGCACGCGCAGCACATGGCCCTCCACGCCGAGCGGGCTCGGGCGGAATTCCTGGTCGAGCGTGAAGCGTGGATGACCCACCGTCGGTGGACGAACGCGGCTCCCATCCTGACCGCACCGGGCGGCACCGTCACGACGCCGCCGCTGCTCACCGACGGGGCGGATCAGGTGACCTTCATCCCGCCGGAATGGGTGCAGGGGCATGTGGGCGGGGTGTCGTTCGCGCACCTGACCGTGGAGGGCGACGAGGCGGCCAGACCCGTGCGGTGGCTTCCCCACGGGCAACTGGCCCTGCATGGTGTGGTCGTCACGCACGCCCATGGCTGGTCATCCACGATGCCGGCGCTGTTCGGGGTGCTGCCGGGCCGCATGCAGCCCCCGCTGCCGGTCATCCAGGAGGTCGAGGCCGCGCTGAACGCCGGTCTGGACGGCATGGATCCTCAGGTGATCACGCACCTGGGTGCCCTGCTGCCGCCCGGCCGGTATCTGGTGAGCCTGACATACCTCCGGCCTCGACCGGTGAGCTCCGGTGACCCCGGCGATTACCTCTCGCATGAACTCGTCACCGTATGTGGACTAAGACCGGGCGTGCACTCGACGGAACCGTACTACGCCGGTTCCAGCCGGGAGACGAGTTGGCCGGGCAGCGGCGGCGTCGTCTTCAGGTGGCTCGACCGAACCGTGATCCTTCCCACGCAGGCGGCCTCACGCCTGAATCCGGCGCGGCTGGAGCACTACCGGCAGGTGTTGCGGGCCGGGGGAAGGCCCACGGCGGTCACCCTGCTGACCACCCACACGCAGAACGGCATGGGCATCCCCGTCCAGACCCCGCCGCTGGGCGGAATCCATCTGGACATGCATCACCTGCTGGACGGTCATCACAAGATGCAGGCCGCCTCCGAGTGCGGCATGCCCCTGCAGACGCTGGTCTTCCTGCGCCTGGGTGGCATGTTCGTGGGCGGTGAGGAATGGGGTTGGAACGACATCCGGGGCCGTCAGAGGATGATCGCCAGCATGGACGAGCTGGCGCGGAACGAGGTGCCGGGCGACTCCACAGCCGGACGGCCGGGAGATTGACGGCCCACCCTCACTCCCCGGCCGGCGTGACCGAGGGCTTCCCCGCCGACACCCACGGGTTGCCGGTGATCAGGAACCGCCACGGCAGCTCCGCCCCGCGCTTCAGGCCCACGCGGGCGGTGGTGGTCACCCCGTCGTCCGGCACGGGGTCGCCGGGCACGATGTAGAACGCGGGGCCGTCAATGGGCGCGCCGCGGAACTCGGGGCCCAGGTGCAGGGCGGTGACGAGCTTGGCGGGGCCGTTGCTGAGCTCCACGCGGCGTTTCACGCTCCGGCGCTCGCGCATCCTGGCTTCGCCCTGCAAGGGTTCGGCGGCGCGGATCAGGATGGACGCCTGCACCCCCTCGGGGCGGCAGATGACGTTCAGGAGCGGCTGGTCGTACGCGACGTGGTAGTACACGCGGCCCGGCGGGCCGGCCATCATGGCGGCCGCGCCGGGCAGGCGGGCGATGACATGGCAGCTCGGGTCGCGCGGGCAGTCGTAGCCCTCGGTCTCGACGATGCGCGCGGCGAGCACGTCGCCATCCGCGAGCACGCGCACGAGCACGGCCCCCAGCAGGTCGCGGGCCACCCGCACCGGGTCGCCGGCGAAGGACGCGGGCGGCAGGGCGCGGTCGTGGCCAAGGTGCATGCGGCCTACGCTATGGGCGGCCCCGGCACGTGACCGCGTGAAGCCTTACAGCAGAGGTCAGAGCCATCGAGGGCACCCGTCCATGCCCCTGAAACGAGTGAAGTCGCAGAGCTACAGAGCAGAGCGAGTCCGTGACAGGACAGCGGTTGGAAGCGGAGCCCTGGGGCATCTCCTCAGCCCCCTGGGCGGAACTGAACACCGCTGTTACGACCCGGCGGGCATGGGGATGATCGCCAGCGTGCAGCGCGACGTGCACACGGCGCGGCCCTGTTCATCGGCGATATCGATCTGCCACACCTGCGTGGTGCGACCCTGGTGGATGGGCGTGGCGGTGGCGGTCACGGTGCCGGCGCGCACGCCGCGTAGGTGGTTGGCGTTGATCTCCAGGCCCACGGCGGTCAGGCCCTGGTCGGCCACGGACAGGTACGCGCCGATGCTGGCGACCGACTCGGCCAGGGCGACGCTGGCCCCGCCGTGCAGCAGGCCCATGGGCTGGTGCGTGCGCGCGTCGACGGGCATGGTGGCGACCACGCGGGTGCCGCTCGCCTCCACGATCTCGATGCCCAGGTGGGCGAGCAGGGTGTGTTCGGACGAGAGGCTGTCAGCGCGGTTCGTCATGGGCGGTTCCTCCAGGGAGTGGAGTCAGCGAGACGGCCGCATGGGTGCAGGTCACAGACGACTCCACGTCGCGGCACGGCAGGGCCGCGCTGCTGAGTATCATGGGATGCCACGGATGACCGATGTGCCGAAGTTCACACGCGACCTGCGTTTCGTAAGCGTCCGGTGAGGCCAGGACGGCGACACTCGGCACATCCAGGTCAGACCCTGGCGCGACCGCTCTGCCGCGTTCCACTGCCGGCGACGACCGCCGCCCCACCCGGTCATCGGGGCGACGCGAGCCACTGTCCAGACCCTCCGAGGTGCACCCATGAACCATGTTCTTCCCGCGACCCTGCTGGCCCTCACCCTTCCCCTGCTGGCCGGATGCGGCAGCATCGTCGGCGCGGCGATCCCACCCCAGACGCTCAGCAATCCCGCGAACCTGAACGGCGCGACCCTCACCAGCACCAGCCCGCTGGTTGTGCAGCGCGTGGGCACCTCCGTGCAGTACGACACCAGCGCCACCGTGCCCGCCGGCTCCTTCGACGACCTCGACCTGTCCGAGATTCCCCTGGGCATCCGTCCCTACGCCGCCGAGATCAAGGCTAGCCTGAAGTCCGTGATGGTTGCCGGCGCGTGCGTCATGCCCGAGTCGTTCACGCTGACCCTGGACACGCTGGCCATCTCCGTGTGGAACTCCGGTGACAAGGCCGGCGCGGCCACCCTGTCGGCCACGCCCAACGTGAACGTGGTCGCCACCCGCACCGGCGGGGGCGTCGGCACCGGCACGTACTCGCTCGCGGCGAACAGCGCCTCGGTCGGGAAGGGCGACGTGAACGTCCCCAAAGCCCTGAGCATCCTGACCAGCGGCGGCAAGAACGACGTCAGTGTCAGCGCGAAGATCAGTGCCGACAACGACGGTCTGGCCGGCTGCAACCTGACCTTCACGCTGGGCGACTCCAGCGTCACCCTGAGCAACTTCAAGTAACCCAAGGTTCCTGACGGTGCCGGCCCCCGTGGGCCGGCACCGTTCTACTCTTCCGCCAGCTCCAGCAGATCCAGGCTGGGCTGGGCGGGTGAGATCCACGGACTGCCGCGCAGCGTGAACCGCCACGGCAGGTGCCGGCCCTCCCTGATCCCGATCCGCGCGGTCACCGCCACCAGCCCGTCCGGAAGCGGCTCCGGAGGCGGCAGCACGTGCAGCGCGGGGCTGTCCACGGACGTGCCGGTCACGGCGGCCGGATCGAGGCCCAGGGCGGAGACCAGTTTGGCCGGGCCGTTGGTCAGGTCGCGTTCTCGCGTGACCGGACGGTGCGTGAGCATGTGGCCCACGCCCTCCAGCGGCTCGATGGCGCGGAGCAGCACACTGGCGGCCACACCCGCCGGGCGGCACGACACCTGGAGCAGCGGGTGGCCGTGGGCCATCCAGAACAGCCACCGGCCAGGGGGCACGGCCATGTCTGCGCTGCGGGCCGCGTGGAAGCGCCCGGCGGTGCAGGCGGGGTCGCGCGGGCAGTCGTAGGCCTCGACCTCCACGATCCGCCCGGTCAGCCGGGCACCGGAGGTCGTGACCCGGACGAGGGTGCTCCCCAGCAGGCCGCGCGCGGTGTGCACCGGATCACCGGCAAAGTGCGCAGGCCGCAGGGAACGCGTGTCCGGCATGCGTCAGGGTAGCGCACCGCCGGATCCTCGGCCCGGGGGCTCACCCCCGGCCGGGCGTGTTCCGGCTGGAGGTACCCCCGGAACAGGGTACGCTGGGCGGCACATCACCACAGGAGGCAGCAGCCATGATGGACATCTTCAACATGCTCGGCGGAATGGGACAGACGCAGCAGACCGTGGGACAGCAGCTCGGCACGACCCCGACCCAGACGGCATCGGCGCTGGAGGCGGCCCTGCCGCTGCTGCTGGGGGCCATGACCCGCAACGCCACGCAGCCCGGCGGCCTGGACGCCCTGGCGAACGCCGTGAACCAGCATGACGGGAGCGCCATCGACGCCTTCGGGCAGGGACAGGCTCCGGACATGCAGGACGGCCAGAAGATCCTGGGGCACGTGTTCGGCGGCCAGCAGTCCGCCGCCGCGAACGCCGTGAGCCAGCGTGCCGGGATCAGCCCGCAGCTCGCCATTCAGGTGCTGAGCATGCTGGCCCCGCTGGTCATGGCGTACCTGAGCCGTCAGAAGCAGGGCCAGGGGGGGGCGGCCGGCAGCATGGGCGGCGGCATGGGCGACCTGGGGAGCATCCTGGGCAGCGTCCTCGGCGGCGGCGCGGCGGCCGGAGGCCTGGGATCGGTGCTGGGCGGCCTGCTCGGCGGCGGGCAGCAGCCCCAGGCCCAGTACCAGCAGGCGCCGTACCAGCAGCCCCAGGGCAGCGTCCTGGGCGGCGGACAGGTCATCCCCGGTTTCCCATCGCAGGGTGGCAGCGCCGGCGGCGACCTGGGCGGCCTGATGGGCACGCTGAACTCGGCGCTGGACAGCAACGGGAACGGCAACGCGCTCGACGACCTGATCGGCATGTTCGGCGGCGCACGGCGCGGCTGAGCGCGGCAGGACGAAGGAGGCGGCCCGGACTGGGCCGCCTCCTGTCGTCTCTGTTGCCGGTTCAATTCGGCAGTCTGGGTGCCGGGCGGGGCCGCACGTTCTCGGTGTACGTGGCGATGAAGGCCCCCAGCCCCGCGCCCAGCACCGGCCCGACCCAATAGATCCAGTGGTTCGCCCACTGTCCGGAGACCACAGCGGATCCCAGGGCGCGGGCGGGGTTCAGCGCAGCGCCCGTCTCGGGGCCGACGGCGAGCACACCGACCACCACGGTCAGGCCCACGACGAGGCCGCCCAGGACGCTGCGCTGGTAGATCGCCACCTTGACCACGACCAGCACCAGAAACGCGGTGGCGATGATCTCGGCCAGCAGCCCGGCTCCGGCCCCGACGCCACTGGCCAGCGCCGGATTGGCGTAGCCGACCGTACTCAGCGCACCCTGTCCGGCAACCACCAGTGCCGCCGCCGCCCCCAGCACCGCGCCGACCAGCTGCGCGGGGATGTACGCGGCGGTCGTGCGCCAGTCCTGATGCCCGGTCAGGCTCAGGCCGATGCTCACGGCCGGGTTGAACTGGCCGCCACTGACGGTGCCCAGCGCCATGGCCATGACCGCGATGGCCAGCCCGTGCGCGAAGGCGATCCCCAGCAGCGAGGCGTCGTTCGTGATGGCGAGCATGCCGGCGAACAGCAGGGCAAAGGTGCCGATGGCCTCGGCCAGTAAGGTTCTGGGTTCCATGCTCCGAGTGTAATCTTTGTCACACCGGAGCCGACGCACCGATCAGGGAGTAGACACCAGCTTCTCGCGGGAGTATGGGCGGTAGCCGGCAGGCGTGGCCGGCTCGTCCGAGAACAGGGTCGTGGTCAGGTAGCGCGCCCCCGTGTCGCAGGCGATGGTCGCCACGCGCTTGCCGCTGCCCAGGCGGCGGGCGACCTCCAGCGCGGCCCACGCCATGGCCCCGCTGCTCATGCCGACGAAGATCCCCTCCTCCTGTGCGAGGCGGCGGGCCAGCGGGTAGGCGTCTTCCTCCCACACGTCGATCACGTCGTCGATGACCGAGCGGTCGAGGTTCGCGGGGATGAAGCCCGGCCCCATGCCCTGGAAGCCGTGCGTGCCCATCTCGCCGCCGGTCAGCACGTTGCTGCGGGCCGGTTCGCAGGCGATGACCTGCACCTGCGGGTTCATGCGCTTGAGGTAGCGCCCCACCCCGCTGATCGTGCCGCCCGTGCCGCTGCCGTACACGAAGGCATCGATGCGGCCGTCCATCTGCTCCCACAGTTCGGGGCCGGTCGTGGCCTCGTGCACCGCCGGGTTGGCGGGATTCGTGAACTGGCCCATCATGACCGCGCCACGTTCCTGCGCGATCTTCTCGGCCTCCTCGATGGCCGCGAGCATCCGGCGCCCGGGGTCGGTCAGCACCAGTTCTGCGCCGTAGGCGACCAGGGTGCGCTTGCGCTCCTCGCTCATGCTGGCGGGCATGCACAGGATCAGCCGGTAGCCCTTGGCCGCCGCGACCTGAGCCAGCCCGATGCCGGTGTTGCCGCTGGTGGGTTCCACGATGGTGCCGCCCGGCTTCAGCACGCCCCGGCGCTCGGCGTCCTCGATCAGGCCCAGCGCAGTGCGGTCTTTGATGCTCCCACCGGGGTTCTGGCCCTCCAGTTTCACGAAGACGTCGGCCATGCCGGGTTCGGTGACGCGCATGAGCTGCACGAGGGGCGTGTGGCCGATCAGGGACGAGATCATCCGCCCAGCATAGGCGGCCCCGCGCGGCAGACTGTGGCGCTGGATAGGGGTCGCGGTAGGAGCCGCGCGGCCTGGCTCAGCGGATGAACCAGATCACCAGTCGGGCGTCCTGACCGCTGGCCTCCAGGGCCACGGCGAAGGCGTGCCACGCCTGCAGGCGCAGCTGCGTGGCGTCGTCCACGTGGGGCAGCAGCGCCGGGATCTCGGGCGGGTGCACGATGGTCTGCCCGGTGATATCGCCGTCCTCGAACAGGATGTCGGTACTGACCTGCACGCCAAGATCCGTGGGATGGCCCCGGTCCGCCAGGCCGGCGGCCTCCAGTCCCTCGGCAAAGGCCGTGGGCGTGGGCAGCAGGAAGCGGGCCTCGGCCTCCCACTCGCCCGCAGGATCACGGGGGCGGCGTTCGCACAGGATGTACGCCAGGGCCAGCATGGTCGTCCGCGACGCGCCGCTGTCCAGGCCCTTATCCGGAAGCACCGACGGCACGCTCACGCTCCGGGTTCGAGTCACTCTGGCGAAGGGCCGCGCTGGCATCAGGCCAGTCGATGATCTCGAAGCGGCTGTTGCGGATGGCGGGCCGGAACCCGGCGTCCACGGCGATGCGGATCAGTTCGCGCACGGTGGCGTGGTGCCGCCCGTGCCCCCCGGCCGCCGAGACGACGTTTTCCTCCAGCATGGTGCTTCCCAGGTCGTTCGCGCCGTAGTACAGCGCGGCCTGCGCGACCTTGAATCCCTGCGCCGGCCACGATGCCTGGATGTTGGCGATGTTGTCGAGCGCGATCCGGGCGATGGCGAGCTGCTGCAGGTACTCGTGCGCGGTCGCGCCAGGCGCCTTGCCGTGCAGACGGGTGTGCTCGGTCTGGAGCGTCCACATGGCGAAGCCGGAGAAGCCGTTGCCGCCGTACTCGCGGTTCGCCCGATCCTGCTGGTCGCGGATCTTGACGAGATGCGCGGCCCGCTGGGCATACGTCTCCCCGAAGCCGATGACCATCGTGGCGATCGTGTACAGCCCCTTGCGCTGAGCGGCGTCGATGATCCGGAACCAGTCGTCGCTGCGGATGCGGGCTGGAGCCGCCTTGGCCCGGACGTCGTCTTCCAGGATCTCGCCCCCCGCGCCGGGCAGTCCGTCCAGACCGGCCTCGATCAGGGTATCGAGCAGGGCGTCCAGGGTCAGTCCGAAGGTCTTCTCCATGAACAGCACCTCTTCCGGGGAAAAGGCGTCGATCCGGATGGTGGGGTGGTTCGCCTTGACGTGCCGCAGCAGACCCGTGTAGTACTCCAGGCCCAGCTCCGGGTTCACGCCGCCCTGCAGCAGGATGCGCGTGCCGTTCACGGCCTCGAGTTCACGGATCTTGGCACTGATCTGCTCGTAGTCCAGCGTGTAAATGTCCTTCTGGCGCTTCGTGCGGTAGAACGCACAGAAGTTGCAGCCGACGTTGCAGACGTTGGTGTAGTTGATGTTGCGGTCGATCAGGAAGGTCACGACGTCCGGGTCGCGGCGCTCCGCCCGCAGGGCGGTGGCGACCGACGCGACGTCCGGGAGGGGCAGGGTGTACAGGGCCTCGATCTCACCGGGGCTCAGCCGCGCACCGGTCGCGGCCCGGTCGAGCGGGCCGGCATTCAGGGCAGGGGCGGGGACGCTCATGGGATCACGGTAGCACCTGCCTACACCTGCATTGGTCCTGTTGGACACGTCCCTGAACCGCCATCCTTACGATTCCTTCAGCTGCGTTGCCGTGGCGGTATCGGTGACCGCGCGTATCATGCCGACGAGGGCGGGTGACTGCTGGAAGCGGTACCGAACGCCAGGAGGAGAGGACATGAAGATCGGCATGATCGGCCTGGGCAAGATGGGCGGGAATATGGTGCTGCGGCTGCAGCAGGGCAACCATCACGTGGTCGGCTACGACCGCAGCGAGGACGCCCTGAGGAACATCGAGGCGCACGGGGCCCAGGGCGCCCGCAGCATGGACGAGTTCATCGCCGCGCTGGGGGAGCCCGGCCACCGCGCCGTGTGGGTCATGGTGCCCGCCGGCAAGATCACCCAGGCCGTGATCGACGACCTCGCCGCCCGGCTGAGTCCTGGCGACATCATCATCGACGGCGGGAACAGCAATTTCCACGACACGCAGCGCCGGGGCGAGGCGCTGGCGGCCCAGGGTCTGCACTTCGTGGACGTCGGGACGTCCGGCGGCGTGTGGGGCCTGGCCGAGGGCTACGCCATGATGATCGGCGGACCCGAGGAAGCCGTGGAGCGCCTGCGCCCGGTGTTCGAGACGCTGGCCCCCGCCGCCGACCGGGGCTGGGGCCGCATGGGGCCGTCGGGCAGCGGCCACTACGTCAAGATGGTTCACAACGGCATCGAGTACGGCATGATGCAGTCCTACGCCGAGGGCTTCGAGCTGATGAAGGCCCACCGTGACTTCGATCTGGACATGGCGCAGATCGCGGAGCTGTGGCGGCACGGCTCGGTCGTGCGCTCGTGGCTGCTCGACCTGACCGCCGAGGCCCTGAAGAACTCTGCCGACTTCGATGCCCTGTCGGACTACGTGGCCGACAGTGGCGAGGGCCGCTGGACGATCATCGACTCGATCGAGCTGGGCGTGCCCACGCCGGTGATCACGCTGGCGACCCAGATGCGTTTCCGCAGCCAGCAGGAGGTCAGCTACGCCGGGCAGATGCTCTCGGCGATGCGCCGGGCCTTCGGCGGTCACGCCGTCAAGACGCTGGAATCGCCCAAGCAGGAGGGCATGGTGCCCGAGGTCAAGGCCGGAGATCACCCCAAGGTGGCCGCGCCGGAGAACATCCCGGCGGCCACGTCCGGCGGCACCGGCTCCCAGGCCGAACAGCTCGGTGAGACCGGCAACCAGCGCACACAGGACTCCGAATGACGAAGAAGGCGACATCCGGTGCGGCGAAGCGTGGGGCGGCCACACCCAGTACGAAGAAGGCCGCTCCTGCAGCCACGACTCCTGCCAGGAAGACGGCGGGCACCGAGAAACCCGCCAGCGCACGCTCCGTGCGCGCCGCCGTGGATCAGAAGGAGGCCGCCCAGGACGTCGGCGTGGCCCAGCCGGGCGCGGGCACCCGCAAGTCCCGCAAGCGCGTGCCGCCGGCCGTGCCCGGTGGCGACGGCCACAACCCCTTCCGGGCGCACATGCGCCGCAACCGTGCGCCGGAGCCCGCCACGCTCGTGATCTTCGGCGCGACCGGCGATCTGGCGCGGCGCAAGCTGCTGCCGGCCGTGTTCGGGCTGTGGCAGGACGGGCTGCTGGGGAGTGCCTTCAACATCGTCGGCGTGGGCCGCCAGGCCATGACCGACGAGGAATTCAAGGACTACGCCCTGACCGCCCTGAAGGAGAGCAAGGAGACCGACGCCATCCTGCCGGGCAACCTGGAGAAGTTCCGCGAGCTGCTGTACTACGAGTACGGGGATTTCTCCGGGGACGAGGTGTACGACCTGGTCGGCCGGGAACTCGACCGCGCCGAGGAGGCGCACGGCGGACGCAAGAACGCCCTGTTCTACCTGTCCACGCCCCCCAGCCTGTTCGAGCCGATCTCGAGCGGCCTGGGCCGCCTGGGACTGGCCGACGAGTCCGAGGGCTGGCGGCGGCTCGTGATCGAGAAGCCCTTCGGGCGGGATCTCGCGTCGGCCCGCGCGTTGAACGACGCCATCCATACCGTCTGGGATGAGTCGCAGGTGTACCGCATCGACCACTACCTGGGTAAGGAGACGGTGCAGAACCTCATGGCGATCCGGTTTGGCAACGCCATCTTCGAGCCGCTGTGGAACCGGGGCTACGTGGATCACGTGCAGATCACCGCGTCGGAGGATCTGGGCCTGGAAGGCCGCGCCGGGTACTACGAGGAGGCCGGGGTGGTGCGCGACATGCTGCAGAACCACCTGATGCAGCTCTTCGCCCTGACCGCCATGGAGGCCCCGGCAGCCTTCGACGCCGACGCGATCCGCGACGAGAAGGTCAAGGTGCTGCGGGCGGTCAAGGAGATCCCGCGCGGGCGGGTGAAGTCGGTCGCCGTGCGCGGCCAGTACGGCCCCGGCACCATGGACGGCGAGAAGGTGCCGGGCTACCGGCAGGAACCCAACGTCAAGCCGAACAGTCCCACGCCGACCTACGTGGCCGTCAAGCTGGAAGTCGACAACTGGCGCTGGCAGGGCGTGCCCTTCTTCCTGCGCACCGGCAAGCGGCTGCCCAAGAAGGTCACGGAGATCGCTGTGGTGTTCAAGCGCCCGCCGCTGGGCATCTTCCCCGGCGGCCTGGAGCGCAACGTGCTCGCGTTCCGCATCCAGCCGGACGAGGGCGTGAGCCTGAAGTTCAGCTCCAAGACCCCGGGGCAGGAGATGGTGCTGCGCGAGGTCGTCATGGACTTCCGCTACGACGCCTTCGGGGCGCAGCTCGAAAGCCCGTACTCGCGCCTGCTGCTCGACGCCATGCTGGGCGACGCGACCCTGTTCCCCCGCGAGGACGAGGTCGACCACGCGTGGCAGCTCGTGAGCGGCATCCTGGAGGCCTGGGACGGCGTGAACGCGCCCGAGTTCCCGAACTACACCTCCGGCACGTGGGGCCCCGAGGCCGCCGACGAGCTCATCGGCCCGGATCGGCGCTGGAGACGGCTGTGACTGCGGTGCGTGCAGCGGGCCACGCGCCCACCGCCAGGAGCACGTCATGACGTACGCTGCTGACCTGAAACGCCTGGGGCCGGTGGACACCAGTGTCCGCAAGGCGCAGGCGACGCTGGACGAACTGTGGGCCCAGACGGCCGTGGAGACGCGGGCGTACACCGGGAACATCGTGGCCCTGACCGTCCACGCCCACGTGAAGCGGGTCGAGGAAGCGCTCGCCGGACTGGAGGGGCGCTTCGCGGGCCGGCAGATCATCGGCGTGATGGACGGCAGCGACGACCTGAAGGTGCATGCCAGTCTGGTGCCGCAGGCGGGCGGGCTGTACGTGGAACGCCTGACCCTGGACGCCAACTCGCAGCAGCTCCAGGGCGCCATCCTGCCGCTGCTGCGCCCGGCGACCGTGAACCACGTGTGGTGGGGCGCCGACACCCGCCCCGGCGGCGTCCTGATGCACGAGCTGACCGACGTGGCCGACCAGATCATCTGCGACTCGCTGACGCTGGACATCCCCCCGGCGCGGCACTATGCGCTGGCCGACCTGGGCTGGAGCCGCAGCGCTCCGTGGCGCGAGGCGCTGGCACAGGTGTTCGATTCGCCCGACGCCGCGCGGCAGCTCCCGCGCATCACGCACCTGACCGTGCGGTACTCGGGCCGCAAGGACCTGCCGGCCCGCCTGTTCGCAGGCTTCGTGGCCGACACCCTGAAGTGGCCGGATCTGCGCCATGTGACCTTCAAGTCTGCCCGCTGCGGCCGCGAGAACGGCGATCTGTGCGGCATGGAGCTCTCGGGTGACGGTGTGCGCTTCACCCTGTCTGCGCAGGGCGGCGACACTGCCACTTGCGAGGCCGTGTGGGAGGGCGTGAGCCGCACCACCGAGGTGAACGTGCCCTCCATGACCCTGGCCGAGGGCCTGGGCCGCGTGATGGCCCGCCCGGAACGCGGCGAGAGCTTCGAACACGCGTGGACGCTCGCCAAGGCCAGCCTGTAGAGAAGCTGGAGGATGGGTGATGGAGGATGGAACGGCCCCGGCCACCATCCTCCATTCGTCTTGCCGCCATACTCCGGTGCGTGGATGCCCGTGAGACGCTGGCCGACCTCGCCCAGAACCTGGGGGCGGACGCGGTCGGGTGGGCTCCGGCGGCGGTGCCTGCGCCGGCCGTGGAGGACTACGCCCGCTGGCTGGAGGCCGGCCGTCACGCCGGGATGGACTACCTGGTGCGGCAGTTCCCGGCCCGCCGTGATCCCTCCACCCGGCTGGAGGGCGTGGGCAGCGTGCTCGTGCTGGGCGTGTCGCACGCCTTCCCGGAGCCGCCGAAGCCGCTGGGCGGCATCCGGGTCGGTCGCGTGGCCCGCTATGCCTGGACCTCCGACTACCACGACCAGCTCCAGCCCCTCCTGACGCGCCTGGAAACGGAGGCGGCCGCGCTGGGCGTCCGGGCACGCGGATACGTGGATCACGGCCCGGTCATGGAGCGCCTGTATGCGGCTGGAGGCTTCCTGGGCTGGCGCGGAAAGTCGGGCATGACGGTCAGCACGCGCCTCGGGGCCTTCGTCACGCTGGCAGTGCTGCTGACCGACCTGCCCTTCGAGGGCGAGGCCGCCCCACACCCCGACCGCTGTGGGCGCTGCTTCCGCTGCGTCGCGGCGTGTCCCACGAATGCCATCGGGGACGACCGGGCCATTGATGCCCGGCGGTGCGTGTCGTACCTGACCATCGAGCACCGGGGCCCGGTGCCCCACGGGCTGCGCCCCGGCATGGGCGAGTGGCTGTTCGGCTGCGACGTGTGCAGCGAGGTCTGCCCGTGGAGCACGCACGCCGGACCGCTCGCCCGGCTGCTGCGGCCCGATCCGGAGCTCGCGTTCCCCGACCTCTCGCGCTTCTTCGGCGTGAGTGAACGGGCGTTCGAGCGGGATTTTGCCGGCACCGCCTTCCTGCGCCCGCGCCGCAAGGGTATGGCCCGCAATGCCCTGACGGTGCTGGGCAACACCCGCGACCCTGCCGGCTGGCCTGTGCTGCAGGCGGGCACGACCGACCCCGCGTGGGAGGTGCGCGAGGCCGCCGCGTGGGCGCTCGGCCGCTGGCAGGAACACGAGCCTCTGACCCCGCTGCTCACCGATCCTCACGAGACCGTCCGGATCACGGCCCACGCGGCGCTCATGTCCTGAAGCTGACCTTCACGCGGGGCAGACGAGTCAGACCTCCGGTCGCTGCGACCTCTACCATGAGGGTGTGCGCGTCCATCCTGCCTCTGCCCTGACCGCGCTGCTGGCGGCGTCTGCCGCCGTGGCCCAGACGGTACCTCCCCCGGCGTCCGTGCCCGTGCTCACCCCCACCGTCGTGGCCCGCTATCCGCACGACCGCGCCGCCTTCACCCAGGGCCTCCAGTACGTGGGCGACGGGGTCTATGTCGAGAGCACCGGCCAGGTCGGTGAATCCGGCGTCCGGCGGGTGACGCTCAGGACAGGCAGGGTGACGGGCAGTGTGCCGACACCGCTGGCCACGGCCTTCGGGGAGGGGGTCGCGGTGCTCGCCGGCGTGGCGTATCACCTGACGTGGCAGGACGGCGTGGCCTTCACCTTCGACGCGGCCACCCTGAAGGAGACCGGGCAGTACCGCTACACCGGTGAGGGCTGGGGCCTGACCACCAACGGCAAACAGCTGATCATGAGCAGCGGCAGCGCCACCCTGGTGTGGCGGGATCCCAAGACCTTCCGGGTCACGCGGTCGCTGGCGGTCACAGCCGACGGACAGCCCCTCAGGAACCTGAACGAGCTGGAATACGTACAGGGCAGCGTCTATGCCAACATATGGCTCAGCGACCGGATTGCCCGGATCGACCCACAGACCGGGAAGGTGACGGCGTGGATCGACGTGTCCGATCTGACCCGGCAGGCCAGTATGCAGGCCATCCAGAGCGGCCGCCCGCTGACCTTCGACGACGTGCCCAACGGCATCGCCTATGTTCCCGAACGCGGCACCCTGCTGATCACCGGCAAGCGCTGGGGCACGATGTTCGAGGTCAAGGTGCCCGGCGTGAAGGTCGAGAGTGGCGTGACCGGGCAGGGGCGCGTCAGGCGGTAGTCGCCAGCCGCGCGTGCACGGCCGCCCAGATGGCCGCGTGGATGGTTTCCTGATCCTGCGTGGCGTCCAGCACGAGAAACCGCCCCGGCGTCCGGTGGGCCAGTTCCAGAAAACCCTGCCGCACGCGGCGGTGGAAGATCAGATCCGCCTGTTCCAGCCGGTCGGGCTGTCCACGCCGTGCCGCCCGCTCCAGGCCCACCACCGGGTCGAGATCGAGCAGCACGGTCAGATCCGGGGTCAGGCCGCCCGTCGCGGCGCGCGTGATGGTGTCCAGCAGCGCGGCCTCCAGGCCCCGCCCGGCCCCCTGGTACGCGAGGCTGGAATCCGCGTAGCGGTCGCACACCACGACCTCTCCCCTGCCCAGCGCCGGCCGGATGACGTTCGCCACGAGCTGTGCGCGGCTCGCGGAGTACAGCAGGAACTCCGGGAGCGGGTCGATGGTGAGCTGCGGGTCGAGCAGCACGTCCCGCACACGGGTGCCCAGTTCCGTACCGCCGGGTTCGCGCGTGACCGTGTGCGCCACCCCATCCGCGGTGAGCCGCTGCACCAGCCGCGCGAGTTGCGTGCTCTTGCCCGCGCCCTCCGGCCCCTCGAAGGTGATGAACACCCCCGTCACAGACCGGTCGGGTGGTGCAGGAACTGCCACGGCAGGCCGAAGTGGTCTTCCAGCTTCGCCGCCAGGGCGCGCACGCCGAAGACCTCGGTCTCGTAATGCCCGGCGAACACCACGTTGATGCCGTACTCGAAGGCGTCGTTGAAGTGCTTGTGCGCCGGCTCACCGGTGAGCAGCGTGTCCAGGCCCAGGGCCGCCGCCTCGGCCACCCGGTCGGAGCCCTCGCCGGAGCAGATGCCCACGCGCCGCACGGTGGGGCCGCCGCCGCTGTGCACCAGACAGATCTCGCCCGTGAGTTTCTGGATGCGGTCGGCGAAGTCCTGCAGGGACAGCTCGAAAGGCAGTTCACCGGCCACGCCGATCTGCTTCCCCGCGACCTCTGCGAAGGGCATGGTGCCCGTCAGGCTCAGGGCCCGGGCCATCATCGCGTTGTTCCCGACCTCCGCGTGGGCATCGAGCGGCAGGTGCGAGGCGTACAGATTCAGGTCAGCCTGGATCGCCGTCCGCACGCGCTGGTAGTGCGGCCCGGTAATCGGCAACGGCCTCCCCCAGAACAGCCCGTGGTGCACGAGCAGGATGTCCGCGCCGCTGTCCGCCGCGTGCTGGAGCGTCTTCACGCTGGTATCCACGCTGGCCGCCACCCGCCGGATGATGTCCGTGCCCTCGATCTGGAGGCCGTTCAGGCTGACATCCTTGAATGTGCTGACCTGCAGGTAGTCATTGAGCCACGCCACGAGGTCATCGCGGCGCACCTCGCCCGGTCTGTTCATGGAAACGTCCGACATGAGGGGCATTGTAGACGTGCCCCTCGTGTCGGACAGTTCCCGCTTCTCTCCTGGGTTACAGCACCTCGAACAGTCCCGCCGCCCCCATGCCCCCGCCCACGCACATGGTCACGACGACGTGCTTCGCGCCCCGGCGTTTGCCTTCCAGCAGGATGTGCCCGGTCAGCCGCGCCCCGCTCATGCCGTAGGGATGTCCGACGCTGATGCTCCCGCCGTTCACGTTGTACTTCTCCGGGTCGATGCCCAGCGTGTCCCGGCAGTACAGGGCCTGCACGGCGAAGGCCTCGTTGAGTTCCCACAGGTCGATGTCGTCCACGCTCAGGCCGTGGCGCTTCAGGAGCTTCGGCACGGCCAGCACGGGGCCGATTCCCATCTCGTCGGGTTCCAGGCCCGCCACCGCGAAGCCCTTGAACAGTCCCAGCGGTTGCAGGCCGCGTTCGCGCGCCACGTCGGCGTTCATGACGACCACGGCCGCCGCTCCGTCGGACAGTTGCGAGGCGTTCCCGGCGGTGATCACGCCGCCCTCGATGACGGGCTTGAGCTTCTGCAACCCATCCAGCGTCGTGTCCGGGCGGTTGCCCTCGTCGAGCTTCAGCGTGACCTCGCGGTCGCTGATCTCCCCCGTCGCCTTGTCCTGCACCTTCATGGTGGCCGTCATGGGCACGATCTCGTCGTCGAACTTCCCGGCCTGCTGCGCCGCCGCCGTCCGCTGCTGGCTCATCAGCGCGTACTCGTCCTGGGCCTCACGCGACACGCCGTACCGCTGCGCCACGACCTCCGCCGTCTGGAGCATGGGCATGTAGATGTCGGGCTTGTGCTCCATCAGCCACTCGCCGCGCAGGCGGTACTTGTTCGCATGGTCGTTCTGCGTCAGGGAGATGCTCTCCAGGCCGCCCGCCACGAAGATGTCTCCCTGCCCCGCCATGACGTGGTTGGCGGCCAGCGCGATGGTGTTCAGGCCGCTGGAGCAGAAGCGGTTCACGGTCACGCCCGACACGCTCACCGGGAACCCGGCCCGCAGCGCGATCTGCCGCGCGATGTTACTGCCGGTGGCCCCTTCCGGGTTGCCGGCCCCCATGATCACGTCCTCGATCTCGGACGGATCGACCCCCGCCCGCTGTACCGCGTGCGTGACGGCGTGCGCGCCGATATCAGAGCCGTGCGTGTCGTTCAGGAAGCCCCGGTAGGCCTTGCCAATGGGGGTGCGGGCGGTGGAGACGATGACAGCTTCGGGCATATGGATGGCTCCTTCGTTGGCTTATGGTGATCGGGCAATTCCCGACTGAGGACTAGCATGTCGGACATGTCGGACGGAATTGAGGAGATGGGCTGGTCAGAATTGCAGAGTAGATGGCACTCGTTAGGGCGCTACCCTCCTTGCCCATCCAGCGTGAGACACATCGACTTAGTACTTCTAGATGCGAATATTGCGGGTTATCTAACTAGGTATTTCAAATCTGAGGGGAAATTGCCGGTTTACGAGAAATACCGGCTGGGACTACTTCACTCGGAACTCGAGAAGGTGATTCCAGACCTTACCGACGACTGCCTTGAGCGGTTCGCAGAATTGGAAGGAATAGTGAAAACGGTTCTGCGGTGACCGCTCACCCCCTTCCCCTCTCCGCGTCGTAATCCGCGAAGGTCTTGCCCTCGTCAGCGAGCCGCTTCAGCAGCGGCGCGGGGGTCTGGCCGTACTTCTCTAGGTCGGCCACGACGCTGCTCAGGCCCTGTTCGCTGGCGTACTGCATGGGGCCGCCGCGGTACGCGGGGAAGCCGTAGCCGTAGATGTAGATCACGTCAATGTCCCCGGCGCGCTGGGCGATGCCCTCTTCGAGGATCTTCGCGCCCTCGTTCACCAGCGAGTAGGCGAGGCGCTTCGTGCTCTCCTCGGGCGTGATCTCGCGGGGTGTAATGCCCTTCTCGGCGCGGTAGTCCTCGATGAGCTGCTGCATCTCGGCATTGGGCTTTGGCCGGCGGGTCTCATCGTAGTCGTAGATGCCGGCCTGGGTTTTCTGGCCCTTGCGCCCACGCTCCACGATGCGGTCGAGCCAGCCGTCCGGCTTGAGCTTGCCCGCCACCTTCGCCTGGTGCTGACGAATAGCGTAGCCGATGTCCAAGCCCGCCATGTCGCTCATCTGGAAGGGGCCCATGGGGAGGCCCAGGGCGTTCATGCTGGCGTCCACGTCCTCGGGCCGCGCGCCCTCCTCGACGATCTTTCGCGCCTCGTCGCCGTAGCGGTGCACCATGCGGTTGCCGACGAAGCCGTCGCACACGCCGACGACCACGCCCACCTTCCTGATCTTCTTGGCGAGGGCCATGCTGGTCGCCAGGACGCTGTCGCTGGTCTTGTCGGCGCGCACGATCTCCAGCAGCTTCATGACGTTCGCGGGACTGAAGAAATGCAGGCCGATCACACTCTCGGGGCGCGTCGTGACGCTGGCGATCTCGTTCACGTCGAGGGTGCTGGTGTTGCTCGCCAGGATCGCGCCGGGCTTGGCGATGGCGTCCAGTTTCGTGAAGATGTCCTTCTTCACGTCCATGTTCTCGTAGACGGCCTCGATGATGATGTCGGCGTCCTTCAGGGCGGTCATGTCGACGGTGGGCGTGAGCAGGCCCATGCGCGTCTCAACGTCGTCCATGGTCATGCGGCCCTTCTTCGCGGTGTTCTCGTAATTGCGACGGATCACGGCCAGGCCGCGGTCGAGGGCGTCCTGTGCGGTTTCCACGATGGTCACGGGGATGCCCGCGTTCAGGAAGTTCATGGCGATGCCGCCACCCATGGTGCCCGCCCCGATGATCCCGGCCGACTTGATCTCGGTGGTGGGCGTGTCCTTCGTGATTCCGGGAATCCTGGCGCTCTCGCGCTCCGCGAAGAAGATGTGGCGCAGGCCGCGCGACTGCGGGGAGTCCTTGGCCTCCATGAACTTCCCGGCCTCGGCGTCCCAGCCCTGCTGGAAGGGGACGGTGGCGGCCATCTCCGCGAGGTCGATGATCAGCGACGGTGAGAGCTGGCCGCGGTGGCTCTTCTTGATGCCCTCGCGGGCCGCAGCGAAGACCTCGGGACTCGCGCCCTCCACGGGGCGGTCGCTGATGCGCGGCAGGGGCCGGGCGTCGGCCATCTCACGCGCGAACTCGACAGCCCCGGCGAGCAGGTCACCGTCGACGATCCGGTCGATCAGGCCGAGTTGATGCGCCTCGGTGGCCCGGATCGGATTGCCGGAGAGCATCATCTCCAGCGCCTTCTGCGCGCCGACCACGCGGGGCAGCCGCTGCGTGCCGCCGGCACCGGGCAGGACGCCGAGTTTCACCTCGGGCAGGCCGACCTGGGCGTCCTTGACGGCCACGCGGTACGTGCAACCCATCGCGAGTTCCAGGCCGCCGCCGAGCGCGGTGCCGTGAATCGCGGCCACGGTGGGCTTGGCAAATCCGTCGAGCTTCTGGATGGTGCCGCGCAGATCCGGCGACTGCTCGCGGGGCAGGTTGAAGGTCCTGATGTCCGCCCCGGCGACGAAGGTGCGCCCCCCGCCGATGATGACCACGGCCCGGACAGTGTCGTCGGCCGCGGCGGCGTCCAGGCCCGCTTTCAGGCCCTCGGGTACGCCGGGCGAGAAGGCGTTGACGGGCGGGTTGTTGATGGTCAGGACGAGGACATCATCCTGGCGGGTCTGGTCGACGATGCTCATGTGTGGGCCTCCTTCGGCGGGTGGCGGGAACTGGATTGCGGTGGCGGCCCACAGCTTTCCACGATTTCTGAACCCGGTCAAACACGTCAGCGTTCAAGGTGTACGCGGACGTTCACTTCGCGGGAACTGGCAGGTATGCTGACCGGTATGACCGACACGATGAAGGCGATGGTGGTGGAGCGGCTCGGCCCGCCCGACGTGATGGAACTCCGTGACGTGCCCGTGCCCACTCCCGGCCCCGGCGAGGTCAGGATCGAGGTCGAGGCCGTGGGCATCAACTTCGCCGATGTGCTGGCGGTGGCCGGCGAGTACCTGACCCGCACCAAGGTGCCCTATACGCCCGGCATGGAGTTTGCCGGCATCGTCGAGTCGCTGGGCGACGGCGTGACGGGGGTACAGGTCGGACAGCGAGTTGCCGCGCTGGGCGGCAGCGGCGCGCTCGCCCGGTACTCGGTCGTGAACGCCGCCGGGCTGATCCCGGTGCCGCAGAGCCTGTCGGGCGCGCAGGCGGCGGCCTTCCCGGTGTCGTACTTCACGGCATACCACGGCCTGAAGACCCTGGGGCGCGGCGTGGCGGGCGAGTGGGTTCTGGTGCAGGCGGCGGCCGGGGCGCTGGGCACCGCGAGCATCCAGCTTGCGAAGGCTCTGGATATGAAGGTCATCGCCATGGCGAGTACAGAGGAGAAGCTGAGCATCGCCCGTGACCTGGGCGCCGACGTCACACTCCTGCAGGACGACGAGGAGCGGGTGCAGAAGGTGCGCGACGCGGCGGGCGGACAGGGCGTGCCGCTGATCCTGGAAGTCGTGGGGGGCAAGCGCTTCCAGGAGAGCCTGGACATGGCGGCGGGCCAGGGGCGGATTATCGTGATCGGGAACGCCAGCCGCGAACAGGCGAACCTGCGCCCCGTGGAACTGATGAAGCGCAACCTGAGCGTGACCGGCCTGTGGCTGACCAGCCTGATGTCCGACCGGGCGGCGACCGCCGAGGCCGCGCAGATCCTCTCGCAGCTGGTGGGCAGCGGGCAGGTCACGCCGCAGGTCGGGCCGACCTATGCGCTGGCCGACAGTGCGCGCGCCTTCCAGGACATCCTGAACCGCAAGACCACGGGCAAGGTGATCATCGAACCCCAGCGCTAAGCGTGGCCGACAGGCGGTGTCAGGCGCACGGTGCCCGATGCCGCCTGTCCCGTGTCAGTGCTGTGCCCGGAGGTACCGCAGGAGCGCCACGCCGCCGTGGAGGGCCTGCTGTTCCACGAGCGTCAGGGGCACGGACGCCACGCCCGAGAACAGGGGGATGCCCGATCCCAGCACGACCGGATTGAGCTTCACGATCAGTTCGTCCAGCTCTGGCAGCAGTTGGGCCGCCAGGTGACCGCCGCCACACAGCCACAGATCCAGGGGGCCGGGCCGCGCCTTGAGGCCGCGCACGGTGGCCACAGGATCGTCAGCGACGATGTGGAGGTTCTGCTCTGCCGTCGGCGCGAGGCGACGGCTGAAGACGTACTGCTCCAGATGGGGATACGGACTGGTGATGCCGGACTGGAGGGCCGGTTCGTAGGTATGGCGGCCCATTAGCACGGTGTCGAACTGGCGGTTCGGGCCGCCGATGCCCAGGGGCGTGCGGACATGGGCAGGAAAGGTATCGGGGAAGCGGTCGGCGAGTTCGGCGAGGTACTCCGGTGATTGCGCAAAGGCGTCGGTTTTGCCCTCCGAGTCGGCGATGAAGCCGTCCACGCTGCTGGCGATGTAGTACACGAGTCGGCGCATGGGTGTCCTCCTTGACCACAACAGGTGTCGTACCAGAGTACAACAGCTGTCGTGGTCACTGCTACACTCACACCGTGCCGTCCAATCCCACCCGCCGCGAGACGCTGACCGACGCCGGGCTGCGCGTGCTGGCCGCCCACGGTGCCCGCCACCTGACCCACCGCGCCACCGACCGCGAGGCGGGCGTGCCGCTGGGCACCACCGTCAACTACTTCTCCACCCGGACCGCGCTGCTCGCGGGGCTGGGCCACCGGATCTTCGAGCGGCTGGCTCCGGCCCCGGCGGAGGTGCCGCCACCCGGCACCGCACCGGCTGCCGCGTACATCCACGCCATCGTTCGGCGCACCACCGAGCAGCCGGATCTGACGCTGGCGCTGTTCGAACTGCGGCTGGAGGCGGCCCGGCACCCGGAACTCGCCCGTGCCCTGACCTCCACTCTGGAGCGCAGCTACGCGCAGGACGTGACTTTCCACTCGCAGGCAGGGCTCCCGGGTGGAGCGCGCGAGGTGGCGCTCCTGCACTACGCCGTCGACGGACTGCTGCTCGACCTGCTCACCGTGTCCATCAACGGCCGCCACGACACCGCAGAGATGGTGGAGCTGCTCGTGCGGCGACTGCTGCCCCCGACCTGACCACGCTGCTCATGGCCGTGACCGCTCCAGTCACGCTGCGATCATGGTCACCGGCGCACACTGCCGGCATGACCAGGGAAGGGACAGCGGCAGCACCGACGTACCGGGCTCGGCACCCGGTCGCGTATCTCACGTACCCCGGTGCCGACGCGGCGCACGGCCTGGGGCGACCGCCAGGGCCGCTGGGGTGGCTACCACAGCACGCGCTGGGCCACCTGCCCCTGCGCCCGTCCGTGACCGCCACCCTGCGCTCCGAGGACAACCCGGAGCGCCCGGCCGGCTGGGTGATCACGCTGCCCCTGACCGAGGCCGAGCTGCGGGCCGGTTCCGCCCGCGCGACCCGGACGATCCTGCGGGCGGTCGGCCGCGCCCAGGCCCTCGGTGCCCGCACGGTGGGCCTGGGGGGCCGGATGGCGCAGGCCACCGCGTACGGCAGGGCACTGTGCGGCATGGAGGACGTGGGGGTCACGACCGGTGGTGCCTACACGGCTGCGCTGACATTCATGCTGATCCAGCGCGTCCTGAGGCACTGCGCGGCGCAGACCCGGATCGCGGTGGTCGGGGCGGGCACAGGGATCGGTCAGGGCGTGGCGACGCTGCTCGCCCGCCACACGGCACACCCGCTGCTGCTGGTCGACCCCCACGAGCGTCCGCCACGCGAGCTGCAGGCCACCGTGGCGACGGGCCGGGCGCAGACCACGGCCGAGCTGCTCCATGTGCACACATGCGGCCTGGTGGTCGTGCTGGGTCCGGCGGCGTCCGGGCTGCGCGCGGCCCACCTGGGGCCAGACGCCACCGTGCTCGACGCCGCCAGTCCCCGCGTGTTCTGGCCGCAGCTGCTGCTCGACCGACCGGACATCCGGATCGTGGATGCCCCTCAGGCAGGTGTGCCCGGCATCCGCCATCCCGGCCGCGACACGACCCTGCCCACGTGTCTGGCCGAGACGCTGCTGCTGGGCCTGTCGGGACACGAGGGTCATTTCGCGCTGGGCGACCCGACCCCGGGACAGGCCCAGACCATGCTGAACCTCGCTGCGCGCTTTTCCCGGCTGGGCTTCGCTCCAGCCGCGCCGCAGTCCTTCGGCACACCGGTCACCCTGAACCGGCGCTTCGAGCAGGACACGCCGGCAGGGGCCGATCGGCGAGAACAGACCCGGCGGGGCACCGGCACCTGGCCCGCCCTGCCGCTGGCGAGCACTACACCGTGAACAGGCGCACCAGGGGTCGCCACCACGGGATCAGCAGCAGCACCAGCAGCAGGGTTACCGCCGTCCACGTCGTCGCCACGCGGAACTTGCCCTGATCCGTAGGCGTGCGGCGGCTCAGGGCCGACCCCACGGTGGCCGTGATCGCCGCCAGAACCCCGAGACCCAGGTGCTGCCACTGGAACCCCACATTGGAAGCACCGGCAAAGACGGGCGCTCCCTGCATGCCCAGGAAGGCGTACAGCAGGAGGCCCAGGATCAGCTGCAGGTGCACCGTGCCGGTGAACGCGGTCAGCGGACGCCGGTCAGCCGGCGTGAACGGTGAGCGGCGGCGGATGCCCGGCACGGCGCGGATCAGCGTCCACACGCCGGTCACCAGCACCAGCCAGCGGTTGATGTTGTGCAGGGTCAGCAGCACTGCGTACACGGTCGCCATGAGAACAGTGTAGCGGGTCTCATCCTCACGTCGGAGCCCGCAGCAGGCCGGCCACCAGCCGCTGCAGGGCGCTCAGCACCGCCCGGCTGCGCAGGCACGCCACCAGGCAGCGGGTCGCGTGGTGCTCGTCCCCGGTCAGTCCGTCCTGCAGGTGGGCGTGCACCGTCGGCTCCAGGCGGCCCCGGACATACAGCAGGTCGCGCACCACATCGTCGGCGGGCAGGACTCGCCCGACCACGCCGTCAGCGGTCACGATCTGCAGCACCGGGCGGCCCCGCTCGTCCACGACCAGCGGCGCGTGCAGGGGCCGCCCGGCCCGCCGGCTGATGACCTCCAGCGTCTCCTGAACGGCCGGGATCAGGTTCACGACCAGTGAACGGCCCAACAGGATCACACGCTCCTGCCCCCCGAGCGTGACATGCAGCGTCTGGGCCAGTTCGCGCGACAGGCGGTCTCCCTCGGTCAGGAGAGCCGCGCGCTCCGGGGTCTCGGCGGATCCGGAGGTGCTGCTCAGAACACGACCGTCTTGTTGCCATGCACGAGCACGCGATCGTCCACATGGGCCTTCACGGCACGGGCCAGCACCTGCCGTTCGACATCACGTCCCATCCGCATCAGCGAGTCCGGCGTCTCGCGGTGCGTGACCGGGATGACGTCCTGCGCGATGATCGGCCCGGCATCCAGTTCCTCGGTGACGTAGTGGCTGGTCGCACCGATCAGCTTGACGCCCCGGTTGAAGGCGGCGCGGTACGGATTGGCCCCCACGAAGGCCGGCAGGAACGAGTGGTGGATGTTGATCACCGGCCGCCCGAAGCCCCGCAGGAAATCCCCGGACAGGATCTGCATGTACCGCGCCAGCACGGCGAAGTCCGCGCCCGCCCCGTGCAGCAGCCGCACCTGTTCGGCCTCGGCCTCGGCCTTGTTCTCCTTCGTGACCGGCACGACATGGAAGGGAATGCCGAACATCTCGGCGTCGCGGCGCAGATCCTCGTGGTTGGAGATGATCAGCGGAATCTCGACGTGCAGTTCACCCCGCCGCTTGCGCCACAGCAGGTCCAGGAAGCAGTGGTCATACCGGCTGACCAGGATCGCCATGCGCCGGGGCTGCGACCGGTAGGTGAGCGTCCAGTCCATGCCGAAGGGCTCAGCCACCACCTCGCCGAAGGCCTTCTCGAAGGGCTCGCGCGCCAGATCGAGGCCGTCGAGATGAAACTCCATGCGCATGAAGAAGGTGCCGCCGACCGGATCGGTGCTGTGCTGGTCACTGTGGATGATGTTCGCGCCGTGGTTGTGCAGGAACACCGACACGGCCGCCACGATGCCCTTGCGATCCGGGCACGCGATCGTCAGCGTGGCCGTGTTGAGCGGATCGAGAGGCAGGGCATCGGGCGCGGAGATGGGGGCGGATCCGGTCATCCCCAGAGGATACGCAGCAACGTGGCCCGGTACGGCGTCTCGGCGGCGGGACGGTGCCGCGGCCCCAGTGGCCATGCCCGGCCCGCGAGATCAGGGGGCGCGGGGATCAGCGGCGGGCGGTGTCCTGGGCGGCCAGCCGGTCGATCACCGCTCGCATGGCCAGTTCGAAGTCGGCGGCATACGGATCCGGGCCGGGCGCGGCCACGGCGTCCGTGGCCGATGTCGTGAACTCCTCGGCCAGGTGCTGCCAGCCGATCGCCAGGGCGTAGAGGTGCCGCAGGATCTTCAGGCTCATGGTGTCGCTGAAGGGCAGGTGAGAGATCAGCATCTGGACGCGTGCGGTCACGTCACGGCGGAAGTCGCGGGTCAGCTCCGGCCGGACATTGCGCTCCAGCACGGTGCCCAGCAGCAGCATCAGGCGCCGCAGGGGCACGACATCCGAGCTGGCGTCCAGCAGGGCGTCCGCCACGGCAGCGGGCGTGACCGGCCGGCGCTCCTGAAGCAGACGGATGGTGTCGTTGATCCAGGTCTGGAGGTGCTCACTGACCAGCGCTAGAAACAGTTCTTCCTTGGTATCGAAATACAGGTACAGGGTGCCCTTGGCCAGCTGGGCCTCGCGGGCCACGTGGTTCATGCTCAGATCGGTGTAGGTGGACGTATTCCACAGGCGCTCGGCGGCCCGGAGGATGTCGTCCCGGCGTTGGGTCTTTTCGGCGGCGCTGCGGGCGCGGGCGGGGCGGTTGGGGGCACTGACCATCAGTTCAGACGATAGCTGGGCGCACACGTCGGCGCTGTGAATGTCTTCACGCCACCAGCCTCGCCGGGACGCACCGGACACGCCAGGCCCTCCCAGGCACACCCAGGTGCTCAGGCTTCAAAGTCACCGCTCATGCGGGGCGCATAGCATGCCGTGATATGGCCCTTCCTGTCTCCGCCACCCACCGCTCCCTGCTGATCACCCTGGCCCTGAGTTCCCTGGCGCTGGGCGGGCCGCACGCGGCCGCCCAGGGAACTCCCGCACCGGCCTCCACGGCGCTGGCGCCGGCCACACCGCCGACCACTCCGGCACGGGTGGCGGGCACGACCACGCAGGCAGTCAGCGCCGTGGCGGTGGACATCAGTGCGGCCGCCCGGGGACAGATCGTGACGTGCCCGGCCGCCCTGAAGCTCAGTGCCAGCGCCGTGTGTCTGTACGTGAAGAGCGGCGCGTCCACGCTGCGGCCCCTGATCCGGGGCCGGCTGGCCGGACGGGCGGCCGGTGAGTGGAAGACGACCGGGAAGGCCAGCACGCTGCTGGTGACCGCGAAGGTCGGGCAGCCGGTGAACGCCTTCGTCCTGCTGAGCGCCCTGGCCGACCACGAATCGCTGGTCGTGGTGGACGCCGTGCAGGTGCGGGCCGCAGCACCCGCACCCGGGGTGCCCGCCGGCGTGACGCGCGGCCAGCCGTACGTGCTGGGCAGTGACCTGGCCGGGGTCGTGAAGGTCACGCCCCTGGGCAGCGGCCGCTTCCGCCTGAGTGTGGTCGACCAGCCGGCGCTGACCGTGACGGTCGGGCAACGCAAGGCCCAGACCGACCAGGGCAGCGTGGAACTGCCGCTCGCGCCTGCGACCGACGGCCGCAACCTGATCTTCCCCGTGTCGGGACTGCGGGCACTGGGCTGCACCGTCACGCCGGCCGGCAAGGACATGACCGTCGCGTGTGGCACCGAGAGTGTCGGCCTCAAGCCAATCGTCTTCTGACCCGGATCTCGGCGGATGCCAGACCACCCGGCACTGTCCTGGCTGGTCTGGCATCCGCCACGTGGTCTGATCTGTGCGCCCGGATGATGTCCAGGCAGGGCCCTGGATGAAGCTGGTGCCGGGACGATCCTGCAACCCAGGCCAGCACGGGCGCGTAGTGTGGACAGCAGGAACTGCGGCCCATCCCCGGCACGGTGGGCCGGCCGCAGCCGCCGCGCCACTTCTCAGGAGGAACCACCATGAGCATCCTTGACCGACTGTCCCGACTGCTGCGCGCCAACGTGAACGACCTGATCTCCAGGGCCGAGGATCCGGGCCTGATCATCGAGCAGGCGCTGCGGGACATGCGCGGTGCGTACGGTGAGGCCCGCGCCGAGGTGGCCGAGGCCATGGCACAGGCCGCGAAGCTGGAGCGCGAGGCCACCACCAACCGCCGCATGAGCGACGAGTACGCCAAGAAAGCCGAGGAAGCCCTGCGCGGCGGCAACGAGGAGCTGGCCCGCGAGGCCCTGCGCCGCTCACAGAACACCAAGGATCTGGCGGCCGGCTTCGAGGAGCAGCGCACGATCCAGACCACGACGATCGACCAGCTCAAGACCCAGCTGCGGGCCCTGGAAGCCAAGATCGACGAGATGGAATCGAAGAAGTCGCTGCTGGCGGCCCGGCAGAAGACCGCGCAGGCTGGCGCGACCCTCGACCGGGTGTCGGGTTTCGACAAGGCCGGCGGCGCGATGGACGCCTTCGAGGAGATGGAGCAGAAGGTTGCGGGCATGGAAGACCGCAACCGCGCGTCACAGGAACTGCGCAAGGAGGGGGACATCGATGCGCAGCTCAAGGATCTGGGCCGCGAACAGGCCCTGGAGGACGCCATGGCGGCGCTGAAGGCCAAGGTGCAGGGGCCGGCGAACGACCGCTGAGAACGGTGGTGGGCGGTGCGCGCACCCGGCGCTCTGTCAGGGCAACTTCATGTTTCCTGACAGAATGAGGCGAATGCGGCCCGTTAAGCTACCTTCCATGTCCGGCTCTCCCCTGTTTCTGCGCGCGGCGCTGCTCGCTCCACTGCTGTGGGCGTGTACGCCGCGCACGGCTGTGCCGCCCACGGTGCAGAGTTCCACCCCGGTGACCGGCGTGTCGTTCTACCCACACCAGACGGGCCTGTCCTGGACGTACCAGCCCGAGGGCGAGGCGAGCGGCGGCGTGCCGTACACGCTCACTACCCAGGGGGCAACGGTGTACGGCGCGCAGCCGGTGCAGGCCACGCAACTCACGGGACGCGGGGCCGCACAGACGTGGTACCGCACCTACGACGCGGACGGCGTTCACCTGCACGGACTAGTCAAGCCTGGTGTGAACGTGCAGCTCACGCCGCCGTGGCTGGAGTATCCGTCCGAATCGGCGTGGCGGGTCGGCCTGACGTGGGAGGGCCAGAGCGAGGTGACGATCCGCGCCGACGACGGCACCGTACAGGGTCAGGGCACCCTGACGTACCGCTATCTGGTGCAGGATCGCCGATCCGTCCAGGTGCCAGGCGGCACCTTCACGGTATGGGTCGTGACCCGCCAGATCCGCGACACCCTGGGCGGCCTGTTTCCCGCCACGCAGCAGCTCTGGTTCACGCCCTTCGTGGGCGAGATCCGCACCCCCGAGGGTCTGCTGCTCACGGCACGGAACTTCGCGGCCCGTCCCGGAGGACAACCATGACATCCAGCGACCTCGTCCCCGTTCCGCAGCGCCTGCTCGACGCGGTGAACTCGCCGGACGACCTCAAGACCCTGAAACGCGAGCAGCTGCCACAGCTGGCGCAGGAGCTCCGCGATGAGATCGTGCGGGTGTGCTCGGTGGGCGGTCTGCACCTGGCGTCCTCGCTGGGGGCAACCGATGTGATCGTGGCGCTGCATTACGTCTTGCAGTCGCCACGTGACCGCATCCTGTTCGACGTGGGGCACCAGGCCTACGCGCACAAAATGCTCACCGGGCGCCGCGAGCAGATGGCCACGGTGAAAAAAGAGGGCGGCCTCTCGGGGTTCACCAAGGTCAGCGAGTCCCCACACGATGCGATCACGGTGGGGCACGCCAGCACCAGCCTGGCGAACGCCCTGGGCATGGCGATGGCCCGGGACGCCCTGGGGCAGGACTACCACGTGGCCGCCGTGATCGGCGACGGCAGCCTGACCGGCGGCATGGCGCTGGCCGCCCTGAACACCATCGGCGACACGCAGCGCAAGATGCTGATCATCCTGAACGACAACGAGATGAGCATCTCGGAGAACGTAGGGGCCATGAACAAGTTCATGCGTGGCCTGCAGGTGCAGAAGTGGTTCCAGGAGGGCGAGGGGGCAGGCAAGAAGGCCATGCAGGCGGTGAGCCGCCCGCTCGCCAACTTCATGAGCCGCGCCAAGAGCAGCACCCGGCACTTCTTCGACCCGGCCAGCGTGAATCCCTTTGCCACCATGGGCGTGCGCTACGTTGGGCCGGTCGACGGGCACAACGTGCAGGAACTCGTGTGGCTGCTCGAACGGCTGGTGGAGCTCGACGGGCCGACGATCCTGCATGTGGTCACCAAGAAGGGCAAGGGCCTGAGCTACGCCGAGGCCGATCCGATCTACTGGCACGGCCCGGGCAAGTTCGACCCGGAGACCGGGGACTTCGTGCCCAGCAATGCGTACTCGTGGAGCAACGCCTTCGGGGATGCGGTCACGGAACTGGCGAAACTCGACCCGCGCACCTTCGTGATCACGCCCGCCATGCGTGAGGGCAGCGGGCTGGTCGGCTACAGCAAGGCCCACCCGCACCGCTATCTGGATGTCGGCATCGCCGAGGAGGTCGCCGTGACGGCCGCCGCCGGGATGGCCCTCCAGGGCCTGCGGCCCGTCGTGGCGATCTATTCCACCTTCCTGCAGCGCGCCTACGACCAGGTGCTGCACGACGTCGCCATCGAGCACCTGAACGTGACGTTCGCCATCGACCGGGCCGGTATCGTCGGGGCCGATGGAGCCACCCACAACGGCGTGTTCGACCTCAGCTTCCTGCGGTCGATTCCCGGCGTGCGGATCGGCCTGCCGAAGGACGCCACAGAACTGCGCGGCATGCTGAAGTACGCCCAGGAGCACTCCGGCCCCTTCGCCATCCGTTACCCGCGCGGCACCACCGAACGCGTCCCGGAGGGCACCTGGCCCACCCTGGCGTGGGGCACGTGGGAGCGCGTGAAGTCCGGCGACGACGTGGTCATCCTGGCGGGTGGCAAGGGCCTGGAATACGCCCAGAAGGCCGCCGCCGACCTGCCCGGCGTGGGGGTCGTGAACGCCCGTTTCGTCAAGCCGCTCGACGACGCCATGCTGCGCGAGATCGCTGGCAGCGCCCGCGCCATCGTCACCGTCGAGGACAACACCGTCGTCGGGGGATTTGGCAGCGCCGTGCTGGAGGCCCTGAACGCCTGGGGCCTGACCGTGCCCGTCCGCGTGCTGGGCATCCCGGACGAGTTTCAGGAACACGCCACCGTGGACAGCGTGCACGCCCGCGCCGGCATCGACGCGCCCGCCATCCGCACGGTGCTGGCTGAACTCGGGGTAGACGTGCCGCTGGGCGTGTAACCCAGGACGCAGAGGATGGAGGATGGGTCTACCACCTATCCTCCATCCTCTATCTCCTATCCCCTGACCTGCCCGTTCCCCACCACGACCCACTTCGTCGTGGTCAGCTCGCGCAGGGCCATCGGGCCACGGGCGTGCAGCTTCTGGGTGCTGATCGCCACCTCGGCCCCCAGGCCCAGCTGACCGCCATCGTTGAAGCGGGGGCTGGCGTTCACGACCACGGCCGCGCTGTCCACGTCCTGCACGAAGCGCTCGGTCTGGGCGGGGTCGCGACTCAGGATCACGTCGGTGTGGTTGCCATGCGCGGCGATGAAGTCCAGGGCCTCGTCGAGGTCAGCAACGACCTTGATGCTGGCGGTCAGGGCGAGGAATTCCGTGCCGAAATCGGCGTCCTGCGCAGGCTGGGCGGGAAGGCCGGCGGCATCCAGCACCGCCTGCGACTCGGCATCGGCCCGCAGCGTGACGCCGTGCGCGGCGAGGTCGCGGGCGATCTCCGGCAGGCTGTCCAGGGCGGCCCGGTCGATCAGCAGGGTGTCCAGGGCATTGCACGCGCTGGGCTTCTGCACCTTGGCGTTGCGGATGATCTGTACGGCGGTCTGCACGTCCTCGGCGGTGTGGGTGAACGAGTGATCGAGGTAGAGGTGCACCACGCCGATCCCGCCGACGATGACCGGCACGGTGGCGTTCTCGACGCAGAAGCGGTGCAGGCCCGCCCCGCCACGCGGGATGATCGCATCGACCAGATCATCGAGTTTCAGCAGCTCCAGCACGCGCTCGCGGGCCGGGTCGCGGATCACCTGCACGGCCGTGGGCGGCAGACCCACCGAGGCGAGGGCCGCCGCCACCACGTCGCCCAGTGCGGCGTTCGAGTGGATCGTCTCCTTGCCGCCGCGCAGGATCACGGCGTTGCCGCTCATGACGCCCAGCGCGGCCACATCCACCGTGACGTTCGGGCGCGACTCGTAGATGACGCCCAGCACGCCCAGCGGCACGCGCCGGGTCGACACGCGGATCCCGCTGGGCTGCGTGGCCTCGGGCGTGGTCTCCCCCACCGGATCGGGCAGGCGCGACACGGCCAGGACATCGGCCGCGATGGTCTCCAGGGCACGCGCATCGAGCTTCAGGCGGGCGACCATGGCCTCGGGCAGACCGCTGGCGACCGCCGCCTCGACATCCCGCGCGTTGGCGGTCAGGATCTCGGCGTGGTGGTCGCGCAGGCCGGCAGCGATGGCGTGCAGTGCGGCGACCTTGCGCTCCGTGGGCAGCGACCGCAGCACCCGGCCGGCAGCGCGGGCACGGACACCGAGATCGCGGATGCTGGTCTGCGGGGCACGTTCGTCCAGGGCCGTCATGCCCAGAGCGTAGCAGCGGCGCAGGCCGCGCAGCGTGCGGCGGCGTAGGCAGGCGTCAGGTGGGGCGACTCGGCAGGCCCATCAGGGCCTGGGCCAGGGCCTCGGGGTCGTGGCGGGCCTGACCGGGTTGCAGCAGGGGCAGCTGGGTCACGCGTCCGCGCAGATCGTGGCTGGCGCCGTGCAGATCGAGCAGGTGGGCCCCGGCCTCGGCATAGCGCTGCATGACCTCGTCCGGGGGGCTGGCCGTGTTCACGAGCACCCGGTCCGGGGTACGGCCCAGGTGCGCGGTGATCGCCATGACGTGCTCCTCCAGGGTCAGGTTGTCGGTCTCGCCGGGTTCAGTCATCAGGCTGGCGACATACACCAGCGGCGCGGGCGACTGTCTTATGGCCCGGGCGATCTGCGGCACCAGCAGCGCCGGGATGATCGAGGTAAAGAGGCTCCCCGGCCCCAGCACGATCTGTCCGGCCTCGTGGATCGCCTCGAGCACGTCCGGCAGGGCCGGCAGCTCCGGCGGGTCGAGCCGCACACGGGTGATCCGGGCCGCGCCGACCTGCGCCGCGAACCGGCTCTCGCCCCGGATCTCGCGGCCGTCGTCCAGCGTGGCGACCAGCGTGGTGGGGTGGGTGGATGCCGGGTACACCCGACCCCGGATGCGCAGCACCTCGTGGATGTCCTTCATGGCCTCGCCCAGGCCGCCCTGTTCCTCGGAGAGGGTGGCGAGCATCAGGTTCCCGAAGGTGTGGCCCTCGATGCCGTCGCCGCGCTGGAAGCGGTGGAGCAGCAGGCGGGCCATGACCGGACTGTCGCTCAGGGCGGCGTAGCAGTCGGTCAGGTCGCCGGGGGCGATCATCTGGAGCGACTCGCGCAGGCGACCGCTGGAGCCGCCGTCATCCGAGACCGCCACGACCGCCGTGATGTTGCTGGAGTACCCGCGCAGGCCACTGAGCAGGTTCGACAGCCCCGTGCCGCCCCCCACCGCGACGATGCGCGGGCCCCGCGACAGGTTGCGCTGTTCCAGGATCATGTCCACCGCGAGGCCGGGGCCACTGCCCGCCCCGACCAGCATGGTGCGGTTGAGCATGAAGATGCTCCACAGCGCCCCGATCAGCGCCAGGGCCGTCACCGCGACGCCCACCACGTACAGCGGCAGCACTTCCGGCGAGATCAGCGCGTTGAGCCACAGGATCCACCGGGTGGCGATGAAGTGCAGCGGCCCGGTCCACGTGAAATGCAGGAAGCCGACCGCACCGACGGCCGTACACACGATGAACAGCGCCAGCCAGCGCTTGACGCCGATCCCGGGGGCCATCCACACGCGGGCGCGGCGGCGGACATGTTCACCGCGGGCCAGGGCCTCGGTGCGCCGTGTCCCGGTCCGGGGCAGCGGCGGATCACTCACCCCAGATCCTCACGCATATCGCGGTGATCGGTCACCTGGGGGTTCAGGTCGGCCAGGTCATTGACCAGCCGGGCGGTCACCGCCACACTGCGGTGCTGCCCGCCGGTGCAGCCGATGCCCACCGTGTAGCCGTGGCGACCAGCCGCGCGGGCCCGCTCGGCCGCCGATCGCACGAAGTCGCGCAGATCCCGGTAGAAGGCCTCGGAGTCCTCGCCCTGGAAGGCGTAGGCCGCCACGGCCGGGTCGAGACCGGTCTTCGGACGCAGTTCTGGGTCGTAGTACGGATTGGGGAGGGTGCGCACGTCCAGCACCAGATCCACGTCGCGGGGGGGGCTGTGCTTGAAGCCGAAGGACATCAGCCGCAGGCGGAAGTCGTGATCCAGCCGCAGCAGCTTCAGCACCCGCTCGGACAGGTCACGGGCACTGAGGGTGGTCGTGTCGATCACCGTGTCGGCCAGGGCCCGCAGCGGCGCGAGCAGGTCGCGTTCGCGGGCGAAATCCACCAGCAGCGTGTCGCCCAGCGGATGCTCGCGGCGCGTGAAGTTGTAGCGGTTGATCAGGACGTCGGCGTCGGCCTCCAGGAACAGGACGCGCAGGTGCTCCTCTCGGCGCGACAGCCGGACGTAGCTGTCTTCCAGCGCGCCCAGGAACTCGCGGGTGCGGGCGTCAGTCGTGACGGCAATCCGCGACAGCCCACGTGCCCGCGCCAGATCGTGCAGGGTGCCCCACAGCTCGGGCGGGAGGTTGTCGGTCGTGAAGAAACCGGCGTCCTCCAGGGTGCGCAGCACGGTGCTCTTGCCGCTGCCCGACAGTCCGGACACCACCACGAATGGCATGGGGCCAGTGTACGCCCCGGCGCGGCCTGATGGCGGCGTGGTCACCGCACCTTGGTGCCGCTGGGCAGATCCAGGCCCAGACCGACCAGATCCAGGTTCCCGGCGTCGTCCTCGGCGGCTAGGATCATGCCCTGCGACTCGATACCGCGCAGCTTGGCGGGCTTCAGGTTGGCGACCAGGATGACCTTGCGGCCGACCAGCGCCTCCGGCTCGAACCACTTGCGGATGCCGCTCACCACGGTGCGCGTCTCGTCGCCGAGCTTCACGGTCAGCTTCAGGAGCTTGTCGGCCTTCTCGACGGCCTCGGCGGCGACGACCTCCACGACGCGCAGGTCGATGCGGGCGAAGTCGTCGATGGAGATCAGGGCCTCGCCGGCGGCGGGCGTGGCGCTCGCAACCGGGGCGGCAGGGGGGGGAGCACTCTGGGTCATGACAGGTTTGTCCTTGCGGGGAGCGGCGGGAGCGGCAGCGGTCGGCGTGCCCTCGGTCTCGGGTTTGGGGAAGAGGATCGCGCCGCCCAGCACCTTCGTCCCGGCGGGCGTGAGGCCCCAGGCCCCGTGCAGGGCATAACTCTGTCCGCCCAGACCGAGCTGGGCGCGCAGTTCACGGGCCTTGACCGGAATCACGGCCTCCAGCGCGACCGAGGCCACGCGCAGGCCCTCGGCGGCGGTGTACAGCACGGTGTCCAGGCGGCGCTGGGTGTCGTCACTCTTGGCGAGGTTCCACGGCGCACTCTCGGCGATGTAGCGGTTCAGGTCGCGCACGAAGTTCATGGCCGCCTCAATCGCCATGTTGATCTTCAG
Source organism: Deinococcus sp. AB2017081 (assembly GCF_034440735.1). Lineage (NCBI taxonomy): Bacteria > Thermotogati > Deinococcota > Deinococci > Deinococcales > Deinococcaceae > Deinococcus > Deinococcus sp. AB2017081. Next base: position 1,889,235 of record NZ_CP140098.1, on the reverse strand, counting down.
GTCGTCGACCAGCGCCAGGATCTGACCGGGCAGGGCCAGGGCCGCCGCCTCGATCTCGCGCTCGCGCTCGGTCAGCTCGTGCGCGGCGGGAATCACGCCGCCCCGGTACTTCTGGATCATGCTGACCGTGCGCGACAGCAGGTTGCCCAGGTCGTTGGCAAGGTCGCTGTTCAGGCGGGCGACCAGAATGCCCTCGCCGTAGGGGCTGTCGGCGCTCAGGGACGCTTCCCGCAGGATCGTGTAGCGCACGGCATCGACCGGGTAGCTGCGCACCAGCTGCTCGGGATCGATGGCGTTGCCGAGCGACTTGCCCATCTTGCGTCCGTCCTCGGCCAGGATGTGGCTGTGGACGACCAGGCGGCGGTACACCGGCAGCCCGGCGGCGTGCAGCATGGTCGGCCAGAAGACCGCATGCGGCTTGAGGATGTCCTTGCCGATCACGTGCCACGCCTGCCCGCTGACGGTGGCCGGGTCGATCCCCTGGCTGACCAGCGGCGTGAGGTAGCTCAGCAGTGCGTCGAACCACACGTAGGTCACGTGGTCGGCGTCCCACGGCAGCTCGATGCCCCACGGCACGCGGCTCTTGGGGCGGCTGATGCTCAGCGGCCCGATCGGCTCCTTGAGCATCTCCAGCACCTCATTGCGGTAGCCGGCGGGCTGGATCAGCTCCGGGTGATCGGTCAGGTACTGCTGCAGCCAGCCCTGGTACTTGTCCATGCGGAAGAAGTAGTTCGCCTCGCGTCGGAATTCCGGGGCGTCCTTGTCGCCGGGGTAGCGGCGCACGCCGTCCGGCCCCTCCACGAGTTCCTTCTCGGTCACGTAGCGCTCGGCCCCGACCGAGTACAGACCCTCGTACTCGTCGAAGTAGATGTCGCCGGCGTCGTACACCCGCTGGAGGATCTGCTGCACGAACTTCTTGTGGCGCGGATCGGTCGTGCGGATGAAGTGATCCTGGCTGACCTCGAGCCGCTTCCACAGCCCCTGGAAGGCGCGTTCCGAGAGGTCGTCCACGAGTTCCTGTGGCGTCACGCCGGCCTTGGCGGCGGCCTTGCTGATCTTCTCGCCGTGCTCGTCGGTGCCCATCACGAAGGTCACGTCGCGACCCGCGAGGCGCTGGTAGCGGGCGATCGCGTCACCGAGGATCTTCTCGTACACGTGCCCGATATGCGGAGCACCGTTGGCGTAGTCGATGGCGGTCGTGAGGAAGAATCGGGAATCACTGCTGGTCTGGTCGCTCATGGCTTCGTCCTTTCCGGCCCTTGCCCTGATGGGAGGCACGCCGGCAACCTCTACAGGATACGCACTGGAGATCACGTGGCGTCAGGTGGCAAGGCGGGCAGCGGGGCGCACCCCTGGTGGAAGTGCGCCCCGCCGCCCGCCTGCTGGTGTCAGGCGTGCCGGGGCATTCGCATGGGGCGGCGCGGCAGGCGGATCATGGCCGCACTCTAGGCGACAGCACGTCCGGCTAGGCGACAACGCTTATCGGGACATGTGCTTTGAGACCTGTTCCACTTGACATTTCAAAGCTACTCTGGCGGCCATGACCCCTCCCGCCACCACCCTCGCGCCCAACGTGTCCGCGGCTGCGCCGACCAGGGCGCTGCCCGACCGGGTCACCCAGGCGACCATCCTGCTGCTGTCGGCCCTGACGATCATGTCCGGCGCGACCATCGCCCCGGCCCTGCCGGCCATGCAGGCCTACTTCGCCGCCAGCCCCAATGCCGCGCTGCTGGTCAAGCTGTCGCTGACCATCGTGGGGCTGGTCATCGCCATCAGTGCGCCCCTGAGCGGCGTCCTGGCCGACCGCTACGGCCGCCGGCCGGTGCTGCTGTGGTCGCTGGCGCTGTACGCGCTGGGCGGCGCGAGCGGGCTGGTCGCCACCTCGCTGGGGGGCGTGCTGATCGGGCGCGTGGTGCTGGGCCTCGCGGTGGCCGGCACCATGACCGCCGCCGGGGCCCTGGTGAACGACCTGTTCACCGGCCCGGCCCGTGGCCGGTTCCTGAGCCAGCAGGCGGCGTTCTCCAGCTTCGGCGGGGCGCTGTTGTTCCCGCTGGGCGGCGTGCTGGCCGCGTGGTCATGGCGGGCCCCGTTCGGCCTGTACCTGCTGGCCGCGCTGCTGCTGCCGCTGGTGTGGCGACTGCCGCGCGGCGTACCTGCCCTGCACGGCAACGACGCCAGCGACACCACCTCGCCCCGCTGGCCTTTGATCACTGTCGTCTACGCGCTGGCGCTGGTGTACATGATCATCTTCTACCTGATGCCCGTGGAGGGGCCGTTCCTGATGCGCAACCTGGGCGCCTCGCCCGGCCTGACCGGCGTGCTGCTGGGCACCTTCGCCCTGACCTCGGCCGTGACCTCGCTGCTGTATGCGCGGGCGGCGGGCCGCTTCGATCCCCGGCGGGTCTCCGGACTCGGCTTCGGGCTCGTGGCGCTGGGCTGGGCACTCATGTCGGCCGCGCCGGGTCTGGGCGTGGTCGTCGCCGCGCTGATCCTGGCGGGCCTGGGCGGCGGTCTGGTCTTCCCCAACCTGTACACGTGGCTGGCCGACCTGACGCCCCCGGCGTGGCGGGGCCGCGTGACCGCCGGCATGAGCAGCGCCGTCTTCCTGGGGCAGTTCCTGAGCCCGGTGGTGCTCACCGCGCCCGCCGGGCTGGAGGCCCACACCTTCGTCTGGGGCGCGGGCGCGGCCGGGATCGTAGGGATCGGCCTGCTCGTGTTTAGCCGGGGGCGTGTGGCTGCAGCGGGCCGGGCGGCCTGACCGGCATCACGGTCTGCCGAGCGTCATCCCGAACGTCACGGAGCCCGGCGCACGGCTCAGTTCCTGAAAGCCCAGGTGGCGGTAGAACCCCTGGGCGCGGGTGTTGCGGTCACCAACCCCCAGGTGGACGCCGGGCACCCCCGCGTCCCGCAGGGCGTCCAGCAGCGTGACCATCAGCCGGCGACCGTTGCCGCCGCCCTGCACCCGTGGCAGCAGATCGATATGCAGGTGGGCCGGGTAGTCGGTCAGCAGCGCATCCGGGGTGCGCGGCGGGTGGTACAGCAGGGCGGTGATCCGCTCGTCGCGGGTGCGCTGGTCAGACGGAATCCGCGCCGGATCGGAGTACTGAGCCCGAAGCCCCGGCCACCACTCGCGCTCCAGGGTGTCCTCGAAGGCGTGGGAGTCCGGCGTGCCGATCACATAGCCGCCTACACCCTGATCATCCTCCAGCACGAAGGCAAAGTCCGGCGCGTGGCTCAGGTAGGGGCCGGCGTACACGTGCCCCAGCAGCAGCGGGTCGGCATACAGGGGGGTCGCGTCCTCGCCGCTGTCGCCAGTCTCCAGGCAGATCGAATACAGCGCGGCGCGGTCGGATTCGCGTGCCGGACGGATGATGGACATACCCGGCAGTATGCCCCTCCCGCCCGAACGTGAGCTGTGAGGGCGTGCGTCCACCACGGACGGCCATACGGGGTGCTGCTCTAGAATCGGCCCTGATGATTGCCTACCTGTCCGGCGTGGTGCGCGAGGTGCGCGAGGGAAGCGCCGTGGTCGTCGCGGGCGGCGTGGGCTACGAGGTGCAGTGCCCGGCCGGCACCCTGGCAAAGCTCGCGGTGGGCCAGCCCGCCGAGCTGAACACCCGTTTCGTGGTGCGCGAGGATGCCCAGCTGCTGTTCGGATTCCTGGACACGGACTCGGTGCGGGTCTTCGATCTGTTGACCGGCGTGAGCGGCGTGGGGCCGAAGCTGGGGCTGGCGCTGCTGTCGGCCATGCCGGTGTCGGCCCTGGCCCAGGGCCTGATCTCGGGCGACGTGAAACTGCTGTCCAGCGTGAGCGGCGTGGGCAAGAAGACCGCCGAGCGGCTGGTGCTGGAACTCCAGAACAAGGTGCCGGAGCACCTGGCCGCGCCCGCCACCAGCACCGGGGGCCGCGCCGCCCCGGTCGCCACGACCGCCGGACGCGACGCCGTGGACGCCCTGCTGGCCCTGGGCTTCCGCGAGGCGCAGGTCAGGGCGGCGGTGGCCGAACTCCTCGCCACCGACCCGGCCCAGACCGCCGACGCCCTGATCCGCCGGGCCCTGGGGCGGCTGCGGTAGCGCCAGAGCAGCGGGAGCAGGGCGCGACGGGCCAGACCGCAACCGCCTGAACCATCACAGAACCACACCTGTGCGGTCGCTACCCCCGGGCCGTCGCCAGCGGCCAGTCCAGCGCCGGGCGCACCTCGTCCACACGGTCGTAGCCGCCCACGAACAGGGCGATCCGCAGGTCGTGGATGAAGTTTGCCAGCCACGCTTCGGCCGCCTCCGGGCCCTCCAGCGCCGGCTCCAGCAGGGGCCGCGCGACGGCCACCACCTGCGCTCCCAGTGCCAGGGCACGGGCGGCGTCCAGGCCGGTGCGGATCCCGCCGGAGGCGACCAGCGGCATGCCGGGCAGGGCGCCCCGCACGTCCCGCAGGGCCCGCGCGGTTGGGATGCCCAGCTCGCACAGGGCCGGCGAGCGCACCGTGCCGTAGCGGACGAGCTGCTCGACCCGCGCCCAGCTGGTGCCACCGGCCCCGGCCACGTCCAGCGCCATGAAGCCGATGTCCGCCGCCGCACGGGCGGTGCCGACATCCAGGCCGTGCCCGACCTCCTTGAGGATCGTCGGGAACGGCAGCGCCGGCACCACGTCCGACAGGCGTTCCAGCAGGCCCCGCCAGCGCGTGTCTCCCCCGGCCTGCATGGCCTCCTGAAGGGGATTGGCGTGGATCGCCAGCGCATCGGCTCCGACCTGCTGCACGGCGCGGAGCGCCTCGGCCGCGCCGTAGCCGAGCCCGAACTGTGCTGCCCCCAGATTCCCGACGAGCAGGATGTCCGGGGCCACGTCGCGCACGCGGAAGGTCTCTGTGACCTCCGGGCGCTCCAGCATGACGCGCTGCGAGCCGAGCATCATGCCGATGCCCAGGCGCTGCGCGGCCGTGGCCAGATTGCGGTTGATGATCCGTGCCCGCTCGGCCCCGCCGGTCATGGCACCGATCAGCACGGGGGCGGCCAGCCGGCGACCCAGGAAGGTCGTCTGGAGCTGCACGGCTGCCAGATCGACCTCGGGCAGCGCCCGGTACGGCCAGGGAACCGCGTCCAGGCCGGTCGTGACCGTCTGGTACTGGCTGTGCGGCTCCAGACACGCCTGCAGGTGGTGCATCTTGCGTGCCTGGATGCCGCCCGTCGAGTCGTCCACGCGCCCAGCGTACCGGCCGGGTGCCGGGTCGGCGGTGGGATATCCCTCGGTATGGATGACACGGCGACCTGATGCACAGTTGACAGTTCTCCACGATGGGGGTACTATTCCTGAGCGCTTCAGAGGAAAGCCCCTCTGGGACGCAGAATGTAAGTGAAGTGCCGTATCGCAGGGTAGAGCAGTCTGGTAGCTCGTCGGGCTCATAACCCGGAGGTCGCAGGTTCAAATCCTGTCCCTGCAACCACGATCCCCACCGCAAGGTGGGGCTTTTTCATGCCCGCCCCTGATCATGCCCTTTGCCGCCCCGTGCGGAACCCCCGTGACGCGGCCCGCGTACCCTTGACCCGAGATGACCCTAGCCTTCCTGATCTTCCTCGTCGCGTGGATTGTCGGCATGATCGGCACCTTCGTGCCTGCCATGCCCGCCACCCTGATCATCTTCCTGGGCACGGTGGTCGCCACCCTGCTCGACGGCTTCCAGCCGTGGCCCGACGTGCCCTTCCTGCTGACCTTCGCGGTGATCACCCTGCTGATCATGAGCGTGGACAACGTGGCGTCGGCGTGGGGCGCGCGGCGCTATGGCGGGAGCAGACAGGCCATGTGGGGGGCCCTGATCGGCGGCATCCTGGGCATCTTCATCCCGCTGGGCCTGATCGTGGGGCCGCTGGCCGGGGCCTTCGTGGCCGAACTGCTGGTGGTCGGCAAACCCGTGCAGGAGGCCCTGCGCTCGGCCTGGGGCACCCTGATCGGCCTGCTGGCGGGGATTGCAGCCAAGCTCGTGCTGCACACCATGGTCGGCGCATACGAACTGTGGCGGCTGTGGGATCCGGCCAACAGCGTGCTGAAGTGACGTTGGACTAACCGCCGGGACGGTTCAGCGCGGCGATCGCCAGCGGGGCAATCCCCACGAACTGCACGAGCAGGGCGGGCACGAGCGGCAGCAGGCCACCCAGGACAGCCCGCCCCGGCTTTCCGTTCAGGGTGGCGAGCGCCGGCACGGCCAGGGCACACTGCGCGGCGGTGCCCAGCAGCGTGACCAGCAGCAGGAGCTGACCGGCCTGGGTGCCCGCCGCCGCCCGCAGCCCCGCGACCTGAAGCTCCGGAAGCGCGGTGCCTGCCGCCTGGGTGGCCGCTGCACCCGGAATCCACGCGGCGGCCGGGGTCAGGAGTGTCCACACGATCACCAGCAGCCACAGTGGCGGCAGCAGCGCGAAACTCGCGCCGTAGACCTCGGCCGGTCGGGCGGCGCGGCCGGCCCCCAGCGTGCCCAGGCCCCACATGAGCACGGCGGTCAGCACGCCCAGGAAGGTGCCGCCCAGCACGTCGATCAGAGCGTTCAGGATCGACGGCACCGGTGTCCCGGCCGTCGTGGCCGCCCACGTCGTGGCGTGGCGCACCACCAGCGCGTAGGCCACGCCGGACAGCACGGAGCTGAGCACCACCACGCCCAGGTAGCGCCACAGCACCGGCGTGGTCGGGGCCAGGGCACGGGCAAAGAGACGCGGCCCGGTCAGCAGTTCGGTCGGCCACGGGGCCGGCGGCTCATCGACCTGGGGCAGAGGATCGGGGGGCCGTTGGCGGGTGCGGGGGCGGGCCATGCCGCGTCATCCTACCCGCCCGCGTGGGCACGGCGCACGACCCACCAGCCCAGCCCGGCCAGCAGCGCGGCGTACACGAGCAGCATCAGGGCCAGCCCCAGGGCGCTGCGCGGCAGCCGGGCGGGGTGCGCGGCGGCGTGGGCACGGGCGTCGGCCAGGACGGCCGGCGGGATCAGGCGGCGGACCAGCCACAGCCCGGCCGGAACGAGCAGCAGGTCATCCAGATACCCGAGCACCGGAATAAAGTCCGGAATCAGGTCGATGGGGCTCAGGGCGTAAGCCAGCACCAGCACGGCGACGGCGCGGGCCACCCAGGGCGTGCGCGGATCGCGGGCCGCGATGGACAGCGCGTGCAGATCGGCCTTCAGGGTTCGGGCCAGTGCCTGCAGCCGCGCCAGCACGTTCAGGGCACCGCGCCCCGCAGCGAGGTGTACAGGCCCGTGACTGCCGGAATGGTCGCCAGCATGGCCCCCAGCCCGAACACGACGATCACGACATACGCTCCGCTCAGCCACGGGCCGGGGGCAGCGCGTTCGTGCCCATCCGGACGGGGCGTGAGCCACAGGTGCAGCACGACCAGCACGACGACCCCGAACAGCAGCGCCCCGAAGGCCAGCGGCAGTTTCAGCGACGAACTGCCCAGCACGGCCCCCGCCTGGGCCGCGTCACCCAGATTCTTGCCAGCCAGGAAGGAGCCCAGCCCGACCGACAGCGTGTTGTTCAGGGCGTGGACGATCACGGCGTTCCAGATGCTGCCCGTGTGCTGCACCAGCCGCGCCAGCACATACGCCAGCGGCAGGATGCCCGCCACGCTGGCCGGCACGCCGTGCGCCACGGCGAACGCGGCAGTCGTCGCCAGGGCCGCGACCGTGAACCCGGCGGCGCGTTCCTGGCCGCGCATCATCAGGCCCCGAAACGCGACCTCCTCGGCCAGGGGCACCAGCAGACCGGCGGCGAGGAGCATGGGAATCAGGGCCGCCCCCGAGGTCAGGAACTGCGGCACGGCGCTGATCGAATCCGGGAAGAAGCTCACGTAGGCCAGCGCGAAGGCCCGCGACACCAGGAAAGCCAGCACGAAGGCCGCCAGCGCCAGCCCCCATGACGGCGGCGTGCGCCAGCGCGTGTCCTGCATGAGCGCACGCATGGCCGGCCGGAAGACCGTGAACGCCACGAGCACCAGAACCGCGAAGGACAGCAGCAGGGCAGTGCCCAGGGACAGGTTCAGGCCGATATGGATGGTGCGCCCGCCGCTGGGGATGTCCAGTCCCACGCCCAGGGCCGCCACGACGTTCTGCACGATCAGCAGGGTCAGGGCGGCGCGGTTGCCGTCCAAGGCACGGATGCCCGGTGTGCCCGGCAGCGGCGGCGTGGCCCCGTCGGCGTGGGCAGATGGAGCGGGTGATGGAGCATCCGGCCAGGTCATACCGAGAGCCTACCTGACCCGGCGGCGCGGCGTCCTCCGTCCAAGGGCGGATTCGGAACGTTCTACGCCGTCAGCACCCGGATCGCGCCATCCAGCGCGTCGTCCCCGATCTGGTGGTGCAGCACGAAGCGCACCGAGTCCGGCCCCAGGGCGTTGGCGAGCACGCCCTGCGCGGCCCACGCGGCGCTGCGGGCGGCGGCGTCGGGAATGGTGGCGTAGATGATGTTCGTCTGCACGGCCGCCAGATTCACGTCGTACCCGGCATTCACCAGCGCCCCCGCCAGCGTGCGGGCCCGGCGGTGGTCCTCGGCCAGCCACGCGGGGCCGTCGCGCAGCGCGACCAGACCGGCCGCCGCCAGGATGCCCGCCTGCCGCATGCCCCCGCCCAGCATCTTGCGGTAGCGGTGCGCCTGCTTCATCTGCTCGGCGCTGCCCACCAGCACGCTCCCGACCGGCGCGCCCAGGCCCTTGCTCAGGCACACGCTGACGGTATGGAAGTGCCTGGTGATCTCCGAGAGGGGCACGCCCAGCGCGGCGGCAGCATTGAACACCCGCGCCCCGTCCAGATGCAGCGGCAGGCCCTCGTCGTCGGCCACAGCGCGAATCTGCGTCAGCACGTCCAGCGGGATCACGGTACCGCCCGCCTTGTTGTGGGTGTTCTCCAGGCTGATCAGCCCGGTCGGCGACTGGTGGACGCTGTGGCGCACGGCCGCCCGCACGTCCTGGGGGGAGGGCACACCCAGCGGGGCCGGCACGAAGCGCGGCACCACGCCGCTGAAGGCCGCCATCATGCCCAGCTCCCACTCGTAGATGTGGCTGCCCTCAGCGCAGATGACCTCCTCGCCCCGGCGGGTATGCACGGCGATGCCGACCTGATTGGTCATGGAGCCGGACGGCATGAACAGCCCCGCCTCGTGCCCGGTCAGGCGGGCGACCTCGGCCTGGAGGGCGTTCACGGTGGGATCCTCGCCGTAGACGTCGTCGCCCACCTCGGCGTGGGCCATGGCCTCGCGCATGGCGGGGGTCGGCGTGGTGACGGTGTCGGAGCGCAGGTCGGCGATCACGGTGGAGGGCATGGGGGGCATGCTACGCCCACCCTGGCCATCTGGCGGAGGCCATGCGCCCAGGAGCGGTGCACAATGCCGGGGTGAGGCGGCGCGCCGTGGGTTCAGCACCGCCCGAGGGGAGTCCCGATGCTGATCCGCGTGATCCGAACGTACGCCCGGCCGTACCGGGGGGCCATCCTGGCCGTGCTGGCCCTGCAACTCGTCGTGACGCTCGCGGCGCTGTACCTGCCCACCCTGAACGCCGACATCATCGACCGGGGCGTGGCCGTGGGCGACACGGCCTTCATCGTCCGCACCGGCGGGTGGATGCTGCTGTTCAGCGTCCTCCAGATCGCGGCGACGGTGTGGGCGGTGTCGTTCAGCGCCCGCATCTCGATGGGCCTGGGCCGTGACCTGCGGGCCGCCGTCTTTCACCGGGTCGGCACCTTCTCGTCGCGCGAGGTGGCGCAGTTCGGGGCCCCCACCCTGATCTCGCGCACGACGAACGACGTGACCCAGGTGCAGACGCTGCTGTTCATGGCCCTGGCCATGATGGTCAGCGCCCCGATCTCCATGATCGGCGGGATCATCATGGCACTGCGCCAGGACGTGGCCCTGTCATGGCTGATCACGGTGGCGGTGCCGGTGCTGGTCGTGGCCGTGGGGTTGGTGATCCGGCAGATGCTGCCGCAGTTCCGCATCGTGCAGACCGCCATCGACAGCGTGAACCGTGTGCTGCGCGAGCAGATCACCGGCATCCGCGTGGTGCGGGCCTTCGTGCGCGAGGACGTCGAGACCGCCCGCTTCGGGCATGCGAACGCCACCCTGACGGACGCGGCCCTGACGGTCGGCCGGTTGCAGGCCCTGGTCTTCCCCATCGTGACCATCGTGCTGAACGTCTCGACGGTCGCGGTGCTGTGGTTCGGCGCGGGCCGCGTGCAGAGCGGCGAGATGCAGGTCGGTGCCCTGACGGCCTTCATGGCCTACCTGATGCAGATCCTGATGGCCGTCATGATGGCGACCTTCATGTCCATGATGATTCCCCGCGCGTCCGTGTCGGCCGAGCGGATCAGCGCCGTGCTCGACACAGACTCCTCCGTGGCCCCGCCCGAGCATCCGGTCACGCTCCCGGCCCACGCGGCGCAGATCGAGCTGCGGGACGTGTCCTTCCAGTATCCGGGGGCGCAGTTTCCCGTGCTGGAGCACGTCTCGTTCACGGCCCGGCCAGGACAGACGACCGCGATCATCGGCAGCACCGGGGCCGGCAAGACCACGCTGCTGAACCTGATTCCCCGCCTGTTCGACACGACCGGCGGCAGTGTCCGTCTGGGCGACGTGGACATCCGCGACCTGGCCCTGGACAGCCTGTGGGCCCACGTGGGCTTCGTGCCGCAGCGGCCGTTCCTGTTCACCGGCACGGTCGCCAGCAACCTCCGCTACGGCAGACCGGACGCGACCGACGACGAGCTGTGGGACGCGCTGCGGATCGCTCAGGCCGACGACTTCGTGGCCGCCATGGACGGCGGCCTGGACGCGAGGATCACGCAAGGCGGCTCGAACGTGTCCGGCGGGCAGCGCCAGCGCCTCGCCATTGCCCGCGCGGTCGTGCGCCGCCCAGACGTGTACCTCTTCGACGACGCCTTCAGTGCCCTGGATCTCGCCACCGACGCCCGGCTGCGCCGTGCCCTGCGCCCCGTCACGCAGGACGCGACCGTGATCGTGGTCGCGCAGCGCGTCTCGACCATCGTGGACTTCGACCAGATCATCGTGCTGGACGACGGCCGGATCGTCGGTCAGGGCACGCACGACGAGCTGCTGCGCACCTGCCCCACGTATCAGGAGATCGCGCAGTCCCAGCAGGCCGCGCAGGACGAGGTGGCGGCATGAGAGGCAAGCAGCTCCGCCGGACGACCTCGGAGGCTGTATGACACGCGGCGAGGGTATACGCAGCGACGAGGAACGCGCGGCCGAGGAGCGGCGCGGCCCGGCCGGTGTGCGCCGGGGGGGGCCGCCCCACATGCAGATGGGCGTCCCCGGCGAGAAGGCGTCGACCTTCGGGCCGTCGGCCCGGCGGCTGCTGAACCGGCTCGCGCCGTACCGCACCCAGGTGGCCGTGATCGTGCTGCTTTCGGTGGCGAGCGTGATCCTGGGAGCGGTGGGGCCACGCCTCCTGGGCCGCGCGACTGACCTGATCTTCTCGGGGTTCATCAGCGCCCGCCTGCCAGCCGGGACGACCAAGGAGGCCGCCCTCCAGAGCCTGCGCGACAGCGGTCAGGGCCGCGTGGCCGATGTGCTCGGCTCCATGACCCTGACGCCCGGCGTGGGCATCGACATGACCGCCCTGGGCCGCGTGCTGCTGCTCGCGCTGGGCCTGTATCTCGTGTCGGCGGCGCTGCAATGGCTGTCCGGCTACCTGCTCGCGGGGGTCATCCAGAGCACCGTGTCCCGCCTGAGGACGGACGTGGCCGCGAAACTGAACCGCCTGCCGCTGCCCTACGTGGACGGCCAGCCGCGCGGGGAACTCCTGAGCCGCGTGACGAACGACGTGGACAACGTCGGCACCAGTCTGCAACAGACACTGGGGCAGCTGCTCGTGTCGCTGCTGACCGTGATCGCCGTGATCGGCATGATGTTCAGCCTGTCGTGGCTGCTCACCCTGATCGCGCTGGTCACCATCCCGCTGTCGATGGCGCTGACCGGCGCGGTCGCAAAGCGCTCGCAGGGGCTGTTCGTGCGGCAGTGGAAGCACACCGGGGAACTGAACGGCCTGATCGAGGAGACCTTCACCGGCCACGGCCTCGTGAAGCTCTACGGCCGCCAGCGCGAGGCCGACGAGGCCTTCCGGGTCAAGAACGACGAGCTGTACCGAGCGGCCTACGGGGCCCAGTTCATCAGCGGCACGATCATGCCCGCCATGATGTTCCTCGGGAACCTGAACTACGTCGCCATCGCCGTGGTCGGCGGCCTGCGGGTCGCGTCCGGGCAGCTGTCCGTGGGGGACGTCCAGGCCTTCATCCAGTACTCGCGGCAGTTCACGCAGCCGCTCACACAGGTCGCGTCCATGGCGAACCTGTTGCAGTCCGGCGTGGCCAGCGCCGAGCGGGTCTTCCAGGTGCTCGACGCGCCCGAACAGGTGCCCGATGCCGCCGCCCCACTGGCGCGTGACACCACAGCCGACCAGCGCGGCGAGATCCGCTTCGAGGACGTCAGCTTCTCCTACGACCCGGCCCGGCCCCTGATCCAGCACCTGAACCTGACCGTGCAGCCCGGCCAGACCGTCGCCATCGTCGGGCCGACCGGCGCGGGCAAGACCACCCTGGTCAACCTGATCCTGCGCTTCTATGAACTCAGCGGCGGGCGCATCACCCTGGGCGGCGTGGACATCACGCAGCTGCCCCGCCACGAACTGCGCTCACGCATCGGCATGGTCTTGCAGGACACGTGGCTGTTCGCCGGCACCATCCGCGACAACATCGCCTACGGCCGGCCCACCGCCAGCGAGGCCGAGATCCTCGCCGCCGCGCAGGCCACCTACGTCGACCGCTTCGTCCACTCGCTGCCGGGCGGCTACGACACGGTGCTCGACGACGAGGCCGGCAACATCAGCGCCGGCGAGAAGCAGCTCATCACGATTGCCCGCGCCTTCCTGGCCAACCCCGACCTGCTGATCCTCGACGAGGCGACCTCCAGCGTGGACACCCGCACCGAACTGCTCGTGCAGCACGCCATGGCCGCGCTGAGAAGCGACCGCACCAGTTTCGTGATCGCGCACCGCCTGAGCACCATCAAGGGGGCCGACCTGATTCTGGTGATGCAGACTGGCCAGATCGTCGAGCAGGGCACGCACGAGGAGCTGCTGGCGCGGCGGGGCCTGTATGCCGGCCTGTACGAGTCGCAGTTCAGCGGGTCGGGGGAAATGGGGGCACCGAAGCCGGGGGCAGAGCAGGTGCCAGTTGTGGGTAACTAATCTATGAATAAACCACAAGGTCAAAGAATCGCTTATGGGGAAAGAGTACTTATATTTGAAATAGAGGATGCTTATCTTGTCTATGTGATTCCGGTATTAAGTGTGCTAATCGATGAATTTATACTGGATTCCATATTTTCAAAAGACTTTATTCTTGACTGGATTCCAGTACGCTTCATAAGCGCAGGAAGGAATATTTTTATCCAAGAACCGAGTAGGGAGAATCTTACATGGAGGGAAGATATAACTTCAACAATAAGAGATTACATTGGGAGGAGAGAGTTCCACAAGTCCGCCAACGTTGAAATCACAGCGTTTCGATATAATCAAGGGATAGCGGTACAAAATGGCTTAGAACTGGGAGCAACTATGGTCTTTCTAAGGGCACATCCGGGTTCTGAATACAGCTCAGGCTGGAAAGTAGTTTCGGCGGAAGTTTGGAACTCGCCAGAAACTTTGGATGGATTATCCAATGACGACTATTTTACTACAAATATTCTTGAATTTGTCGACACGGTTGGGCGATATATAACACAGGCATTATCACTTCCGCCGCAGTCGGTGTTTGCTTTTCGCGCGGGGCGGGAGAGTGTTCTGTACTTACCAGAAAATAATCGATTGAAAATCAACTTGCTGATATGACGGATTAAGAGGAGAGCCCAGGGTCATCAATATTGACCTGCTGGAGCCAAAAGCTCGCCAACTCCTCCTCGATCTATAAGCTCAAGCGTTTGCCAGCGCCACCTTCCGTTCCTCGATGACCTTCTTGGCGATGTGCTCGGGCACGTCCTGATATCCATGCGGCTTGACCGAGAACGCGCCCCGGTCGCCGGTCAGGGAGCGCAGGTCAGCGGAATAGCTCTGGAGTTCCGCCTGCGGCACGACCGCCGTGACCGTAATGACGGTGCCCTCGGGCTCCATGCCCTGCACGCGGGCACGGCGGGTCTGGAGGTCGCCGATCAGGTCGCCGGTGAACTGCGCGGGGGCGCGGACTTTCAGGAGCATCACGGGTTCCAGCAGGCCGGGCCGCGCTCCCTCCAGCGCGTTTTTCAGGGCCAGGCTGCCGGCGGTGCGGAAGGCGATGTCGCTGCTGTCCACGTCGTGGTAGCTGCCGTCCAGCACGGTGACATGGATGTCCTGCAACGGGAAGCCGGCCAGCGTGCCGCGCTGCATGGCGTCCTGCACGCCCTTCTCGATGCTGGGGATGTACTTGCCGGGAATTGCGCCGCCGACCACGGCCGAGCGGAAGCTGTAGCCCTGGCCCGGCTCGATCCTGACCCTGCAGTCGCCGTACTGGCCGTGCCCGCCGCTCTGTTTCTTGTGCTTGCCCTGCGCCTCGCTGCTGGCGTGGATGGTCTCGCGGTAGGGCACCAGCGGCGCGGTGCTGGTGACATTGACGCCCAGGGCGGCCAGTTTCTCGATGGCGATGGTCGTGTGCATGTCGCCCATGCCCGAGAGCAGCTGCTCGCCGGTCTGCGGCTCACGCGAGAACTGGAGGGTGGGGTCTTCCTCGATCAGCCGGGCGATGGCCGCGCCGATCTTGTCCTCGTCCTGACGCGTGACGGGATGCAGCGCGACGGTGTGGGCCGGGTCGGGCAGCCACAGCGGGTCGTACTCGATGGGCTGCGCGGTGTCGGCCAGAGTATCGCCGGTGTGCAGGTCGCCGAGCTTGGTCAGCACGCCGATCATGCCGGCGCTCAGTTCCGGCACCTCGGTCAGGTCGCGGCCGTTCATGACGTACAGGTGGGCGGGTTTCAGGTCGCTGCCGCGCGTGGTGTTGCGGATGATGTCACCGGCCCGGAGGGTGCCGCTCCACACGCGGACGTACGCGATCTTGCCGACAAAGGGGTCGATGCTCATGCGCCACACGCGGGCGCTGAAGGGAGCGTCCGGGCGGGGCTCGCGGGTCTGGCCGTCCACGCCGGTCACGGGGCCGCGTTCCCGCGCCGACCGCAGGCCATCGACCAGCAGGGCCAGCAGGGCGTCCAGGCCCACGCCGGTGGCGGCACTCACCGGCAGCACCGGATACAGCGTACCCGCGTGCACCGCACGGATCAGGGCGGCCCGCAGTTCGTCCCCGGAGATCTCCTCGCCCTCCAGATAGCGGTTCATGAGGTCGTCGTCCGTCTCGACAATGGCATCGACCAGGGTGTCCCGCGCCTCGCGCAGCACGGTGCGCATGGCGTCCGGGGCCGGCTGCCCGCTGGCGGTCACGCCGGTCAGGACGTCCACCACGTCCGTGAAGTCCGCGCCCTCCCCCACCGGGACGTACAGCGCGGCCGAAGATCCCTTCAGGCTGGCCCGGATGTCGGCCAGCACCGTGAAGAAGTCGGCCCGCTCCCGATCCATCTTGTTGATGGCGACCAGCCGGGGCATGCCGAAGCGGTCTGCGGTGGCCCACACGCGCTCGGTGCCCACCTCGACCCCGCTGACAGCACTCACGACCATCAGCGCGGCGTCGGCGGCCCGCACCGCCCCACGGATCTCGCGCACGAAGTCGGCGTAGCCGGGCGTGTCCAGCACGGTGATCTCGGTGCCGGCGTGCACCAGGCGCACCACACCGGTCGTGATTGAGAAGCCGTGGGCCTTCTCGGCATCGGTGTGGTCGCTGGTGGTCGTGCCGTCCTCGACCCGGCCCAGACGTGGAATGGCCCCGCTGCGGTGCAGCAGGGCTTCAGTAAGCGTGGTTTTCCCGGCACCGCTGTGCGCGGCGACACTGACAATACGGACGGGCACGTGAACCACCGATCCTTTGGGGCAATGGACAGGGCTGGCGGACGGACGCCGGCATGCGCTCAGGTGTATGGAGGCGAGTGTACACCCACGGCCGCGTGCCGCCGGGCCACACCGTTCATCTGGCGTTCAGCGCTGCTGGTCGCGCACGGCCGCCAGGGTTTCCTCGAACTCGTCGAGGAAATCGTCTTCCAGGGCACGGTCACGGATCAGGGCGTCCTGCTCGGTGGTCGCCTGCTCGCGGGTCCAGCGCACCCGCGCCTGCCGCGCACTGCTCACGTTCCCCTTCCCGGCAATGAAGCGGGCCGCGTGCCGCACGGCCTGCGCGGGATCGTCGGTGGGGGCCGTGATCGAGAGGTTCCGCAACCCGCCGTGGTCGTTCACCAGCGAACACGTCACCTCGACCCGCACGCCGCGCCGCGCCAGGAACACTTGATCGACGCGCCACATGGACGTGGCCCGGATGGGCACCGGAGCGGATCGCGGCGGGCGACGGGCCATATCAGGTTCCGGCGTTCCGCGGGGGGGCCGTCCACTCGATCGCGCCCTCCAGTCCCAGGAGCACCCGCCCGGCCCCCTCGGCCAGGGCCTCGAGTTCCAGCTCGCCCGGAATGACCAGCACCGGCGCGATCCATGCCAGCCGCCGCTCGATGCGGTCGACCAGATCGTCCCACCGGGCGATGCCCCCGGTGATCGCGATGGCGTCCGGCCGTCCACCCAGCGCGCCGGTCTGCTCGCCGATCGCCTTGCACACCTGGTGCACGAACGCAGCGGCGGCGGCCTGCACCTCGGGATCGCTGGGGGCACGGGCCTCCAGGTCTTTCAGGTTCGCGCTGCCCGCCAGCGACAGAAAGCCGGACTCGGCGGCCAGGATCTGGAGCACGCGGTCGTCGCCGTGCTCTCGGGCCAGGGCCACGAGCCGGCGCGTGGGCATGGGGCCACTCTGGAGCGCGCCCATGGGTCCGCCGTCCGGGCCGGTGCCCGTGGTGTCGATGGCACGGCCGTGCTCGAAAGCCGTGACACTGGTCGTGGCCCCCAGATGCGCGACGACCACCCGCGACTCCGGCAGGCGCTTGCCGATCTCGTGGGCGGCGCGGCGGGCCACGACCCGGGCATTCAGGGCATGGAACTGCGCCGCGCGCCGCACGCCGCGCAGCCCGGTCTCACGGGCCTCGGGCAGCAGTTCGTCCACACTCTGCGGATCGACGATGTACGCCGGCACCCCGTGCACCTGCGCGACCGCCAGCGCCAGTGGGCCGCCCAGGTTGCCCGGCAGCTGGGCCCGCTCGCCGTCCACGGCATAGGCCGCAAGCTCCGGGGTGACCGCGTAGATCCCCGCGCTGACCTTCCCGATCAGCCCCCCCCGACCGACGATCGCGTCCGGCGCTGCCCATTCGCGGGTGCACTCCACGATGCGCCGCGCCAGTTCCGGGACATCCTGGGCCGTCGGTGGCGCCGTCAGGCCCAGTTCGTCACGGGTCAGGGTCACCCGCAGCTGCCCCGGCAGCGCCGCATTCGCGCTGGGGTCGATGACCGCGCACGCGAGCTTCACGCCGCTGGTCCCAGGATTGATCACGTGCGCGATCACAATGTCGCGCAGGCTAGCAGATTGCCCGGCGACCGGGCCGGGACACATGAACCACACATGAGGGGGTGGAGCCGAGCTCCACCCCCCGACCGGACGCGGTGCTCAGGCGCTGGGTTCGATCAGGCCGTAGTGGCCGTCCCTGCGGCGGTACACGACGGCCGAGTGTCCGGACTTCATGTGGACGAACACGTAGAAGTCGTGTCCGAGCGCCTCCATCTGCGCGACGGCGTCCTCTGGGCTCATGGGACGCAGCTCGAAGCGCTTGGTGCGCACGATCTCGGGTTTGAACTCGCTGACATCGTCGTACCCGGCGTTCACGTCGGCCTCGGCGGGGCCGGGCTCCGGCTGGGGCACGGCGTCGTGGCGGTGCTTCATGTAGCGGGTCTTGAACTTGCGCAGCTGGCGTTCGAGCACGTCGCTGGCCTTGTCGATCGCGGCGTACATGTCGGCATGGTGTTCCTCGGCGCGGATAATCCCGTGGGGCACGTTGAGCTGCACCTCGACGCGGTTGCGCCGGGCGGCGTCGCGGACATCTCGAACCGTCAGGGTGACCCGCGCGTCCGTGATCTGATCAGAGTAGCGGTCAAGCCGCGTGAGCTTGTCCTCCACGTAATCGCGCATCGCATCGGTGACTTCGACGTTCCGGCCGGACAGCTTGTAGATGTGCACAGACCTCACCTCGCCCTTTCCCGGCGCCCCTGCCTTGGCGGCTGCTTCTCGGGGCCGGTGGCTCACTGTAGGGCCAGCTCCCATGAGCTGTCATGCGGGGGCGTCACAGCCGGCGGGGGGATTTGGGGGTATGGTGGAAAGTGCAGGCCCGCTCCGGACGCGGGTTCCGGCGCCGGTGCCCTGGCATCCGCCCCGCCCTCATGAACACCTGTTCAGCACGGCTGCACGTCGCACCGAACAGTGGGCCGTATGCTGACCATGTGAAGGTGGATCGCCTTGAACAGGAACAGGCCCGGCGCGACCGCATCGCGCGGGTGGCGTTCGAGCTGTTCGCCCGTGGGGGCCTGGAGGCCACGAGTGCCCAGGACATCGCCCGCGCCGCGTTCGTGAGCCGCACCAACCTGTACCGGTACTTTCCGAGCAAGGTGCACATGCTGCTCGCCCACTTCGAGAAGGCGGTCGCCGAAAGCCGGGACGACGCCCTGGAACGCCTGCACGCGGGCGCGAACCCGCAGCAGGTGTGGGACAAGGTCACGCTGCGTATGGCGGATCTGGGGGTGCGCTACCGGCATCTCGTGGGCGCGGTGGGTCAGGCGGTTCTGGGAGCGGCCCACGCGCCCCACACCGCGCAGGATTCCAGCACCGCGCCCCCGGGCGACGCCCTGCGCACCGCGCTGACCCTGGGCGCGCTGGTGGAGCCGGTGCTGCTCGCCATGCAGCACCGGGGCAACCTGCGCCCCGAGGCGAACGTGGGGATGCTCAGTGTCCTGCTGGTTGATGCCTGCCTGCTGGCCCTGCTGCACGGCGGCCACCGTGACCAGCGCGAGGTGCAGCGTGACTGGCAGGACCGCTTCTCGCTGCTGATGCACGGTGCCCTGGCACCGGGAGCCCTGCCGGCAGCGGTTCCGGTGCACGCCGAGCGCGACTGACCGCGCCCGCATGTGGTGCTCCCGGCCGCCACCAGGACGACGGCCCGCCGTCCAGTGATCCTGGGACGGCGGGCCGCGTCGTCTTGGGGCGTGTCCGCCGCGCTCAGCGCAGACGGGCCTGACGCAGTCTGTTGAGGATGGCGAAGACCTGCCGCTGCTCCTCGGCGATCAGGGCGGAGGTCAGGGTCTGCGGCGTGTAGGCGCTGCGCTGGGTGGTGGACTGACCAGGGCGACGGCGGGGCAGTGCGGGGGCGGAGGTGCCCCGCGACTCCCAGGGGGTGAGGGGTCGGTTCCTTTGCATGCTGCAGCCTACTCAGCGCGTTCACACCACCCTCTCACCGCGTGGACAATTAAAAGCGTGTGGCCGGGCGGGGGGGTATCGTGACCGTGGTCGGGGGTATCACCCCGGTTCCAACTTGCCCGGAGGTTTTGACATGCCTGCACTCCCGAATAACACCGCCGCCTGGACAGCGCTGGAAAACCACGCCCAGGACGCACAGAATCTCAGCATTCCGCACCTGTTCCAGGTCGATCCCCAGCGTGGCGATCGGCTGACCGCCGAGGGGGCCGGCCTTTACCTGGACTACAGCAAGAACCGTGTGACGGATGACACGTTGACGCTGTTGCTCGATCTGGCGCGGGAAACGGGCGTTGAAGCCAAGCGGGCGGCCATGTTCGCCGGCGAGAAGATCAACGTGACCGAGGGCCGCGCCGTGCTGCACACCGCGCTGCGCGCTCCACGCGACGCCACCGTGATGGTCGATGGTCGCAATGTCGTGCCCGACGTCCATGACGTGCTCGACCGCATGGCCGCCTTCGCGGAACAGGTACGCAGCGGAAGGTGGCTGGGCTTCACCGGGAAGCCCCTGAAGAACATCGTGAACATCGGCATCGGGGGCAGCGACCTGGGGCCGGTCATGGCCTACGAGGCGCTCAGGCACTACGCGCAGAAGGGATTGACCCTGCGCTTCGTGTCGAACGTGGACGGCACCGACCTGACCGAGAAGACCCGCGACCTCGATCCGGCCGAGACGCTGGTCATCGTGAGTTCGAAGACCTTCACCACGCAGGAGACGATGGCGAACGCCCAGAGCGCCCGCACGTGGCTGCTCGCGGCCCTGGAGGACGACGCGGCCGTGGCGCGGCACTTCGTGGCCGTGTCGACCAATGCCGAGGCCGTGCAGATATTCGGCATCGACCCCGCCAACATGTTCGGCTTCTGGGACTGGGTGGGCGGGCGCTATTCCATGGACAGCGCCATCGGCCTGAGCGTCATGCTGGCCGTGGGGCCGGACGGGTTCCGGGAGCTGCTCGCGGGCTTCCACGACATGGACGAACACTTCCGCACGGCGCCGCTGGAGCGGAACCTGCCCGTCCTGCTGGGGATGCTGGGCATCTGGTACAACAATTTCCACGACGCGCAGAGCCACGCCGTGCTGCCCTACGACCAGTACCTCGCCTATTTCCCCGCGTACCTGCAACAGCTGGACATGGAGAGCAACGGCAAGCACATCACGCTGGACGGGCAGACGGTCACGTACCAGACCGGGCCGGTCATCTGGGGGCAGCCGGGTACCAACGGGCAGCACGCCTTCTACCAGCTGATCCACCAGGGCACCAAGCTGATCCCCTGCGACTTCATCGGCTTCTGCCAGACCCTCAACCCCCTGCCGCTGGGGAACGGCGCCCCGCACCACGACCTGCTGATGGCGAACGTGTTCGCCCAGACCGAGGCGCTGGCCTTCGGCAAGACGCTGGAGCAGGTGCTCGCCGAGGGCGTTCCGGCTGACCTGGCCCCGCACCGGGTCTTCGACGGCAACCGGCCCACCAACACGATCCTCGCCGACCGACTGACACCCCGTACCCTGGGCGCCCTGATCGCCCTCTATGAGCACAAGGTCTTCGTGCAGGGCGCGGTGTGGAACATCAACTCCTTCGACCAGTGGGGCGTGGAACTGGGCAAGGTGCTCGCCGGAAAGATCGTGCCGGAACTGCACGCCGAATCCGAGCCGGAGCTGAAGCACGATTCCAGCACGAACGCGCTGATCCGGCGCTACCGCGCGCGGCGCTGAGCAGCAACAAGGAATCCAAGAATCCGTCGTCGCGTGAAACGACCCATCGGCCGAGCGACATCCCCTTCCCGTGCTCCCGGCCACGGTCGGGCACGGGCTCTGTACAGCCTGGATCGTGGTGGAATCGTGTTCGTGGTGTTCTTGTTGCTCTTCGTCGTCGTGCTCGTAAACCAACCTCCCTATTTCCCGCTTCGCACTGACGTTGAAGCCGCCTGCGCGGCAAAGATCGACGAAGGCTACGCACAGCCCAGGGGAATGAAGATCACCCAGATTCAGTTCAGGTACAGCGGTCGGGGTAACACGGTCGACCATCCCCCGCTCAGGATCAACCGGACGTGGATGTCTGCTTATGCCAACAACGCGGCGGACGTGTTCTATGCCCAGTGCGACTCTCTGGGGTCGAACGACAGGTTCACTGTCTCGCTGAGCGACGTCAGATTCGAGCATCGGTAACGTCCTGCCCGCATGTCCTTCAGCTCCGGCGCATCCACACGCCCCAGGTCAGCGGCCCGGCCACGTCGTCTGGCAGAGGCGTACCGGCAGCCTGGAGGGCCAGCTTGATCTGTCCGTGGTGATAGCCCTCGTGCCAGATCAGGTGCTGGAGCAGCAGCAGGGGGTGATCGTACCGGTCATCCAGCATACGGCCCTGCACGATCCGGCCGCGTACCGCTTCCCGGACGGCGGCGGCGCTTGCCTCCAGGTCTCTGGCGATGACCTCGGGGTCGGACTGCGCCTCCCATTCCTCCCCGGGCACCGGGACAGCGGCCTCCGGAGCATTCTCCTCGACAAGGATCACGCGCACATACACGACATGCGTGAGCATCTGCGCCACGGTCGGGTGGCCCGGCTGGGCACGGGCCTCCAGCCCGCCGGGCGGCAGGACACGCAGCAGGTTCACGAGAATACGGTTGTTGCGTTCCCACGCGCCGAGCAGCACGTCCAGCAGGTCGGTCTCCATTCCCCAGGCTATCCCTTGCGCAGCGTGTTCAGGATGCCGGCCGCGATCTCCTCGACGCTGGCGGACGTGGTATCGCGCACCGGGAGTCCGGCCCGCTGGAACAGCGTCTCGGCGCGCCGCACCTCGAACTCGCACTGTTCCAGGCTGGCGTAGCGGCTGCCGGGTCTGCGCTGGGTGCGGATGGCGTGCAGGCGGCGCGGGTCGATGGTCAGGCCGTGCAGCTTGGCGCGGTGGGCCTCCAGTGGGATGGGCAGGCTGCTCCGCTCGAAGTCGTCCTCCGCGAGCGGGTAGTTGCTGGCACGGACACCGTGCTGGAGGGCCAGGAACAGACTGGTGGGCGTCTTGCCGGCCCGCGACACCCCGACCAGGATCACGTCCGCCAGTCCATACTGCCGGTCGCCGAGGCCATCGTCGGTGGCGAGGGCGAAATCCAGGGCGTCCATGCGGTTCAGGTAATCCTGCGGATCGTGCATGTCGTGGTGTCCACCCACCTGCCGCACGGCGGGCATGGCGAACTCCTGTTCCAGGGCATCCAGGCCGGGGCCGAGCAGGTCGAACACGGCGGCGGGCGCGGCCTGGAGCTCGCGCATGACCTCCGCATCCGTGACGGTGGTGAACACGATGGGCCGCTCGCCCCGCGCCGCCAGGGCGATGACCTCGCGGGCGACACTCCGCGCGGCCATCACGTCGGCCGTGAAGGGCCGGCGCAGGTATTTCAGGGCCTGCCGGGGAAAATGCGTGAGGAGCGCCCGGGCGATGCTCTCGGCGGTCAGGCCGGTGTGGTCGCTGACGATCAGGACGGTGCGCGGCTCGGCCATGACCCAGGGTGACATGCCGGGGCCGGCTGCCCCACGGCGTCCCCCGGTGGGTGACGGGGCGGACAGTGACCTCGGCCACGACCTCGGCTAAGCTGGACGGGTTCAGTACACGAATGCCCGTCCTTCCATTCCAGATCAGCGCCACTCAGCGGGAGAAAAGCAATGGATATGATTCGCGTGTTCCATACACTAAGGATGGCCGACGTGGAGATCGTGGGCGGCAAGAACGCCTCCATCGGCGAGATGATCCAGGGCCTGGCGGGCGCGGGCGTGCGCGTGCCCGGCGGCTTCGCCACGACCGCCGACGCGTTCCGGCTGTTCCTGCAGGAGAACCACATCGAGGAGGGCATCAACGCCCGGCTCGCCGCCCTCGACGTGAACGACGTGGTCGCGCTGGCGCAGGCGGGCCGCGAGATCCGCGCGCAGGTCGAGGCCGCCGCGCTGCCCGCCCCGCTGGAGGCGGCCATCCGCGACGCCTACGCCGCCCTGAGCGCCGTGGCCGGCGTGCCCGACCCCGACGTGGCCGTGCGCTCCAGCGCCACCGCCGAGGATCTGCCGGAGGCGAGTTTCGCGGGGCAGCAGGAGACCTTCCTGAACGTGCGCGGCATCGACTCCGTGCTGCACCACGTCCGGCTGGTGTTCGCGAGCCTGTACAACGACCGCGCGATCTCCTACCGCGTGCACCACGACTTCGCGCACGCGGACGTGGCCCTGTCGGCCGGCGTGCAGCGCATGGTGCGCACCGACCTGGGCGCGTCCGGCGTGGCCTTCACCCTCGACACCGAGAGCGGCTACCGCGACGCGGTGCTCGTGACCTCCGCGTACGGCCTGGGGGAACTGGTGGTGCAGGGCGCGATCAACCCCGACGAGTTCTTCGTGTACAAGCCGGCCCTGAAGGCCGGGAAGAAGGCCGTCCTGCGCCGCACGCTGGGCACCAAGGCGCGGCGGATGACCTACGCGCCGGGCGGCGGCGTCCAGACCGAGGACGTGCCCGCCGCCGAGGCCCGCGCGTTCAGCCTGTCCGACGCCGACCTGACCGAGCTCGCGCGGCAGTGCGTGGCGATCGAGGAGCACTACGGCCGCCCCATGGACATCGAATGGGGCAGGGATGGCCGCGACGGCCTGATCTACATCCTCCAGGCCCGCCCGGAGACCGTGCAGAGCCGCGCCGGCAAGGTCATGGAGCGCTTCGAGCTGACCGGGAAGGGCGACGTGCTCGTGGAGGGCCGCGCGGTCGGCAACCGCATCGGGGCGGGCACCGTGCGGGTCGTGCGGGACGTGTCGCAGATGGACGAGGTGCAGGACGGCGACGTGCTGGTCGCCGACATGACCGACCCCGACTGGGAACCGGTCATGAAGCGCGCCAGCGCGATCGTCACGAACCGCGGCGGGCGCACGTGCCACGCGGCGATCATCGCGCGCGAGCTCGGCATCCCGGCGGTCGTGGGCACCGGGAACGCCACCCGTGAACTGAACAGCGGGCAGGACGTGACCGTGTCGTGCGCCGAGGGCGACACCGGCAGCGTTTACGCCGGGCGGCTCGCGTACCGCGTCAACCGCGTGGAACTGGGGAACATGCCCGAGGTCGGCATGAAGATCATGATGAACGTCGCGTCGCCCGACCGGGCCTTCTCCTTCGCGGCGCTGCCGAACGAGGGCGTGGGCCTCGCGCGGGTGGAGTTCATCTGCTCGAACGTGATCGGCATCCACCCCCGCGCGCTGCTGGACTACCCCGACGTGCCGGAGGACGTGCGCGCCCAGATCGACGAGAAGACCGCCGGGTACGCCAGCCCCCGCGACTTCTTCCGCGACAAGCTCGCCGAGGGCGTGAGCTCCATTGCCGCGGCGTTCGCGCCCAAGCCCGTGATCGTGCGCCTGAGCGACTTCAAGAGCAACGAGTACGCCCACCTGATCGGCGGCCCCGCGTACGAACCGAACGAGGAGAACCCCATGATCGGCTTCCGCGGGGCGAGCCGCTACCGCAGCGCCGACTTCGCCGCCGCCTTCGCCCTGGAGTGCGAGGCGATCCGCTCGGTACGCGACGACATGGGCCTCACCAACGTGCAGGTCATGATCCCCTTCGTCCGCACGGTGGGCGAGGCCGCGCAGATCATTGACATCCTGGCGAAGAATGGTCTCAAGCGGGGCGAGAACGGCCTGAAGATCATCATGATGTGCGAGATCCCCAGCAACGCCATCCTCGCCGACCAGTTCCTCGAACACTTCGACGGCTTCTCCATCGGCAGCAACGACCTCACGCAGCTCACCCTGGCCCTCGACCGCGACTCGGGCCTCGTCGCCGACCTGTTCGACGAGCAGAACGAGGCCGTCCTGATCCTCATGGCCCAGGCCATCGCCGCCGCCAAACGCGCCGGCAAGTACGTCGGCATCTGCGGCCAGGGCCCCAGCGACCACCCCGCGCTGGCGCAGTGGCTCATGGAACAGGGCATCGACTCCGTGAGCCTGAACCCTGACAGCGTGCTGAGCACGTGGCTGCACCTCGCCGGCGAGGGCGCGGAGGCGCGGGCGACGGTCACGGGGTGAGCGGGGCGCGGCCCCAGGGCCACCGGTACACTCCGTCCGTGAGCGCTCCCCCCGACCTCGATCCTGCCGCGCTGGTCGGCGTGTTGCGGTCGGCCTTCGGGCTGGACGTGAACGGCATGACGTTCCTGCCGGACGGCACGGCACACGCGTTCCGGGCGCAGGGGCCGGGCGGGTGCGCGTTCGTGAAGGTCATGCCGGACTCGCCGTACGGCGCGCGGGTGACGGCGCGGGCGCTGGCGGAGGTGCCGCTCCTCTCGGCCCTGCGGTCGTCCGGGGTGCTGCCGCGCGTACCGGCCGCGCTTCGCACGCGGGAGGGCGGGTGGGTGGCGGCGCTGGGCGGGTTCCGGGTGTTCGTGTATGAGTGGATCGACGGAGCGAACACGGGCGGGGCGTGGGAGGCCGCCCTGCCGGAGCTCGCGGAGCTGCTCGGCCGCCTGCACGGCGCGTCGGACGGGCTGCGGCGCGAGGTGCCGGACTTGCCGATGCCGCCGGAAGACTTCGCCCTGCCGTTCGAGGCCGAGCTGCGCGACGTGATCGGGAGTCTCCCCCACCGGACGGCGGAGGCCCGGCCGGAGGTGCAGGCCCTGCGTGACCTGCTCGGGCCGCACCTGGGCACGCTGGAGCGGGTGCTGGACGTGGTGTCGGCCGTGGCCGCCGACCTGCGGTCACGCGCGCTGGAGCTGGTCGTGTGCCACACGGACGCGCACGGCGGGAACGTCATGCGCGGCGCGGACGGGGCGCTGTGGATCGTGGACTGGGAGACGGCGCGGCTCGCCCCGCCGGAACACGACCTGTGGATGCTCGGGCGGCACCTGCCCGCGTGCGTGGACGCCTACGCGAGGGGCCTGGGCCGCCCCTTCAGTCCGGACGCCGACCTGCTGCGCTTCTACACCCTGCGCCGTCCGCTGGAGGATCTGGCCGAGGACGTGCGCTGGCTGCTCCGCGAGCGCCCCACGCCGGACGTGGCGGCGCACTCGCTGCGGATCATCGGTGAGTTCGTGCTGCCGGCCCTGCTGGCGGCCGAGGCGGACGCCTCGGCCGTGCACTCACGCTGGAACGAGCCCTAACGCGGCCGGAAGGTCGGCCAGCCGGGCGACCTTCGGCACGGCCGGATCCGGGGCGGGGATGCCGCCGCGGTTCACCCACACGGCTCCCAGACCGGCGTTCCGGGCCCCCTGCACGTCCTTCTCCCACGAGTCCCCGACCATGACCGCCTGTCCGGGGGCCACGGCGAGTGCGGCGCAGGCGGCGTGGTAGGCGCGGGCGTCGGGTTTCGCGCAGCCGATGTCATCCACGCACAGCACGGCGTCCAGCAGGGTCTGCAGGCCGAAATGTGCGAGCTTGTCCAGTTGCACCTCGCGGACATAGTTGGTCAGCACAGCGGTCACCACGCCCGCACGTCGCAGGGTATGCAGCACGTCGGTCGCGCCGTCCAGCAGCGCCCAGGCGGCCCGGTACGCCTCGCGGTAGATCCCGGTGGCGGCCGTGCCGTCCGGGGTGAACACGCCGAGATCGGTCAACAGGCGCGTGAAGCGCAGCGTCCGCGCTCCGTGGGCATCCAGGTCTCCCCGGAACAGCAGCGGATCGATGGCGTGGATGTGCGCGGCGTGCCGCCGGAAGAGGTCGTCGGCGTCGCACGACAGGCCATACCGCTGCGTCAGGGCGAGGAGGCCCGCGCGGGTGCAGGCCGTGTCGTCGAAGAGGGTGTCGTCGAGGTCGAGAATCACAGCGCGCGGCGCATCCACGCAGCGCAGGAGATCCGGGGAACTCATCGCCGCGTGGTCAGCGTCTCGAGGGCGCGGATCACTGCATCCTGCCGGTCCGGGCCTTCCGCCGCGGACACCCCCTGTACCCGGAACGCCTCCAGAGTCACGTCGATACCGGTCAGATCGCTCCCCGTGGCACTCAGTGTCACGGTCTGCGGGTACGTGCCGAAGGGTTCGCCCTCGTCGATCTGACCGTCGTCGTCCAGATCCTGCCACGCCGCGACCAGATACGGCCCGGCGGCGAGGTCTCCGACCCGGTACGGCGGAGTCAGGGAATCGGTGGGCAGCTGCGTGTACCGGCTCTGGGCATAGTTGATCGAGGTGTCGGGCTGGAGGAACAGCGCGGCCACGACCGGTGGCGTGGTGGGCGGAGTCGGGGTCGGTGGGGTCGGGGGTGGCGAGGACGTCGCGTCCGTGAGGAGTGCCCCGGCATCGACCAGACCGGCACCGCAGCCACCGGCCACGTCGCAGCGGCTGCCGAGCGGGGCCGCCGTGCGTTTCAGCCGGGCGAGCACCTGATCCGGGGTCAGGGTCGGTTCGCGCCCGAGCAGCAGGGCCACCGCCCCGGCCACGTGCGGAGCGGCCATGGACGTGCCGTCCATGAACACGTACTGCGCGGTGCGGGTCACGTCATCGACGCTGGTGCTGAGCACCCCGCCGGGATACGTCTCGCTGCCGACCGTGACCCCCAGGCTGCCGTTTCCGCCCGGTGCCATGACGTCGATCCGGGCGCCGTGGTTCGAGTACGGTGCCCGCCGGCCGTCGGGACCGACCGCACCGACCGTGATCACGTCCGCACAGTTCGCGGGCGAGATGGTGGCGACGTCCACGTCGTCGTTCCCGGCGGCCACCACCGTCACGACCCCCCGTGCCTTCAGCCGCGTGAAGACCTGCTGTTCGGCGGCCGAGCACACGCCCTCGCCACCCAGACTGAGGTTCACGACCCGGGCGGGATGCGCCGTGGCCTTCACGCCGTCGACCGGCTCTCCGGCCGCCCACAGGGCCCCCAGCAGGACATCGGCCAGATCCCCCCCGTCCTGGCCCAGCACACGCACGGGGACGACCCGCGCTCCCCAGCTGACTCCGGCCACGCCCGCTCCGTTGTTCGTCCGGGCGGCCACGGTGCCGGTCACGTGGGTACCGTGATAGTCGCCGCCGGCCGCGTCGGTGGGATCGGAATCGAGGCCGTCACCGTCTCCGGAGACCGCCGGATCCCGGATGAAGTCCATGCCGGGCAGCAGCTGCCCGGTCAGATCGGGATGGGAGCCGATCCCGGTATCCAGCACGGCCACCGTGACGGCCGCGCCGGTGGTGAGTGTCCAGGCCTCGGGCAGATCCATGGCGGGGTAGTGCCACTGGAGGGGATAGTAGGTGTCGTCCGGCGTCCGCAGCGCCACCATCCGGCGGTTTGGCGAGACGCTCAGCACCCCCGGCCGGGCCGCCAGTTCCCGCAGCACCTGGGCGGACTGTGCGCCGCTCAGGACGCGGTTCACGCGGTACAGCCCCAGCCCCAGCGCGGACGAGCCTCCCGCCCGCGACAGGCCCACGGTTCCCACCAACGGCACCTCCAGCGCCGACACGGACGCAGTCACGCTCTGGGCGGACAGTCCCGGCCGGGTCAGCACGAGGTACTCGCCGGGAATCACGGCCCCGGAGCGCCCGGCGGCGCGGGACGCGCCGCGCACCCGCCACGGCTGGCCCTGTCGATCACGCAGCACCTCGCCGGGCCGCAGGGGCCGGGTGACGGGAAGCGCGGTGGCGCGGGCGCCGGGCAGCGTGACGGTGCCGCTGATGCTGGACACGGGATCGGGTGGCGGATCGGGGATCCGGCCACGGTCACAGGCGACGAGCAGGATCGTCAGGCCAGCCACCAGGG
The DNA here is from genome assembly GCF_034440735.1 of Deinococcus sp. AB2017081. Lineage (NCBI taxonomy): Bacteria > Thermotogati > Deinococcota > Deinococci > Deinococcales > Deinococcaceae > Deinococcus > Deinococcus sp. AB2017081. Next base: position 1,860,054 of record NZ_CP140098.1, on the reverse strand, counting down.
CAGCCCATGACGCAGCAGGACGACGAACCATACCCGGCCAGAGTACCCGACCACAGGACGTGCCGTCCCCCCACCACCGGGCGGTCACGTGCCGAACCGTCCGGGAAACAGCGGCGGCTGTGCCGGTGGCTCCCCCACCGGCATCAGGGTGGCCGCCGTGATCCCGGCCAGCCTCACGCCACGTCCGGCCAGCACCTCGGGGGTGAGGAGCGTGGCCGCCGTGTCCGTGAGCGCCGCCGCCGTCTGCACCGGCCACGGCAACGTGACCCGCCGGGTGATCACGCTCCGGTCGTCGAACTTGAGTTTCAGGATCACCGTCCGCGCGCACTGTCCTGCCCCCGCAAGCCGCCGCTCCACGCCACCGGCCAGCCCCGGCAGCCGCGCCAGCACGGCCGGCATCCCGTGCAGATCATCGGCGTACGTCTCCTCGGCGCCGATGCTGCGGTACGGGCGATCCGGCTCGACGGGCCGGTCGTCGAGGCCGTGAGCGATCCGCCAGAAATGCGTGCCCACCACGCCGAACCGTTCCCGCAGCACCTCCGGCGACGTGGCCCGCAGGTCGGCCCCGGTGTGGATGCCCAGACCCGCCAGCTTCGCAGCGGTGGCGGGGCCGATCCCGTGGAACTCGGCCACGGGAAGGCCCGCGAGCAGCTCATCGATCTGTTCCGGCAGCAGCACGGTCAGGCCGTCGGGCTTGTTCATGCCGCTGGCGAGTTTGGCGAGGAACTTGTTCACGCTGACGCCCGCCGTGGCACTCAGGCCGGTGCGCTCGCGGATCTGCGCCCGGATGGCCTGCGCGATCCGGGTGGCACTGGGGCCACCCACCAGGGGCGCGGTCACGTCCAGATACGCCTCGTCGAGCGACAGGGGTTCCACCAGCGTGGTGTAGGTGCGGAACACGGCCCGGATCTGGGCGCTGACTTCCCGGTACGCGTCGAAGCGGGGCGGGACGACGCGCAGACCGGGGCAGCGCTCCAGCGCCCGGTACAGCGGCATGGCGCTGCGGACACCGTACGGGCGGGCCTCATAGCTGGCGGTCAGGACGACCGAGCGCCGCCCGCCCCACGCCACGGCCACCGGCACACCGCGCAGCGCGGGATCGTCCCGCTGTTCCACGGACGCGTAGAAGGCGTCCATGTCCACGTGGATGATCTTGCGGAGCGGGGCGGTCACGGGGCCATGTTACGCCCGGAGCGTAAACAGAGGGAGACGGGCACCGGAGAGGTGCGGGAGGTCGTGGCGCCGATCCGGGTGAGGCTGACGGTTGACTCGAGCATGCCCGCCACCCCCGCCCCGGCACGCGGCTCTCGGACATTCGGGTGCAGTGGACGGAACCAGCTCCCTCCTGCTCCGGAAGGCGACGTCGATCAGTCGAATCGCAGGAAGATCGCCTTGAGGTACTGCGCCTCGGGGAAGGCGGCATGGTGATCGGGCGCGTGCTGCGCCGTGTGCAGTTCCGTCCAGCTCCGCCCACTGGCGGTCGCCGTGTCCCGCACGGCGTCCCAGAATTCGTCGGCACTGACGTGGGCCGAGCACGACGCGCTGACCAGGATGCCGCCCCGAGACAGCCGCCGGATGCCGTCGTGCGCGAGCTTTCCGTAGGCCCGGATCGCCCCGGCCCGCTCGGCCTCGCGCCGCGCCAGCGAGGGGGGATCGAGGATCACGAGGTCGAAGTCTGCTTCCGTGTGGGCCAGCCACTCGAACACATCGGCCTGGACGGTCTCATGTGGGGCGCTCAGCCGGGGGTTCAGGGCGTAGTTGCGCTCGGCACTCGCCAGGGCGTGGGCGCTCAGGTCGAGGCTGATGACCTCGGCCGCCCCGCCCCGCGCCGCGTACAGCGAGAAGCCGCCGCTGAAGGAAAACGCATTGAGCACGCGCCGCCCCCGGGCGTACTTCTCGACCCGCCGCCGGTTCTCGCGCTGATCCAGGAAGAAGCCGGTCTTCTGGCCTCGCACCACGTCAGCCTCGAAGGCCAGTCCGGTCTCGTGGAAGACCACGGTGCCGCCCGGCACGCGGCCGGCGAGCACCTGACCGTCGAACAGGCCCTGGCGGGTCGCGGCGGTCTGGATGTTGCGGCTCAGGCGCAGCACGACTGCGAACTCCGGGAAGCGGGCCGCGAGCAGCCCCAGCACGCGCGGCAGGTGTGGGAACCACGCGGCGGTGTACAGCTTCACGACCAGGGTGGGCCCGTAGCGATCCACGACCAGCCCAGGAAAGCCGTCGGACTCGCCGTTGACCACGCGGTAGCCGTCGGTGTCCGGGCCGAACAGCGGCTCGCGCAGGCTCAGGGCCGCGTCCAGGCGGGCGGCCCACCACGCATCGTCCAGGGTCGCGGGGGTGCCCTGGTGGAGCACGCGCACCCGCAGCGGCGAGTCCGGGTCGTACAGGCCGATCGCCAGGAAGCGGTCGCGGCGGTCGTAGATCACGGCGAGTTCACCGGGGTCGCCATCCCGGTTCTGGTCGCGCACGCTGGACTCGTACACCCACGGGTGCCCGGCGCGGACATGCGCCTCGGCCGCCGGGGAGACCCGCAGGCGCAGGCGGGAACGGGGGGCGGGGGCATCCGGCATCCGGTCAGGGTACCGCACGGCAGGCCACCATTAAGGAGAGGCGACGGCCACCCTGCGGTTCCGGACACGGCCATGCGGCAGAGTGCCGGACATGACCGAGGACTTCATGCTCAGCGTGTCGGGCGGCCAGGTGCCGGCCCGGTTCATCACCCTGGACGACGGCTCACCCGGCGTGGAGGTCGAGGGCGTGGCCTTTGCCCACGAGACGGCCGAGGTGCCCCACGGCCTGGTCGCCCACACCGACGACGCCCGCCGCAAGCTGGACGACCTGCGCCGCCGCTTCCAGATCACATCTGAGGCGTCGGTCTTTCCGTTCGATGTGCAGGAACATCGGTCATAAGCGTTGTCCTTATGACCGAGCAGAGCGAGTGGATTCAACCGAGCGGCCGGGAGAATGGAGGCGTCAGACTCCCTCTGTCTGACGCTGGAATTCGGACGGCCGATCAGGAGGCCTGACATGAAGATCGACGAACAGCTGACCACCGACGCCGTGCTGGAACGCCTGGGCCGCGAGAGCGCCAGTGACTACGAGGCCGACGTGATGCGGGCCGTGCTGATCGAGCAGCACGCGGGCCGCGACCTGAATGAACTCTCCGAGGCCGAGTGGCTCGCCGCCTTCGGGCAGATGAACCTGCGCAAGACGACCGGCTGGATCAAGGATGACCAGAACGAGGCCAAACCGGAGTAAGTACGTCGTAGCTAACATTACGAGCTTCCGGGACAGCGCCGGAATCTCTCCATTGCCGCTACGACGTACTTTCTTCGATACTCGCTCTGCTCGGTTGATCTAAAGATCAACTTCGACCTACTTAGCCGCCCCCAGCACCCGCGTCAGGATGACGTGGTGATCCTCGTGGAACCGGCGTGGGCGCGAGAGGGCAATGTTCAGCGCGACGGGGTGGGCGTCGAGGCCGCCAGGCGGCGGCCCCAGGAACACGCGCGCCACGGCCTGTCCGACCAGTGACCGGGCCGGATGGTCGAACACGATCCCGTCACACTCCGGCCTCTCCCCCACCGGCAGCACCCGCCCAGGGAGCGCCCACAGCCCGCGCCCGATGTCGTCGCGGCGGGTGTGCAGCCAGACGTGCCCGGCGTGCACATGCATCCAGCGCTCCTCGTGTAGACGACCGCCGGGGGGCACCTCTGTCCGCGCGGCCTCGACCGCCTGCCACTCCAGCGCGAGACGGGCATGGGCTCGTGTGCAGGTGAACGCGGCAAGCCACTCCGCAACAGCTGACGGCACACCCGGCGGCAGCGGCATCCCGGTCAGCCACGCCGCCCGGATGGACGTGGCGTCCAGAGCGGGTATGCCGGGCAGCCCCACCCGCGTCCAGCCGGGAAACCAGCGCAGATACGCTCCGCTGGCGTCCTTCTCGTGGCCGACCAAGGCGACACGGGCGTCGGCACTGAACACCGTTGCCGCCACCGCCCGCACGTCGGCGGCCCAGCGCTCCCCATCGAAACGGTCAGGCAGGGGCCGGATGGTCACGCGGCGCACGTCCCCGCCTGCGTCCTGCACAGCGCGGCGCAGCAGCCACGCACGCTCTGGGACGCTCAGCGGATTGCGGACGCTGCGGGCCAGATTCGCGCTGCCGAGCAGCACCAGCACACGCGGTGCGGTGTTCAGGGCAGCGATCACGCTCGCCACGTGCGCGTCGTGCGGGGGCTGACAGCGGCCGATGAAGACCGCGCCGTCCATCCGGTTCACGTCCCCAGCAACCGTGCCCGCTCGCGGTCACGCAGGGCCGCCACCTCCGGGGCAAGGCTCACGCGGTACACGTGCGGGTTCAGCATGCGCCGCGTCCCGGCGGGCAGCCGGGCGAGTTCGCGTCGGGCGCGGGCCTGCACGTCGAGCAGCGCCTCGGGCGGGCGTGTGCGTACACCGCCCTGCATGACGACCTCGCGGGCCGGTGCCCAGTGCAGGCCAGTCGGCAGCCGCGCCGCCCGCAGGGGATTGACCGGATCGCCGACCACATCACCCGGCGCGGGCGGGCCGCCCAGCGTCAGGACGTCCCAGACATACGTCGCGTCTGGCGCTGGCCCCTCGGCACCGCGCCACACGTGCTTGACGCCCGGCACGCTGGCCTTGCCCGGATCGGCCGTGAGCTTCATGCGGGGCCGCCCCCCCAGCTGCACCAGCTTGTACACGCCGCCCAGCGCCCCGCCACCCTCGCCGCCCGCCGTGACGAGCTGCGTGCCCACGCCGTACACGTCGATCCTGGCCCCCTCGGCGATCAGGGCGGCAATCACGTCCTCCGAGAGGTCGTTGCTGGCCACGATCCGCACGTCCGGGAAGCCCGCCGCGTCCAGTTCGGCGCGAATGTGCCGCGACAGATACGCGAGGTCGCCGCTGTCCAGCCGCACACCCTGCAGCTCGTGGCCGGCTCCGCGCAGTTCCCGCGCCACCGTCAGCGCGTTCGGGAGGCCGCTGCCCAGCGTGTCCACGGTATCCAGCAGCAGCGTGGTTGCGTCGGGGTAGGTCTGGGCGTAGGCGCGGAAGGCGCTCAGCTCGTCCAGGAAGGCCTCGACCCAGGCGTGCGCGTGCGTGCCCGTGACCGGCAGGCCGAAGCGCCGCCCGGCCTCCACATTGCTGGTACCGGTTGCGCCGCCCACCACCGCCGCCCGCGTGGCACTCAGGGCTCCGTCTGGCCCCTGCGCCCGCCGCGCCCCGAACTCCACGACCCTGCCGCCATGTGGACTTGAGGTGGCGGCCAGGACACACCGTGCCGCCTTGGTGGCGATCAGCGTCTGGAAGTTCAGGGTGTTGAGCAGCATCGTCTCGATGAGCTGCGCCTCCCACAGCGGCGCGGTCACGGTCAGCAGGGGCTCGTGCGAGAAGATCACGCTGCCCTCGGGAAAGGCGTCCACGCGGCCCGTGAAACGCCAGCCGCGCAGCGCGTCCAGAAACGCCGGGCGGAACAGACCCAGCGTGTCCAGATACGCCAGATCGCCGTCCGTGAAGCGCAGGGATTCCAGGGCGTCCAGCATGGGTTCCAGCCCGGCCCACAGCGCGTAGCCGCCCCGGAAGGGCCGCCGCCGGAAGCCCAGGTCGAACACGGCCTCCTGGGTATGCAGGCCGTGCTCGACATAGCCCTGCATCATGGTCAGCTGGTACAGATCCGTGAACAGGGCCGGGGGCGCGGGGGCGGGCGTCACCCCGGGAGTGTACGCGCCGCGCCCTGGCGTGCTCCATACTCCGGATCATGAGTGCGCTCCGCGACCACATCCGCGCCGACCTGTGCGTCCAGCCGGACATCGACCCCGCCACCGAGGTCGAGCGGCGGATCGAGTTCCTGAGCGCGTACCTGACCGCCACCCCGGCCGCCGGTTTCGTGCTGGGGATCAGCGGCGGGCAGGACAGCACGCTGACGGGCCGCCTGTGCCAGCTTGCCGCCGAGCGGGTGCGTGCCCGTGGGGGCAGCGCCACCTTCATCGCCGTGCGCCTCCCCTACGGCACCCAGGCCGACGAGGCCGACGCCCAGACCGCCCTGGAGTTCATCCGCCCGGATCACGCCGTCACCGTGAACATCCGGCCCAGCGTGGACGCCGCCGCCCAGGCCGCCGAGGGCGCCATCGGCAGCGACCTGCGGGATTTCGTGCGCGGCAATGTCAAGGCCCGCGAGCGCATGGTCGCCCAGTACGCCATCGCCGGGCAGCTGAACCTGCTCGTCGTGGGCACGGATCACGCGGCCGAGGCCGTCACCGGCTTCTTCACCAAGTACGGCGACGGCGGCGTGGACGTGACCCCCCTGACCGGCCTGACCAAACGTCAGGGCGCCCAGCTCCTGGCCCATCTGGGCGCCCCCGAGAGCACGTGGAAGAAGGTGCCCACCGCCGATCTGGAGGACGGCCGCCCCGGCCTGCCCGACGAGGCCGCCCTGGGCGTGACCTACGCGCAGATCGACGCCTATCTGGAAGGCCGCGCCGTGGACGACAGTGCCGCCGCCCGGATCGAGCAGATGTACCGGAACACCCGCCACAAACGCACCGTGCCCGTCACGCCGTTCGACGGGTGGTGGACAGCGCGGGACTGACGCAGGTGCGGCAACGGAACACGCGCCCAGTGCATAGAGTGCAGGCGTGAAACCGACCCTCCTGGCCGCCCTGACCGCCGCCCTGATCCTGACCGCGTGTGGCGGTGGGGGCAGCACACCTCCGGCGAACGACACCACTGCGCCCACAGTGAGTCTGAGCCGCAGCGTGTCGGACGACAGCAGCAACGTGGTGCTGACGGCCGCTGCCACCGATGACCGCCGCGTCACCAAGGTCGAGTTCTACCAGGGCTCCACGCTGCTCACCACCGATACCACTGCACCGTTCACCTACTCGACCGACGTGACATCCCCACGCACCAACTTCACGGCCCGTGCCTATGACGCTGCCGGGAACGTCGGCACCAGCGCCGTGTTCAACATCGTCACTCCCTATCAGGGCGTGTGGGGCTGGGCGCTGGTGGATTCGACTGACACCATCATCGATCAGGGTGCCCTGATCAATTACGACGAGGTCGACTCCAGATACGGTCTCGTCTCGTTTGGCGAGTACGTCAACAAGGCGCAGACCCGGAGCAACTCCGTGTTGATGGGCCCGTTGTCTGGAGAAAATACTCTGGACGTTGCCTTCACTGCAGCCGTCACCTCCAGCACCGTGACCTTCTACTTCGTCGGCCAGGACGCGGATAACGCCCTGGGTACCTTCGAGGGCAGCGCGACGGTGGAGGGCAGCGCGACCACCGTCGACGCCGCTGGCAACCTACTGCAGACCTACGGCCTCGCCATGGTGCAGACGTCCACGACGGTTCCCCCGCTGGGCGCCCAGGCAGCTGCGCGACAGCAGGCACAGTCACAGGCCGTTACCCTCGCCACCGCCCGCCCGATGACGACGCAGGGCATGAAGGCCAATCCCGTGACGCTGCGGGACGCTGCCACTACAATCCTGAACCGCTGAACCCAGGCCACGCAAAAGGGGACGGACACGCACAGTCCGTCCCCTTCCCCGTTCCCGTCCTCAGTCGGCGGCCTGCTCCGCGCCGTAGACCTCTATGATCCCGGCCGCGCCCATGCCGCCGCCGATGCACATGGTGATCAGCGCCTTGCCGCCGCCCCGCCGCCCGAGTTCGTAGATGGCGGTCGTGGCGAGCTTCGCGCCCGAGCAGCCCAGCGGGTGCCCCAGCGCGATCGCGCCGCCGTTCACGTTCATGATCTCCTCGTTCAGGCCCAGTTCGCGCGCCACGGCCAGCGACTGCGCCGCGAACGCCTCGTTCAGCTCGATCAGGTCGATGTCCGCCAGCGTCAGGCCCGTCTGCGCCAGCACCTTCGGCACGGCCTTCACGGGGCCGATGCCCATGAGTTCCGGATCGACACCCGCCACCGCGAAGCCCAGGAACTTCGCCAGCGGCTTCACGCCCAGTTCCGCGGCCTTCTCGCCGCTCATGATCAGCACGGCCGCCGCGCCGTCGCTGAACGGGCTGGAGTTCGCCGCGCTGACCGACCCGGTCGCCTTGAACGCCGGGCGCACCTTCGCCATGTCCTCCAGGTTCGCGTCCCGGCGGATCAGCTCGTCTTTGTCGAAGTTGATGGTCTCGGACTTCATCTTCGTGCCCTTCACCTTGTCGACGCGCACCGGCACGGGCACAATCTCGGCGTCGAACTTCCCGGCGTCCTGCGCCGCCGCCGCGCGCTGGTGGCTGCGCAGCGCGAAGGCGTCCTGATCGGCGCGGCTCACTCCGTACTTGGCGGCCACGTTCTCGGCCGTCATGCCCATGCCGATGTACGCGCCGGGGCGCTGATCCACCAGTTCCAGGTTCGGGCTGGGGTTGTGGCCGCTCATGGGCACCATGCTCATGGACTCCACGCCGCCCGCCAGCATCACGTCGGCCTGCCCGGTCTGGATGGCCGCCGCCGCCATGGCGATGGTCTGGAGCCCGCTGGAGCAGAAGCGGTTCACGGTCACGCCGCCCACGCTGTCGGGCATCCCGGCCCGCAGCGCCGCCAGCCGCGCCACGTTCAGGCCCTGCTCGGCCTCGGGAATGGCGCAGCCCAGGTACACGTCCTCAACCAGCGCAGCGTCCACTCCGGCCCGCCGCACGGCCTCGTTCATGACCAGCGCGGCAAGGTCGTCCGGGCGGGTGTTGGCGAGCGTGCCCTTGATGCCACGGCCCACGGGGGTACGAACAGCAGAAACGATAACAGCATCACGCATAGGGGTTACTCCTTGAGAGGTGAGGGTCAAGAAAAGAATCGGCCGAACTTGCGTTTTGCACAGACATTCTTCCGCAGAAGATCGACCAGCTCCGTTACGCCTGCCTTCTCAAAACGTCCGAAGAGGGCATCAGCGCCGCCAGAATTGTCGATCTTGAATTGAAGCTCCTCCGCATAGACCGGATAGATGGCGTAGAACCACACGGTACTGTCACCGACGTCGAGCTTGACGAATTCGTCAGGCAGGGTGACGACAGGCCCCACGACACTGCCGACAAAGTTGGTGTCGGCGAAGGCGGCCGGCGGCTCGCCATTCGGGATGCTGTGTCCCCACCCGAGCCACGTCCGGTACTCGTGTGGCATCCGGGCCAGGTATTTCAGCATGTGGATCGGCCAGTAATTGTTGAAATCTCCGAGATCACCTTCCGATGTGCTCTCGCCCGCTTGTCCGAGAGGCCAATCGGGCGGCAGGCAGATCAGGAGTTCTGCCCGTTGCATCTCCTCAAGTTTCTCCGGCACGGTCATGGGCCTGTCGGACATACCAGACGTGACCAGGGTGTAGTAGGGCCGCTGCGGAGTTGGGTTGAATTTGTAGACGTCGATGTGAACCAGATCCGAGATGATTTCGTGCCAGACGATCGAATCGTGGCCCAGGAACCGTGTCAGGTGGGCCTCTACGGCACCCTTGATTTCAGCGTCGATTTCCGGAACCACCCACCCTCGCTCGTTCGTTGAGTAACGATAGATGGGCTGGCCGCCTCTCGTCTTCTCGTCATCCATGCCTGTCCTCCTTGATCCCCGGCAACACCTTCGCGATGAACGCTTCCAACTGCGCGTCGTACCCCTTCGGGTCGATGTTCCAGGTGCGGATGTGCTTGGCTCCCTCCACACGGTGGTACTCGACCAGATCGGGGCGGGCGGCGGCCAGGGCCTCGGCCTGATCGATGGGGATGGTGCGGTCGCGGGTGCCGTGCCACAGCAGGATCGGCACGTCGAAGGTGGGGGCCGCTCTGATCTGATCCACGGTGTCAAAGTCCTGCCCGCTGCGTTTCGTGACGAGCCACTGCGTGAAGGTGCCGACGTGCCGTGCGATAGGCCTGGGGAGGCCGACGCGCTGGGCGTTCCAGCGGATGGTGGCCCGCCAGTCGAGGGCCGGCGAGTCGAGCATGACACCGGTCACGGGGATCGGGTACGGCCGGTGCCGGTCGCGCAGGACGCTCAGGGCGATGTTGCCGCCCATGGAGAAGCCGTACAGGACGGCCCGCGTGTACCCGGCGTCCTTCGCCCAGTGCAGCGCGGCGAGGACGTCCTCGGCCTCCACGTCGCCCAGGGTCAGGTAGCCCTTGCCGATCTGCGGGGCTCCGAAGGCGTTGCGGAACGTGACGAACAGGCTGCCCACGCCGGAGCGCAGCAGGGCCGGGAGCATCCGCAGCGCCTGCGCCCGCTGCCCGCCGTGCCCGTGGATGACGATGGCGATGGCGTCCCCCTCGCCGTTCAGGGGCGGGATGTGCCACGCGGGCATGTCTCCAACGGGCGTGCGGACGACCGTGTCCTCGTACTTCACGCCGAGCTGCGCGGGCGTGCCGTTGTACACGTACGTGGACACCCACGCGAGCGCCCCGTTCGGCAGCGTGCCCCGCTGTTGCAGGATCGGCCGTTTCACGACGGTTCCGGCCATCTGGTGCCGCCCCAGCACCGCGTGCCCGCGGTTGGGCCGCAGCGGCACGAGGCCCAGCGGCCCGCGCGACAGCGTCTCCACGCTGGCCGGCAGGAACAGATCGTTCCCGCGCCGCCCGACCGGCACGAACACGCCCTTCACCCAGCGCGTCTTGCTCCGCAGGGTGATCTCCGCCCCCACCAGCGCCCCGAGGAGCACGGCCACGGCATACGCCGCCCCCGCCCACGCCACGGCGCGGCGCTTGCGGACAGTACGGAGGCGGTCGAGGAGGGGAGTCATGGAGTCATCCTTGCAAACGGTGAGAGAGGGCGGGGCCGTTCTCCCTCTCCCCCCGTTGGACTTGTATGAGCCGCTTGCGGAGAGGGCCGGGGTGAGGGGGCGTGTGACCGACGAAACCGGAATCCAGATGCCCTGTCCTTCGTGGGCGGCTTGGAGGACGCTTCGTCACCCCCCTTCCAGCCTCCCCCGCGAGGGGGGAGGAATAAGGACACTCAGTTCCTCAGCGGCTTGCCGGTCTTGAGCATGTGGTCGATGCGCTGCTGGGTGCCCTTCTTGCCCAGCAGGGTCAGGAAGGCCTCGCGCTCCAGATCGAGGAGGTGCTGTTCGCTGACCTTGGCGGTGCGGTTGTTGCCGGTGCCGCCGGACAGGACGCGCGCGAGCTGTTCGCTCACGACGAGGTCGTAGTCGGTGATGTACCCGCCCTGGTGCATGCCGTACAGGGCGCTCTTGATCGCGGCAATGGCGGCGTCGCCCATGACGGGGATGTCGTGGCGGGGGACGGGTTGCACGTAGCCGGGCGCGAGGGCGAGCACCTGCCGTTTGGCGTCCTGCAGGATGTGGTTTTTGTTCATGGCAACGGTGTCGGTGTCGCGCAGGAAACCGAGGTTGCGGGCCTCCAGGGCGCTGGTGCTGACCTTGGCGGTGCCGATGAGTTCGAAGGCGCGCTGCACGGCGGGGAGCAGGGTCGCGCCGAGCTGCTGGCCGGGCTGCTGCATGTCCGTGAAGCGCAGAAGCATCTCCTTGGTGCCGCCGCCGCCGGGGATAAGTCCCACGCCGACCTCCACGAGGCCCATGTACAGTTCCGCACTGGCGACCACGTGGTCGGCGTGCAGCGTGAATTCCGCGCCGCCGCCGAGGGTCAGGCCGAAGGGCGCGGCGACGGTGGGGTGGGGGCTGAAGCGCAGGCTGGTGGTGACCTGCTGGAACTGCTTGATTATGTCGTCGAGTTCGTCCCACTCGTCCGCCTGGGCCTGCGAGAGGATTAGGGGGAGGTTCGCGCCGGCGCTGAAGTTCTCGCCCTGGTTGCCCACGACGAGGCCCGCGTAGCCCATGTCCTGCACGAGCTTGTGCGCGTCCTGCACGCTGCGGAGCTGATCCTCGCCCAGGGCGTTCATTTTGGCGTGCCACTCGGCGAGCAGCACCCCGTCCCCCAGGTCGACGACGCTCGCACCGGCGCGCTTCTTCACGACCTTGGTGGCGTCCTTCTTCAGGTCGGTGAGGATGAAGTACGGGGCCTGGTACGTGGTGGGTTCGCCGGTGGGCGTGACGGTCTGGTCGCCGCTGTAGAACGACTCGCGGCCGCTGGCCTTCATGGCGGCGAGCAGCGGGGGCAGGGTGCGGCCCTCGGCCTCCAGGTTGGCGATGACCGTCTGCACGCCCACGGTGTCCATCGTCTCGAAGGGGCCCTGTTCCCAGCCGAAGCCCCATTTCAGGGCGTTGTCGATGTCCTGCAGGCGGTTCGAGACGTTGCCGGCCATCTTGGCGGCGTACCAGAAGCCGTCGTTCATCACGCCGCGCAGGAAGTCGCCCTCCCTCCCCTCGGCGGCGTACAGGGCCTTCACGCGGGCGGCGAGGGGCTGGCCCTTCACGGCGTCCACGGCGGCGACCTTCACCTTGCCCTGATCCTCGTACTCGAAGGTCTCCAGGTTCAGGTTCAGGATCTTCGTCTTGCCGTCCGGCCCCTTCGTCTTCTTGTAGAAGCCGCTGCCGGTCTTGTCGCCCAGCATCTTCTTCTCCTCGACCAGCGTGCGGAACGCGGGGGTCAGGGTGAAGTCCTCGTCGTCCGGCGTGGCCTTCCCGAGGTCGCTGGCGACGTGGGTGATGATGTCCAGGCCCGAGAGGTCGGCGGTGCGGAACGTCGCGGAGTTCGCGCGGCCCAGCACCGGGCCGGTGAGCTGGTCGACCTGCGCCGGGGTCAGGCCCGCTCTGTCCATGTGCTGCATGGCGCGCACGATGCCGTACACGCCGATGCGGTTGGCGACGAAGCCCGGCACGTCGTTCGCGACGACCACGCCCTTGCCCAGGGTCGTCTCGGCGAACTCGCTGAACGCCTGCGTGACCTTCGGGTCGGTCTTGGGCGTGGGAATGACTTCGAGCAGGTGCAGGTAGCGCGGCGGGTTGAAGAAGTGCGCGCCCACGAAGCGGCGCTGGAAGTCCTCGGCGCGGCCCTCGATCTGGAGGTGCATGGGGATGCCGCTGGAGTTGCTGGAGATGATCGCAGTCTTCTTGGCGACCTTCTCGACCTTCGCCCACAACTCGCGCTTGGCGTCGAGCTTCTCGATGATCGCCTCGAGGATCCAGTCGGCGTCCTTGAGGGCCTTGAGGTCGTCCTCGAGGTTGCCGGGCGTGATCAGGGCGGCGCGGGCGGGATCCATGAACGCGGCGGGGCGGGCCTTGAGGGCGCGCTGGATGCCGGACTTCGCCAGGAAGTTCCGATCCTGCTGATCCGGCAGGACGATGTCGAGGAGCAGGACGGGGATGCCGGCGTTGGCGAGTTGCGCGGCGATGGCGGCACCCATGACGCCTGCGCCGATGACGGCTGCTTTCTGGATCTTCACTCGGGCCTCCTGAGGGGTCGGACTAAAATTAGACTCGGTTCAAGTTTAGGGGGAGGAAACGCAGTTGTCCACCTCCATGGGCGCCCAGCGGTGCACCTGTGGGAATTAGCCCGGCAGGCACCGGCCCTGGCTGATCATGCCCAGGTCATGGCCCGGCGGTCACGATACGAGGTGTCCTGACTGGTTTCACTGGAGGTCGCCCATGAACATCCGCCGTCTTGTCCACGTCGCCCTGATTCCCGGTGTGCTCGGCCTGGGTCTGGCCCTGGCCGCCACAACCTACACCGTGCAGTGGCAGGGCCGAACCGTCCCCGGCAACGCCATCGTGCAGAACGGAACAACCTATGTCAGCTCGGATGCCCTGAAGGCCGCCGGGATCGCCGTGACCGTGAAGGGCCGTGTGGTCAGCCTCGCGCCGGTCGGCGGGGCGAATCAGGTCGCGGCGCTGGAGGGCTGCCTGAACGAGTGGATGTTCAACGGCATCTGGCGCGTGCGCGTGACCGACGCCCGGCCCATCCCCGGCGACCGCCACGGCCGCTCGTACCGCTTCGAGTTCCGCAACGGCACGACCACCAGCGGCTTCGCGCCGTCCGGCACCGGCTGGGGCGGGATCCAGCTCGCACTCGACAGCGGCACGACGGTGCCGGCAGAGAACGTGAACGAGGTCAGCGATCCGCCCTACGTGGCGGGCGGCAGCCACGCCCAGGTCATCAATTTCTACTGGGACGACCCTGCGCGCACGCCCCAGAGGCTGCTGGTGCTGTTCAACCCCAACGAGATGAATACGTCCATGCCGGTGAAGTTCAGCGTGCCCGACCCCAGCCTGCGGATCCGGACGACGTGCCAGAAGTAGCCGTCGCGATCAGCGGGCCGCGAGCCACGTCCGGGCCTGGGTTTCCAGAGCGCTGAACGAGGCAAAGCCCACGGCGCGGGCCGCACGGTCGGCATCCCCGGTGTCGGCAAAGGCGCGGGCGAGGGCCAGCGGCGCACCGACCGATCTGGCCGACAGAAACTCGACCATCCCCAGCCCCTGGGCGTAGACGTAGCGCCAGCGGTTCTCGGGGACAGCCGGGAAGTCGGCCAGTTCGGCGAGCGGCACCCAGTCGCTGGCCGCGTAGTCCCGGATGCGCTCCTGGCGGGCGCTCACGGCCTGCGGTGTCCAGTACGCCCGCGACACGTCATCGGCCAGCCCCTCGTGGAGCCACCACGGCACACGCCGGCCCGCCCCCTCCTGCACGGCAGCCGACACGCTCAGGTGCGTGAACTCGTGCGACAGCAGCCGCAGTGTGTCGGCCTCGACGGCGCCGGCGCCGGACAGGATGAGCTTGATGGCCTCGCCGGGCTCGTTCCAGCCGCCCACCGGTTGCAGCGTCAGGTTCACCGAGGCGCTCAGGGTCGCCATGTCCGGGTAGACCTTGACGGTGGCGGCCGGGGGCACCTCCACCGCCAGCACCTCGCGCACGCGGGTCGCCGCCTGGCCAAGGAGTGGAGCCAGCGCCGCCGCCCGTTCGGGAAGGGTGCCGTCGTTGAGGGCATACAGCGCGTAGGGCGCAGCGGGCAGGACACGGAGATCCTCGCCGGCATAGCGCCAGACCTCGCCCCGGCGCTCCAGGCGCACGGGAAAACTGGCCCGCGAGGTCTGCCCGGCCACGCGCTGCCAGGTCAGGGTCAGGCGGGCGGTGGCCTGTGCGGCGTCCGCCTTCACGTCCGACAGCGTGTAGGTCACGCTGGGCTGGGCCACGCGCCCCAGATCGGCCGCGAAGTTCGCCGATTCAGTCACGAAGGTGCCGGAGCCGCCCAGCAGCCCCCGGTAGGCGGCGGCATTCCCGGCCCGTGCCGCCGCCTGGAGCTGCTGTGCCAGCGCCTCCGGCGTGGCCTGCGCGTGGGCGGGCATGGAGAGCAGGGCGGCGACGGTCACGGCGAGCAGGCGCATACCACAGGCTAGCGGGCGGCACGGCTGTGGAGCGTGCCGGGGTCACCACGGGGTGTCAGATGAACTGCTTGACCACGACCACGAGCACCAGACCGCCCAGCGCGAGCAGCGCGGCCACGCTCAGACGGCGGTCGAGCCGCCACCCGGCCACCGCCACCCACAGGGCCGCGAGCACCGGCACGGCCGCCACCCAGACCACCCCCACGACCGACACGTCCGGCAGCAGGACGCCCACCGCCAGCAGCGCCACACCCACCCAGAAGCCCGCCGGGTACAGCCAGTGGGGCAGTCCGGCCAGTTCCTGATGGGTCGCCGGTCGCTCCGGGGCGCTCATGCCTGCCCCCAGTACTTCCACAGCAGCTGCAGGGCCGTGAAGATCAGCAGCAGGCTGAAGAAGAGCTTGAGCTGCGCGGCCGGAATGCGGCTCTGCAGGGCTGCCCCGGCCCGCGCCCCCACCAGCACGCCCAGGGCGATGCCGGCGGCCAGCCGCACATCCAGCAGGCCGCCCGCCTGATAGACCAGCGCGTTGCCCACAGCCGTCAGACCCATGATGAAGGTGCTCGTGGCGATCGCCTGCCGGATCGGCACCCCGGCCAGCAGGTTCAGCACCGGCACCTGCACGGTGCCCCCCCCGATGCCCAGCAGTCCGCTCATGATGCCGGCGAAGGTCATGGCGGGCGGCACGAGTCGGGACGGCTCGCGCTCGACCTCGACCCGTTTCAGGCCGCGCAGCAGGTTGTATGCGGAGTACAGCAGCAGCACGGCGAACACCGTGGCGACCGCACGGGCGGGCAGCACGAGCCCCAGGAAGCTGCCGGCCGCGCCGCCCACGATGGTGTACGGCGACAGCAGGTAGCCGGTGCGGGCGCGCACGAGGCCCTGTTGCAGATAGCTGGCCGCGCCGCTCAGGCCGACCGCCAGCACGCCGATCTGCGACACGGCCACGGCCTGCTGGATGGTGATGTCCCGACCGAAGTGCGGAAGCACGAATTCCAGGGCGGGCACGACGACCACGCCGCCCCCCAGGCCCAGGATCGCGCCCAGCACGCCGGCGAGCAGGCCGATGGCGATCACGGCGAGCGTCATCGCGGAGATCAAGGCTGAATCACGTCTGCGAGGCTAACACGGGGCTGCAGGACGCCTGATGGGCAGCCCTGCGGCGATCTTCACGATCCGCCGCCGGCCGCCGTGGCCACGGATGGCCGCGTCTCCCCGACTGGGGGGATACCTTAATGTTCACCTGTCGTCCTCGGGGCCAGAAATGGGGCTCCCGGTGCCCTCCCAGACGTGAGAAACACCGCTGCCCAGGTTGTCAAGCGCATCTGCGCGGCGTGCTGCCTGCGCGGCCCTGACAGCGGTCTGACAGCGGATATTCAGGGATGTTCATGAAGGTGCCGACGGTCAACCGAAGTGGTTCGGTCGGTCTGGAGCGACCCGGCTGACCCGCCGTCGCCCCGCGCGCCGCCCGATGCGCCCCAGGACGGCTGTTGCGCCCCGACGCGCCGCAGTGGGACAGGCCGGCACGCTGCGGCTGCCCACGCGGCGATCCGGTACGGAACCGCCGATCAGCACGCGACTGCTCCGAACATGAAGCTGCAGGTTGTTCGGCCGGCCACGTGACCAGCCGGAGGACTCCGTGTGCGGCATTGTTCACAGCTCCGATGGCCAGATTCACCATCGGGGGGGGGCACCGCCCCCGGATCTTCACGGTTGGTCAACACCAGTGGCTGGCGTGTTCCGGTAAGACCTCACCTCCTACGCTCGCCAGTATCAGGCCCGCCCTCTGCCGGACCGTCCGACCTGCCCGCCGCCCCACGTCACTCTTCTCCCGAGGCCCGTCATGACCATCACCCGCACCATGCTCGTCAGCTCCGTCCTCAGCCTGCTCAGTGCCGCACTGGCCGCCAGCACCCCCCAGGGCACGGTCATCACGAACAAGGCCACCCTGACGTACAAGGACGCCCTGAGCCAGAGCCGCACCACCGACTCGAACGTCGTCACGGTCACGGTGCGGCAGGTGTACGTGGCGACCGTCACGCCCGACGCTGCCGAGGGGAGTGTGCCGCTCGGCCGGCAGCTGAACACCTACGCCGGCGGCACCCGCCAGTTCCCATACACCCTGAGGAACGGCGGGAACGGCACGGACAGCTTCACGCTGAGCACCGACCAGTCCACCACGGACAGCTTCGACCCGGCCCTGGTCGTCTACCGCGATCTGGACGGTGACGGCGCGTACACCGACGTGGTCACAGGCCCCGTCAGCCTCGCGGCGGACACGAGCGTGAACCTGATGGTCAGCGCGACCATTCCCGCCGGCACTGCCGTCGGCGCCGCAGGACGCTTCGCGCTGGTGGCCACCTCGGTCGGCAATCCCGCCGTGACCGACACCGAGAACTACGCGCAGCTGACGGTCTCGGCGGACGGCCTGCTGAACGTCACGAAGACGGTCGCGCCCGGCGGCACCGCGGCCCCCGGCGATACGCTCACATACACGGTGACCGGTACCGTGGCGAGCGGCAACCCGGTCGGCGGCGTGACGAACGTCGTGACCGTGGACGGCACCCCACGCTCCGGCGTCATGATCCGCGACACCCTGACCAGCCTGGACTTCATGTCGGTGGGCAGCACCGGCGCGGCGCACGGCACCACGACGCCCCTGTACTCCACCGACGGCGGCGGCACGTGGACTGCCTCGAACCCGGGCAGCGGTGTGAACGCCGTGGCGGTGCTCGTCGAGGGCAGCGGCGCCTTCCTGTCCAGCGCCGACACCGTGACGCTGGTGTACACCGCCCGCGTACCCGCGACGGCCCTGGCCGGCTCGACGGTGGGCGGCAGCGCCGTGGGCACCTTCGACGGCAACGGGGACGGCGCGGCCGCCGCCGCGGCCGAGGTGACGGCGCCGGCCACGGTCAGCACGACGGTCGCCACGGTCATCGGCGGCGCGGTCGGCCCTGCCGCCTTCCCGACCGCCGGCGCGAGCGGCACGTACGCCGTGTCCGGGATCACGATCGCCCGCAGCGGCGACACGCAGACCACGCAGACGGACGTCGTGGCCGGTTCCCGCGTCACCTTCCGGCAGACGCTGCGCAACACCGGGAACGCCAGCAGCACCTTCGACCTGGCCGTCAGCGGCGCGCCCAGCGGGTGGACGTGTACCGTCATGAACATCGACGGCACCGACACCCTGAGTGCCCTGAGCACCCCGGTCACGGTGGCGGCCCTGAGCGACCTGACCTTCGCCGTGACGTGCACCCTGCCCTTCAGCGCAGCCGGCGCGACGAACGTGGCCCTGACGGTCACGGCCACCCCCGCCGGCGGCGCCGCCGACACGACCACCAGCACGGTCGCCACGGTGACCGCCGCCGGCCTGCCGCAGCTCGGGAACGGGGACGGCACCGCCAGCACCGCGCCCACCACCACGAACGTGACCGTCGGCGCGAACCCCGGCGCGGACGCCCTGTTCCGCCTGGAACTCCGCAACGGCGGCCCGGTGGACGAGGCCTTCACCCTGGGCGGCGGCCCGGCCGGCACCGTGTACCACACCGACCTCAACGGGAACGGTGTGCTCGATGCGGGCGACACGGCCCTCACCACGACGCCCGCCCTGGCGCCCGGCGAGACCCTGCTGCTGATCGCAGCCGTCCCGGTCGCGGCCGGCAGTCCCGTCGGCACCAGCGCCGTCACGTTCACGGCGACCAGCACCACCGACACGGCCCGCACGACCGGCGTCACGGACACCCTGCGCGTGAACGCCGTGGCCAGCGGCACCTTCACCGCCGACAGCACCCTGAACACGGTGTCCGGCGGCACCGTCACGCACGTACACACCCTGACGAACACCGGGAACGGCCCGGCCGACTACACGATCACCGCCACCCCACTCACCACGCCGGCCGGGTATACGTACACGTATGCGACCAGCAGCAGCGGCCCCTTCGGCGCCACGCTGAGCGGCACGCTGGCCGCCGGCGCGTCCACCGACATCTACATCCGCGTGACCGCCCCGGCCCTCGCGGACACCGCGACGGGCACCGAGTCGGCATGGATCGACGCCGACCTGACCATGCAGGACGCCCCCAACCCCACGGTGGAACTCGGCCTGACCGACACGACCGGCGTGCAGAGCGTCGTGGGCACCGTGAACAAGAGTGTCCTGCGGTGCACGGACGACACCTGCGCTGCGACCAGTGCCATCACGGACGGCAAGGTCAGCCCCGGCGACTACCTGCAGTACACGCTGCAGGTCGTGAACGACGGCACCAGCGTCCTCAGGGGCGCCGTGCTGAGCGACGCGCTGCCCGCCAGCACCACCTTCGTGAAACTGGGCGGCAGTGCGAACGTCCTGTACTCGGTCGACGGCGGCGCCACCTGGACGGGCACCGCACCCACTGCGCTGTCCGGCACGGACGACTTCCGCGCGGGCCTGGACACCAACGCCGACGGCACGATCGACGACTCGGACACCGTCGCGCCCGGTGCGTCCTACACCGTGACCTTCCTCGTCCAGGTCAACTGAGCCGCCCGGCCCAGAGCCCCCTGCCATGCCCCGCGTCTCCCTGCTCCTGCTTGGCCTGCTGCTGACCGGCGCGCACGCCGTGCCGATCAGCAACACCGCCTCCCTCCAGGCCCGCGGCCTGCGCGTCAACTCCAACACCGTCGAACTGCAGCGCACCGCGCCCTGCGATCCGCAGGTCACGCCGGACGGCACGGGCACCGCGCCGGGACGCGTCCTTACCCTCCGCACCCCCGGCAGCGTGGCGCTGCCGTACACCCTCACCCAGGCGGGCGACGTGCCGGGCGACGTGACCGTGCGGGCGACCGTGGTCACCCCGGTGCCCGGCGTGCAGGTGACCCTCCAGGACGCCCCCGCCGGCATGCCGATCACGGGTGTCATGGCCGCCGGTGCCCGCCGCACCGTCACGGTGCTCGTGGTGGCCACCGGGGCTGCACAGGGCAGCGTGGACGTGAACGTCAGCGCGACCTGTGGCGGCGCCGGCGATCCCGTGAACGTCACGCGGCTCCAGCTCCAGCCGCAGCTGAACCTGCTGCTGACCCACACGGTCACGCCGGGCCGCACCGAGGCGGGGCACGTCGTGACCTTCACCCTGGGGCTCCCGAACCCCGCGCCGCAGCCGCTGGGCGCCACCCTGACCGTCACGCTGCCCACCGGTGTGTCCTACCGGCCCGGCAGCGCGCGCGTGGGCGGCGTGCCCGTGCCGGCCACCGTGGGCCCGGACGGCCGCAGCGTCACGTTCCGGCCGCCCGCGGTGGGGGTCGGCAGCACCCTGACCCTCATGTACGACGCGCTGATCGGCCCGCAGGCCCTGGCGGACGGCGGCGCGGAACGGACGCTGGACGTGCCGGGCGTCGCGTCGGCCACCGTGGACGGCGAGACCGTCGTGTCCCCCACCGCGACCGCACACGTGCTCGTCACGCCCGGCGTGTTCGACCGGCGGGCCACGGTGCTCGGCGAGGTGTTCCTCGACGGGAACGGCAACGGGCGGCGCGACCCCGGCGACTCCCCGCTGGCCGGGGCGCGCGTGCTGCTCGCCAACGGTCAGCAGAGCCTCACGGACGTGCAGGGCCGCTACGCGTTCCGGAACGTCGAGCCCGGCCCGTGGCTGCTGCGCCTGGATCCGTCCACCGCGCCGTTCCAGGCGGTGCCCGGGGCCGGCGACCGCCTGGTGGACGTGGCCGGCCTGACCCGCGTGGACTTCGCGCTGCGCGTGCCCACGGCGCAGGGTGCCGCGCCGCCGGCCACGCCGGCGCCGGCCCCGGGCACCACGGTGCGCAGCGGGCCGCTGGTCGTCACGCGGCGCGTCACGCCCCAGCCCGGCGGGGCCAGTGTCATCACCCTCACGGTCAGCAGCGCCCGACCGGTGCTGGACGTCGTCATCCTCGACCGCAGCGGCCCGGACGGCGCGCCCCGCGAATTCCGCGTGGCGTCCCTGGACGCGCCGGTCACCTTCACCTACCTGACCCTCACGCCCGCCGGCCCGAACGACCCGGACGTGCTCTGGAGAGAACCATGACCCCGCACCCTGAATCCCGGCGCGCCGCGCGGCACCGGCCGGGCACGGCGCTGCTGGGTGCCCTGCTGCTGGGCACACCCGTGCTCGGCGCGCATGCGGCGCCCGTGGCGCTGCGCACCGCCCTGTCCGGCCCCGGCGCGCCCGCCGTCCGCGCCACCCTCGACCTCACGGCCGGCGGCGCCACGCGCACCGTGACGGTGCCCGAGGGCGGCACGCTGCTCGACCTGCCGCCCGGCCCGGTGCGCGTCACGCTGCGTGGCGGCGGCGCGACCGTCGAGACCCAGGACTTCACGGTCACGCCCCAGGGCGCGGACGTCACCGTGGTCGTCGCGCCCGCCGTGACCGTGCAGGCCACGCTGCCGGAGTCCGCGGCGCCGGGCGACACCGTCACGGCCCGCATCACGCTGCGCAACGACTACGTGGTGCCGCTCACGCTCACGCCGGATCTGGCCCTCGCGCCGGGCCTGATGCTGCTGCGCGCCGTGAACCTGACACGCACCGTCGCGCCGGGCGCGGCCGTGACCGTGGACGTCCCCCTGCTGGTCGGCGCGGCCGAGGATCTGGGCGTCAGCGTGAACGTGCGCGGCCTGCCCGCCCGCGCGGACGCGCAGGTCGGCGGCCGCCTGCCTGCCCGGGCCGAACTGAGCGTGGTGCGGGCCGGGCCGGATCAGGGCAGCCCACTCGTGAACGTCCGGAACGCCGGTCAGGTGGACGGGCGGTTTCCGGTGCAAATGCAGGCCAGCGGCGTGCAGGGCGCGCACCTGCTGCTGGACGGCCAGCCGCTCGCGGGCGGCACGCTGGACGTGCCGGCCGGCGAGCACGCGAACCTGACCGTGGCGGGCGTGCCGCTCACGGCGGACGCACAGGTCACGGTCACGGTGGGCGGCGTGAGCACCCGCGTGCCGGTTCCGGCGGCCGACGCCCCCCTGGGCGCGGCGCTGACGGTCTCGCCGACCGATCCGCTGCCCGGCGAGACCGTCACCGCGACCCTGACCGTGACGAACCGCACGGGCGGCCCCGTGACCGGCCCCCTGGACGTCCACGCGCCCACGTGGCTCGCCCTGACCGGGCCCGGCGGCACCGTGACGCTGCCGGACGGCGACAGCGAACTGACGTGGACCGGCACCGTGCCCTTCGGCCCGGCCGCGCGGGCGGACGTGAGCGTGCGCGGCAGCGGCCCCCTGGCCGCCGTGCAGGGCACGCAGACCGTGACCCGCACCCTGCTGACCGTGCGAACCGGCGAGGATCCGGAGCCGGCCGTGGCGGGCAGCGTGGGCCTGCTGCCGATCTTCGTGCGCAACCCCGTGAACCGGGCCGTGACCGTGACGGTGCGGCCGGACTCGGCCCGCGGCGCGGACAGCGGCCCGCCCGCCGTGCTCGACCTGGAATCCTACGGCGCGGTCGTGTCGAACATCAGCGTGCAGGGCGACGTGGCCGGCACCACGTCCGTGACGGTCACGCCACTGGTGGAGGGCGTGCCCGCCGGGGTGCCCCAGGCCGGGCACGTGACCTTCACGCCGGCCCTGCAGGCCGAGCGGCGCAGCACGCTGGCCGTGCCGTTCGCGGTGCAGGGCCTCACGACCGGCACCGTGCTCGCCGCCCATCTCCCGCCCGAGGGCACCCGCGTGGTGCCGGGCAGCGCCGCGGTGCTGGCCCCGGGTGGCCGCGTGACCCTGCCGGATCCGCTGGTGGGCCCGGACGGCCAGCTGTACTGGTCGCTCCCGGCCGGGGTGTACGGCGGCATCCTGCAGTACGACGTGGCGCATGCCGGGACGCTCGACGCGCCGGCGCCGCTGGCCCTCACGGCCCGCGTGGGCGACCGGGACATCCTGCTGGCGGGGGCGCTCAGCAGCGCCGACCTCGCGCGCGCCACGCCGCTCAGGGGCGCGGAACGCGACAGCCTGATCCGCTTCCCGCGTGACGGCATGGTGCTGCCCGAGGGCGGCCGCACGGACGTCATCCTGGAAGGCCCCGCCGACGTGCCGGTGCGCGTGACCGTGAACGGCGTGGAGGTGCCGGAGGAGCGCGTGGGCGAGGCCGGCCGCACCTTCGACCGCGAGCGGCTGGTGTACGTGGGCCTGCCCATGCAGGTCGGTGCGAACGTCATTGAGGTGCAGTACGGCGCCCTGAGTGACCGCGTGCAGGTGTTCGTGCCGGGCGCCGCCACGCGCCTGAACGTGACCCTGGAGGACGGCGCGGTCGCCGACGGCGCGCGCCCGGTCGTGCTGCTCGTCCGCAGCCTGGACGCGCAGAACCTGCCGTCCGGGCTGGGGCAGGCGACCGTGAGCACGACGCTCGAACCCCTGGATCCCGACGCGGATCCCGCCACGCCCGGCTACCAGGTGAACCTGCAGGGCGGCGTGGCCCGCGTACGCCTGGAGGCCGTGACGAGCGCCCAGACGCTGGAGGCCGACGCCATGCTGGGCGAACTGCGCACCCGCGCCGCACTGTTCATCCCGGTGCCGCAGCAGGTCACCGCGTCGTACCAGGTGAGTGCCGGCGCGACGTACTCCGCGCGCGCCGGCCTGCGGAGCACGCTGGTCGCCCGCGGGTACGGCGAGTTCCCGCTGGGCGGGGGCCAGATGCAGGTCGCGGCCGACACCGAGCAGCTGCCGGCCCTGACGTCCGCCGGCACGCCCCAGCGCCGCTACCCGCTGACCGGCAGCGGCAGCGAGGCCCGCACCGCGCTGAGCAGCGACGTGGGCCTCGCGTTCCGCTATGAGCGGCGCGAACTGAGCGTCGGGTACTACGACGGGCCGCTGAACGTGCCGGCGCAGAGCGGCCTGCCGAACGCGAGCGCACTGCGCGTCACCGCGAACGACGGCCCAGTCACGCTGCATGCCGTCGCGGCCCGTCTGCCGGGCGGCACCGTCACGGACACCTTCGTGCCGGACGGCGGGCGGCAGTTCACGCTGAGTGTCCCCGCGGCGCCCAGCACCGAGCGCGTCGTGCTGCGCGGCACGGCCGAGCAGGTGCTGGTGGCCGGACGCGACTACACGCTGGACGCGGTGACCGGCACCCTGACCCTGGCCCGCACGCCCAGCCTGTTCGGCGCGGACTTCGAGAAGCAGACGCTGGTCGTCACGTACGCTCCGGCCGGCGAGCAGCGCACGCAGCTGGGCGCCGCCGTGGGCGCGTCGTACCGGCAGGGCCCGTGGTCGCTGGGCGCGTCGGTGGGCGCGGTGGGCGACACCCTGGCGTACGGCGTGCAGGGCCGCTACCAGCGCCCCGGGGTGGAGGTCACGGCCGCATACCAGCGTGGCCCGGACAGCCCGGACGGCCGCGTGAGCGTGAACGGCACGTTCCAGGCCGGGCGCGTGAGCGGCAGCGTGAATGCCGGCGGAACCGGCGACCTGTCCCGCACCCTGACGGGCACCGCGGAGGTCGCGTACCGGCCCGGGCCGTTCGGCGTGCGGCTCAGCGGCCGGGTGCTCGGCCCGCAGGTGTGGACGGCCGTGCAGGGCGAGTGGCGCACGCCGGCGGGCGTGACCGTGTCGGCCGGGCCGGAGGTGCGCTGGGCGACCGGCCCACAGGGCGTGGCCCTGAACGCCCTGGTGGGCGGGTCGGTCACGCGGGGAAACGTCACGGCGGAGCTCACGCACGCGCAGCCGGTGGTGGGCGGGGACGATCCGCTCACGCGCTTCGGCGTGTCGTACGCGCTGAGCGCGACCACGACCCTGCAGGGCCGCGTGCAGCGCAGCGGGCCGCAGGGCCTGCTGAGCGGGGAGCTGGGCGTGCAGCAGAAACTGGGCACCAGCAACCTGAACGTCACGTACCAGCTGCCCGGTGCGAGCGGGCAGGGCAGCCGCGCGCGCTTCGGCGTGAGCGCCCCGGTCGTGCTGAGCAAGACCGTGAGCGCCACGGTCAACGCGTCCGTGCTGCGCGACCTCGACCGGGGCCTGAACACGGTCGGGGCGGGCTTCACCGTGAACTACCGCCGGGACGCGCTGGCCGGGTCGCTGGGCGCGGACTACACCGGCAGCGTGGACGGCCACCGCCTGGGCGTGCGCGGCGGCGTGACCGGCAGCGTGGGCGCCCACGTCCTGAGCGTGGACGGCACGCTGCAGGTGCGGCCGGGCCTCGGGGGGCAGGTGAACGCCAGCCACTCGTGGCGCAGCGACCGCGTGGCCCTGCTGCAGTACCACCGCTTCAACTCGCTGGAGACCGATCCGACGGTCGAGGGCGAGGTCGCACTGGACGTGGTCTTCCCGCCCGCCCCGGGCCGGATGGGCCTGAACCTGCAGCCGTCCGTGGCGTACCAGGTGCCGCTCACGCGCCGGGGGGACGTGACCGTGCAGGCGGGCCTGGGCGTGAGCGTGCCCGTGACCGACCGCTTCGGTGTGGGCGTGAACGCCTACGTGATCGCGCAGCCGGGCTCGGGGCAGTCCGCTGGCACGCTCGGCGCGGACCTGCGCTACCGCGTGCGGGACGACCTGCGGCTGGTGGCCGGATACACCATGAATGTCGCCGGTCCGCAGCTGACCGGCCTGACGCCCGGGGCGGGCGGCGGCATCTTCGTGCGCGCCGACCTGTTCGGAGGCCGATGATGAGGGCCATGCGTGGTCCGATTCACCGCTCCCTGCGGCCCGGCCGGACGCTGGCCGCCGTGCTCGCCACGCTGCTCGCCCTGCTGGCGTGGTCGGCGCCGGCCCGCGCGGGCTCGTGCGCGGCGGTCGCGTGCGTGAGCGCCGGGCCGCGCCTCGTGAGCGTGGACTCCGCGCAGAGCGCCATCCTGAACCCGCTGCTCGGCGGCCTGCTGGGCGGGAACCTCACCCTGAGCGTACTCGACTGGAACGCCGTGGCAACCACGGATCTGCGCCTGGACGCCTTCCTGGGCGCCCTGAAGGTGCAGGCCGGCGTGGCCAGCGTGGACTCGGCGCTCACGTCGCTGCTCACGGTCGCGAAGATCCTGGAGGCCGCCGCGCAGGCGGCCGAGGCGGACGGCAACACGGCCGGCGCGGGCGCCCTGCGTGTCCTGAAGGCGCAGGTGGGCGGTCTGAGCGGCACCATCGCGCTCGGCGACCTGCTGAAGTTCGACTTCCCGACCGGGGCCTTCGCAGACGCCCGCATCAATGCCCTGAACCTCGTGACGGGCGGCGCGCAGCTGTTCAACCGCACCAACGCCGTGACGACCGGCGGCACGCCCATCACCCTGAGCGGCGTGAGCGTGGATCTCAGCGGACTGGGCCTGGGCGTGAACACCGCCACCCCCACCGTCCAGCTGTTCGTGCAGATCGTGGAGCCGCCCATCTACCTGTGCGGCCCGCAGGGCAGCACCTTCCACACGGCCGCCGTGCGCGTGAAACTCGACATCGACCTCAGCGGCGTGAACGTCGGCGTGACGGGCACGTCCGCCACCATGCGCTTCACGACCGTCAGCGCCTACCTGGAGGTCGCGCGGGCCGACGGCACGCTGGCCCTGGTGAACGCCGTGACGCGCGCCCTGACCCTGAACGGCACGCCCGGTCTGGCCCGCCTGGGCATCGGCCAGCTCAGCGACAGCGTGTTCTTCGACCGCAGCCGCGATATGGGCACCAGCATGCCCCTGCCGAACCCCGCGAAGATCGCGGAGGTCACCACCTCCCTGGCCGGATTCGGCACCGTGTACCTCGACGTGAACGCCCGCAGTCTCGCGGACGGCACGTACCCGCTCGCCAGCGTGGCCACCGGCGGGCCGTACCCGCAGGCCGTGACGGTCGGCAGTTCCAGCGCCGCGGTCGCCACGCTGGTCGGCACGCTGGTCACGAACCTGAACCTCACGCTGACCCTCAAGGGGGGTCAGACGATCCCGGCGCTGCTGCAGTCGTCCCTGACCACCCTGATCAGCTCGCTGCTCCAGCCGGTCAAGACCACGGTCGGCACCGTGCTGCAGCCCACCCTGGAAGCCGTCCTGAAGGCCACGGTCGACCAGGTGCTGCGCCTGCTGGGCGTCGGGATCGGGGAGGCCGTGTTCACCATCCACGGCGTGAACAACGCGTGCCAGGTCACGGCGCGCGTGTACCGCGACACGGAACCCGACGGCACTCCCGGCCCGGCCGAGACGTGGGACGGCCCGGCTGTGAGCGTGAACGTCACGCAGTCCGGCAGCGTGAAGGACACCAGTACCGTCGGCAGCGGGCCCGGCACCGTCACCCTCACCGTCCCGGAGGGCACCCGCAGCGTGCTCGTCGCCACGGCGGGCACCGCCACGTCCGCCGCCGCCCCCGCCGGGTACGTCTTCACCGGCCCGCAGAGCGGCACCGTCAGCGTGACGGTCGCCGCCGGCACCACCACCGTCGCCGACCCGTCGTTCGGGCTGTTCCCCGGCGACCGGATCACGGGCGTGGTGTTCCTCGACGACGGGTACGGCAGCGCCGTCGCCCACGACGGGCAGGCGCAGGGCAGCGAGTACCGCGTGGGCAGCCGCGCCGTCACCGTGAGCGGCAGCCTGGGCACGCGCACCACGACGACCGCCGCGGACGGCACCTTCACGGCCTATGTGCCGTCCACGTGGACCGGCGTGACCGTGACCTTCACCGGGCCCGAGACCGTCACCGGCGTGACCGTGGGCGCCGCCACCACCCTCGCCACCGACGTCCTCGCCACCGGCCTGCGCCCCGCATCCCTGCCGGATCCCGCCGGACAGACCCGCACCGTGCAGCTCGGCCTGACGGACCGCCCCGCCCTGAGCGCCGACCAGAGCGGCCGCACCATCGCCCCCGGCACCGTGCGGTACGTGCACACCCTGGCCCCCGGCACGACCGGCACCATCACCCTCGCCAAGACCGGCGCGTTCCCCGGCGAGTACCACCTGGACACCGACTGCGACGGCACGGTCAGCGCCGCCGAGCACACCCCGGTCAGCACCGTCACCGTGGACGGCGCGTGGCCCCGCGACGCCGCCGGGCACCTGAAAGCCTGCGCGCTGGAGGTGCAGGTCAGCGTGCCCGCCGGCACCGCGGCCGGCACCACCGAGGCGGCCCTGGTCACCGCGGCCGTGGCGTGGCACGGCAGCAGCGTGCAGGACAGCGCCGCCGTCACCGACACCACCACCGTCAGTCCGGCCGCCACCATCACCAAGACCGTCGAGAACCTCACCGTGGCCGACCACGTGGTCGCCACCAGTGTCGAGGCCCGCCCGGGCGACACCCTGCGGTACTGCCTGAACGTCACGAACCCCGCCGCCGACCCCATCACGACCGTCACCGTCACCGACACCCTGACCGGCGCGGCGGTGTACACGCCCGGCACGCTCACCCTCCAGGGCGCCGCCCTGACCGACAGCGCCGCCGACACGGACGGCGGCAGCGTGAGCGTCCGCACCATCACCGTGACCCTGACGCAGCTCGGCGCGGCCCAGACGCAGCAGGTGTGCTTCGACACCACCGTTCCCTGAGCGGCGCGGCCACCGGTCAGCACCGCAACGAGGCGTGCCCCACCAGGTGGTGGGGCACGCCTTCACTTCGGGGGCAGCGCTGTCGGGTGCCGCGAAGCCGGCCGGTTCAGGGCGCGCAGACGTTCAGTGCACTCGCCGTGGTGCGGGGCGCGGGGGCGCCCGTGGCGAAGTCCGCCGCGTTCTGGTTGGTGTCCGTGCAGCCGTTCCCGGCGCGCAGGTCGGCGGTGGTGTTCGAGGGGGCCGGCGCCGGGGCGGTGCCTTCGTACGTGGTGGCCGTCGTGCCGAAGCCCACGAAGTCCACGATGCTGGCGGTGCTGCTGGGCGTGTCGGTGGCGGCCAGGGCCGCCGTACCGTTGACCAGCGCCACCTTGCCGGCCGTGCCGCCCATGGTGATGGTGCCCGTGGCGTCCGGGGTGGGCAGCGGCGCGGCCGTGGTGCTCGCTCCCGCCGCCTGCTGCACGAGGTAGTACTGGCCGGGGTTCAGCGTCACGGCGGTCAGCGGCGTGACCTGATACGCGCTCGTGCCGGCGGCGCTGTTGTACTGCACCGAGTACCCGCCCAGGTTCACGGGCGCGCTGCCCGCGTTGAACAGTTCGATGAAATCGTTGCGGTAGGGAGCCCCGGAATTCCCGCCCCCGCCATACACCTGGCTGATCACCAGTCTGCCCACGCCGGTGGGCGCGGCACTGACCGTCACGGCCTGCGTGGCCGTCTGGGTCTGCGCGCCGCGCGTGGCGGTCACGGTGATCGTGAAGCTGCCGGTCGTCGTGTAGGTATGGGTGACCGGGCTGGCGGTCACAGGGCCGGTCGTGCCGTCTCCCCAGTTCACAGTCACGCTGTCGGGCGTGCCGGTGGTGGTCACGTTCAGGGTGTAGGGCTGGTTCGTGGTGGCCGCGCTGCTGCCGGTCGCCGTGACGCCCAGCGGTTCGGTGGGATCGGTGGGGCTGTCCGGCGCGAGGTTCAGCCCGACGAGCACAGGATCGTGGTCGCTGGCACGGAAGGGGGTGGCGGGGTTGTACAGATCGGCCCCGTTGCACGACGTGGTGCAGCCGGCCGTGGCCTTGAACTCGACGTTGTAGTCCGCGACGGTGGGCTCGTCCGAGTTGATGTGCCACTCGGTGATGCCCGTGACCTGGGCGCTCAGGGCCGAGCTGGACAGCGCGTGGTCGAGGTACCCGAACAGGCCGCCGAACTGGTACGAGTAGCGGTCTTCTGCCGGGATGCGCGTGTTCAGGCTCTCGTAGCCGGCCCCGACGATCGCCGTGATGGGATCCTCCGCGCCGTACGAGTTCAGGTCACCCATGATCAGGACGTCCTGGTCGTTCACGCGGGCCTTCAGGCGCTCGGCGAAGGCGGTGACGGCCTGGGCCTGCTGCACGCGCAGCTGGTTCCAGCAGCCCTGGCCGGTGTCCACGTCGCCGCTGCTGGGGCAGCTGCCCTTGCTCTTGAAGTGGTTGGCGATCACGGTCAGCGTGCCGCCACCGGTCTTCTGGAAGGTCTGCGCCAGCGGCGGGCGCGAGTACACGCTGTTCGTGTCGGTCACGTACGAGCCGAATGGGGTCACGCGGGCCGGCTTGTAGATGATGGCGACCTTGATCGCGTCGGTGCCGATCACGCCGGTCTGGATGGCGCGGTAGGTCTCGCTGCCGTAGGCCGTGTTCAGGCCCGCCACGAGATCGTTCAGGGCGGTGTCGCCGTTGTTCTGGACTTCCATCAGGGTGACGATGTCGGCGTCCAGGCCCTTCAGGGCGTTCACGACCTTGGTCTTCTGCCGCTGGAATTCCAGGGCGCTGTTCGCGCCACGGTCGTTCGCGCCGCCGAAGGTCGTGAAGTAGTTCAGGACGTTCGCGCCCGCGACCGTCAGGGTGCCGCCCACGGCCTTCGGCGCGGCGGGCTGCGGGTTGGCCTCCACGAAGGGCACCGTGCCGACCGGTTCGACCTTGAAGGCCCCGTTGGCGTAGTGCAGCGTGCCGGTCAGGCCGGTCACGGTGTCGCCGGTGCGGCGGGTGTTCGCGCCACTGACGTAGGCCAGCGGGTTCGGGTTCTGGTTGGCCCGGCCGTCGTCGAGCACGATGCGGTTGGCGAGCAGTTCCGCCGTACCCGGCAGGGTGGCGCTGTTGCCGTTGGTGGGATTGAACTGGCGCCCCGTAGCGCTGAGGCCCAGTTCGCCGTACCGCCCGTACGGGAAGTTGTCGGTGATGGTCAGGGTGCCGGGGTACGTGACCAGCATGCCCTCGAAGCGTTCCAGATCGTTGAACGGTGCGCTGATCTGCACCGGCTTCACGACCAGCGCAGTGCCGCACTTGCTGAAGCCGGTGACCGCGTCGAGCTCGGTCAGGGTGTTCGGCGCCGTGCCGAATTCCTTGACGTTCGCGGTGAGCTGCACGGTGTCGCCCACCGCCACGGTCTGTGGTGTGGTGCCGGTATACACGAACACGCCGTCGCTGGTGGCATCGTTGCCGTCGCCGGCGTCCTGCAGCATGAAGCCGCTCAGGCCGTTCTGGTAGTCGGCGGTGACCGTGCCACGCACGGTCACGCTCTGCCCGGCGAGCGGGCTGGCCGCGCCGCTGCCCTGCACGGCCGAGATCGGCGTCAGGATGGCGGCGGCACAGATGGCCTGGGCGGCCAGGGTCACGGGCACGGTGCTTCCCCCCTTGGTCAGGTTGAAGGTCGCGCTGCCGCTCTGGCTGGTCTGACCGTCCGCGGTGGTGCCGGTCACGGTCACGGTGAGGCCACGGGCGGTGGGGACAGTGGCGAAGGTCGTGCGGGCCACGCCGTCCGTGACGGTCATGGGCTGGGTGGCGCTGCCCAGGGTCGCGCTGTACGTGGCCGTGACCTCCAGCGTGGGCGTCGCGTTCACGATGACGGTGGCGGTCACGCGGTTCAGGGCAGGGAACGCCGTGGCGCGGCCGGCCTTCAGGGCGACCGTGCCGGTGCCGTCGTACAGCATGACGGCGCGGTCGGCGTCGTCGTAGGCGCTGACCACGGCCACGTACTCGGCCGCGCTCACGCCGCTGACCTGGAAGATCGCCGTGCCGTCCGCCGGGGCAGCGGTCAGGGTCTGGGCCGTGCCGCCCTTTTTAGGGGTCAGTACGGCCTGGACGTACTTGACCTCGGGCGCGACGGCAACGCTCAGGACGGCGACCTTGTTCGCCTGGGCAATCATGTCGGGGGTCTGCGTGGTCTGGGTGGCAGGGGTGCTGCCGCACGCGGCGACAAGCAGGGTGCAGGACAGGACGACGAGCAGGGATGGGCGCATGACTCTCCTTGGGGGTGGGGGTAGGTACCGGCCTACCATAAGGTCACGGCTTCATCAGGGGATTATCTGTCACACATTCCAGGACACCACAGCGTCCCAGGTTTCCGGACACCACTGGGAATGTGCCGTGCCCATGCGCCTGACGCCGACCTCGCCACCTGCTCACGGAGTTCATCTGCCATGCTCTGGATTCGTCCTCGTGACCAGACGGCACGCACCCCGGGCCGTCAGATGACGTCGGCCAGCCAGTCGAGGTTGAAGAACACCCGCGCGATCAGGGGTTCCAGATCGGCCAGCACCTGGCCGGGCAGGGTGCGCCCCCAGTGGCCCAGGAGCAGGGGACGGTGATCGCTCCGGGGCTGCAGGCGGGGATTGACGAGGACGGATGCGCCGTAGTGCGCCGCCGCGTGTGCCTTCAGATCGTCGAGGGCCTGGGGATCGACCTCATGTCCGGCCGGGACGTGCAGCAGCACCAGGGGAGCCAGGGGCGTTTCGCTCATAACAGAATTCTATCTCTGAAGTTATGGATCTGTCACGTCCGGTGGCCCGCGCGGCACCGACACGTGCCACCCCCCGGCCCGCACATCATCTTCACCGAGCCCCTATCCACTGTGCAGTGGGCGGCTCTAGCCTCAGACCCTGCTTCGCACCGTCACTGCGGCCCACCACTCACATTCACAGGGGACACCATGACCGATCACCGCGCCATCCGGCCCGCCCGCACTGCCCTGCTTGCCCTGCTGACCGCTGGTCTGCTGGGCAGCTGCGGCGGTTCCGGATCGACAACCCCAGGCGGGCCCGCCGCCCCCACAGGCCTGACCGCGACCCCCGCGTCGGCCACCAGCGTCACCGTGACGTGGACGCCGGTGGCCGACGCGACCGGGTACACGCTGGAGCGGCGCACCGGCACATCGCCCTACGTCCCCGTGACCCTGCCCAGCCCCACGGCCACCACCGTCACGGACACCGGCCTGGGGGCCAGCACCACCTACACGTACCACGTGAGCGCCACGACCGCCGCCGGCACCAGCCCGTACAGCGCCGATGTGGCCGTCACGACGGCGGCGGCCGATCCCACCGCGCCGACCATCGACGGTGTGACCGTCGTGAACGGCATCGTGGGCACGCCAGAACAGGTCACGGTCAGCGGCACGGCCACCGCCCGCAGCGGCACCATCCAGGGCGTCACGGTGGACTGGGGAGACGCGGGCAGCACGTCCAGCGCGGGCACCTCCAGCGCCTTCACGGCGACCCACACCTACTCGACCAGCGGCACGGACACGGTCACCATCACCGCGACCGACAGTGCTGGCCGAATGGTCACCGATGCCCGCCGTCTCCAGGTCACCCACTTCGGCACGAATTCGCAGGCGCACGTGGTCTTCGACGGACAGAGTACGCCCCGCGAGCTGAGTGGCAAGCGCCGCACCGGCGTCTACACCGGCAGCGGCTGCTTCACCCCGGTAACCGACCGGTACGGCGTGGCGAACCAGGCCGAACGGTTCAACACGGCCAGCGCCTGCACGGTGGGTGTGGCGGGCGGGGCCGATACCCTGGCCATCCCGCTGCCGGAAGACTTCACCGTGGATCTGTGGATCAACCCGAATGCCGCCCGGGCCGGCCAGGGCGGGTGGCTGACCGGGCAGGAGGGCGGCGCGTTCAGCCTGACCCTGGGCACCGACGGCCGGGTCAGTGCGACCCTGGCCGCGCCCGGCGGCGGCACCCCCCTGCGTGCAACCGATCCCGCCGCCACGCCCTCCAATGTCTGGACCCAGTACGTGGCACGGATCGAGATCGCGGGGACGCCGGCCCAGACCACGCTGCAGCTGTACCGCAAGGACAACGCCACCGACCGGGCCACCCCCGCCCGGCGCGTCGCCGAGGCCACGGCAGCCGGCGCCTATGTCCTGAGCACCAGCCGCCCGTGGACGGTCGCCGAGGCCCAGGGCGGCACGACCTCGGGTGCCGGTGACCGGCCCTTTGCCGGGGATGTGGACGACCTGCGCGTGTACGACCGGGCGCTGGAACCGTACGAGATCGCGGCGCTGTCCACCCTCGACCGCTACCCGAAACCCTGACCAGATCCGGGTAGTCAGAGCGTGATCGCCGCTGCGATGAGTCCCGCCCTGAGCGTCTGTTCATGAGCACGCCGCTCCCTGTCGAGGATGCGCACCTGCGCCAAAAGGGTGTTCATCCCGGTGCTACGGTGGCGACACCCATGAACGAGTTGCTGACGGCGCTGAGCGCGCTTCTGCCCTCCAGCATCCGCCGGGAGCAGCAGGGCAGTGTGAATGTCTACAGCGTCTACACCGCCGGTGCGTGGATTCCCGTGTATCAGGCGGGCCCGTCCACCGGCTGGTGGCTGCACGGCGAACGTCACCTGGAATACGGCCTGCGTGAGGAGGCCGAGCGGCGTGGCTGGGCCTGGCAGCTGGCGTCTGCAGACCACCATGCCCGCGCCCAGGTGAGCGACCGGCAGTACACGTGCTCCGAGAAGGGACGTCCGCCCGTCTACAACTTGGCCGCTGCCCTGCTGGGGCTGCTGGAGCAGCACGCGTGACCCGGGCCTGCGCCACACGCCGGCCGCCGGGGGGGGTCATGCCCCCGACCACGCGGACGACGGGAATTACACAGCTCTGACAGGCCCCCTGGCTTTAAGCTTCCTTCACCTCGAAACAGGCAGCACCGGGAGGATTCCAGTATGGGCAGACATGCGACAACATTAAGTTCCAGCACCGGCACGGTGGCCCGAGCCCGGCTGCGGGGCGCCGCCCCACAGGTCTACCCCGGTCACGCGCAGCCGCACCAGCCGTCCTTCCCACTGTGGTTCTGGTTCCTGCTGCTCACGATCGCCATCGTGCTGTTCGTCGCCGCGTCCCTGTAACTGGCGCCGGCTGACCTCCCCCTCCGTCCCGGACAGGATGCCGGTGACCGGGCATGCCACCCGCCCACGCCCTCCTGTGGCTGGGGCGGCGCCCGTACCGGCGTGCGGCACCGCCGCTTTCCAGCTACTCCGCACGGGGCAGGCCAAAGCCGAAGGTCGCGCCCTCTGCGGATTGACCGGCGGCCCACACTCGGCCGCCGTGCCGGAGGATCACCCGCCGGACGGTTGCCAGTCCCACGCCGGTGCCCTCGAATACCGTGGTGCGGTGCAGCTGCTGGAACAGTCCGAACAGCCGCCCGGCGTGCTGAGGATTGAAACCCGCGCCATTGTCCTGCACCTCGATCCTCCACTCGGCGGCGGTCATGCGCGAGGTCACCCGGATGACCGCCACACGCCGACGACGGGAATACTTCAGCGCGTTCGACCGCAGGTTGGTCATCACCTGCTGCAGCAGGGCCCCGTCGCCGAGCACCGTTGGCAGCGCCCCGATCTCCCACTGCACGTCGCGGTGCTCACCGGGGTGAGCCGCTCCCGCGCCGCGGCAACCAGCGCCGAGACCTCCACCTCGCGCCGGATCAGGGGTTCCTGGGCCGTGCGGGCGAACTCCAGCAGGGCGTTCGTCATGGCGTCCATCTGGGCCGCCGCCCGCTCTACCTTCGCCGTGTCGCCCTGGGCCAGCCCCCGGCGCAGCACCGCCGCGTAGCCCGTGACATGCCGGATGGGGGCCCGCACCGCGTTCCGGAACCGGCGCGGCGCACCTCCTCGGTTCCGGGCAGGACGGAACCGACCACGCCGTCGGGGCCGTACAGCACCACGCCCTCCCGGTTCAGGATCAGCATCTCCACCGACCGGCCCCGGCCCGCCAGATCCAGGGCAGCGGCCTTGACGCCCTGCGCCCATTCCCAGCTCAGGCGTGCCCCCACCACGCCCCGCCGCCGGCCCGCCGCGTCGACCACCGGAGCACTGATGTCCACGAACCGCAGCGGTTCACCCGTGGCGGAACGCGGCAACATGGCCGACAGGAGCAGCGCGTGATGCACGTCGCCGACCGACGGCCCGGTGCGGCCCTGGCGGAAGCACGGCCGGCCCGCCACATCCGCGCCCTCCAGCAGGCCGCCGGTTACCGCACGCACGATGCTCGCAGCATCGGTCACACCCACCCACGCCAGTTCCGGGCTGTCGCGCTGTATGTGTCCCAGCAGACGCCGCTGCTGCGCCGGCGTGCCTCTGTGCAGTTCACCCAGCGAGCGCGCCAGCAGCACGTCGCGGTACCGCTCCTCCATGGTGCGGTCGAGTGAGTGGGCCGCCACCGCCGCCACCTCGGTCAGGGTCTGCTGCACCTGTGCCTCGTCCTGGGCGGTCTCGGCCGGGAGGATCACGGCCAGCAGCGTCACAGCCTCCAGCGCGGCCAGGCCAGCGAAGGTCAGGGCCAGCCGGTGTGCCAGCGTCGGTGCGACCCTGGCCCCGGGATCTGCACGTGGCGGCACGCCTGTCAGAGGAGCGGCCCCGCCCACCCGGCACGCCCGGAAACATCACACCGGCACGGTGCCGGCGACGATTCATGAAGGCAAGTTCCGCTGCGCGTGTCACCCATCAAGGGAGCCCACGGCGCCGGGCTCCGGCGTGTGCGCTCGGCACACCGGGTTCCGTTCCATACCGTGCTCCATCGTCCCCCTGCTGCGGCGTCCTGGCCCGGACACGTCCGCGCGCCCACCCGGACACGTCCACGCGCCCACCCGGACACGTCCGCGCCGCCTCATCCCGGCGGTGTGGCGGGCAGATCCTAGACCGGCACCCAGTGGCGGGATTCGGGCACCGGGGCGGGGACGGTCGGGTCACCGCTCACCACGACCCGGTTGCGTCCCTGTGCCTTGGCCATGTACAGCGCGTCGTCGGCCTGCTGCACGACCCACCCGACCGCGCCCTGACCCGTGATGGCCGCCCCCACACTGACGCTCACGCACACCGGCACGCACTGCAGCGCCTCGCGATGGACGCCCAGCCGCAGCCGCTCTGCCACCGCACGCACGTTCGCGTTCCCGACGCCGCGCAGGATCACGGCGAACTCCTCACCACCGTACCGGTACGCGCGGTCCCCCCGGCGCAGGGTCTCCCCCAGCCGCCGGGCCACCTCGTGCAGGGCGGCGTCGCCCAGGGCATGCCCGTGCGTGTCGTTGAACTCCTTGAAGTGGTCGACATCCACCATGAGCAGCGCGTCGTCCGCCTGCAGGTGGATGAGGTCGCGGTCGAACTGCCGGCGGTTGGCGATGCCGGTCAGCGGATCGAGCAGCGCTTCCCCCTGCAGGGTGTTCAGCAGGCGCAGCAGGGTGAGACGGGTACCCACGACGGCCTTCAGGACAGCGCAGCCCACCGCGCTGAAGAGCAGCACCGGCAGGTAGGCCTGCGCAAACAGGGCAGATCCCCCGGGGAGCAGCAGCAGCGGCATCCCGTTGGGCAGCAGGGTGATCACGCTGAGGAGCAGGCGGCCCGGCCACGGCGTGCGGACACCCTGCTTGACCTCCCACCGCCGCACGGCCAGCCCGACCAGCAGCATGCCGAGGGTGCTGATGACCATGACCGGGACGCCCGTGCCCCCCAGCAACGCGCGGAAGCCGACCGACGCGCCCGCCACCGCGATCCCGGCGACCGGGCCGCCGTTCAGGACGGCGAACACCAGCGGGACGGCGCGCAGATCGGCGATGATGCCAGGCGCGATCGTGGCCGGGAACTGCATGAGCAGAACGGCAGAGATGGCCAGGACGGCAACGCGCAGCGCGTACCAGCGGCCGCGCGTCTCGACCGGCCACGCACGGTAGGTGAACCCGAGCACGAAGCCGCACGCGACGACGACGCAGAGGTTGAGAAACAGCGTTTGGAGCAAGAGGCCTCCCGGGAAGTGAGTGCCCTGAGTGTGGTTCGCCCGACCTGACAGAGGTGTCACAGCATCGGGGCCCGCCCGGACTCCGGATGATCCCGGGGGTCAGAGGGCGCTGCAGCGTGCGCCCGGACACGGTTGCGGGTGGGCGGTGCTCAGGGACGCGCTGACGCGCGGGTGCCGCGCAGCCACGGATCCAGCGCCTCGGGCCGTTCGGGCCGGCCGGTCAGGTAGCCCTGCACGGTGCGGCAGCCCAGCGCCCGGAGGACTGCCAGCTGCGCCTCCGTCTCCACCCCCTCCACCACGGCGGAGAGCTTCAGGCCCCGGGCCAGGGCCAGCAGCGCGCTCAGCACATCCCAGGTCTCCGGCTGCGCGGTCACGCCCGCCAACACGCTCCGGTCCAGTTTCACTTCCTGCAGGGGCAGGGTCATCAGGGACACGACGGCCGACTGGCCCGCTCCAAAATCATCCAGCGACAGCAGGACGCCCAGCGCGTTCAGGCGGGCAAGCTGCTGGACGGCCAACACGGAATTCTGAACCGCAAGCCGCTCCGTCAACTCCAGCTTCAGCCGCTCGGGGGGCAGACCGTGCCGGCGCAGGGCGTCCCGCACGGTCTCCAGGAAGTCGGTGCGCATCAGCTGTGCCGAGGACACGTTCACCGCGATGGGCACGGTAAGGTTCCACTCCGCCGCCTGCCGGCACGCCTCGTCCAGCACCCACGCGCCCAGGGGCACGATCAATCCGGTGTCCTCCGCCACGGGAATGAATTCCCCTGGACTGACGACCCCCAGTTCGACATCCGTCCAGCGGGCCAGGGCTTCCAGGCCCACCAGCTGTCCGCTGAGCGCATCCACCTGGGGCTGGTACTGCAGGCTCAGGGTGTCGTCCAGGATCGCAGCGCGCAGCCGCGTTTCCAGGCGCAACCGCTCGTGGGCCGCGGCATTCATGGTGCTCGCGAAGAACCGCACGGCATTCTTGCCGTGTTTCTTGATCTCGAACATCGCCAGGTCCGCATGCTGGAGCAGGTCGTCCACGCCGTTGCCGTCCTGCGGGCACACGCTGATCCCGACGCTGCAGCTCACGGTGACGGACAGCCCGCTCACACTGATGGGGGCCAGGAACGTCTCCTGTATGCGGTGGGCCACACGCGCGGCGTGGTGGACGTTGTGCAGATCCGGGACGACGATCACGAACTCGTCGCCGCCCACCCGGGCGACCAGGTCGCTGGGCCGCATGACCCGGGTCAGCCGGGCGGCCACCTCCTTCAGCAGGGAGTCACCGACCGCGTGCCCGAGGGAGTCGTTGACGCGCTTGAAGTCGTCGATGTCCACGAACATCACCGCCAGATGATGGCCCGCCCGCTGGGCACGCGCCAGTTCCCGGCCGAGCCGATCCATCAGCATCACGCGGTTGGGCAGTCCGGTGAGGGCATCATGGTGGGCCTCGTGGGCCAGGCGGGCGTTCAGGGTCTGGAGCTGCGCCTCGGCGTGTTTGCGCTCACTGATGTCCCGGTCGATCCCGAGCACATACTCCCGCTCGCCCAGGGTGAACACGCTGGAACTGCTCTCGATGGGAAACACCGAACCGTCCCGGCGGCGGTGGCTCCCCTCCCCATGCGCGTCGTCACCCTGGGTGCGGATCCACTCGAGGAGCCGGCTGCCCTCCCTGGCCATCAGGTCATCCTCGTGCAGGAGATCCAGGGGGCAGCCGATGAGGTCGTCCCTGCGGTACCCGTTCATGCGGGCGAACGCGGCGTTGCAGTCCACAATCCGCCACGGAACGTCGGGGTCGTGCGGATCGATCAGGACGACCCCGTCGGCAGAGCGCTCGAACAGAGTCCGGAAGCGCTGTTCACTTTCCTCGCGCTCCAGGCGATTCTGGCGTTCCTGGGTCACGTCCAGGCCGGTGGCCACCACGAGATCGATCTCGCCGTCGGGGCCCAGCAGATGGGTGGTATCCCAGCTGATGTACCGCCGTTCGCCGAGGGTGTTCACCCAGTAGTTCCGGTACCGGCCGATCGGGCTGCTGGGCGTCATGGCCGCGTAGGCGGCGATGGCACGGGCCGCTTCAGGTGCGTCCAGCACGAGCGGCCACAGCACCTGCCCCAGGACATCGGCCTCGCGAAACCCGGTCAGGCGCTCGCACGCAGCGTTGAACCGCCGGATGCGCCCGGTTCGGTCGAGCACGACGATCAGGGCAGCCGTGAG
Source organism: Deinococcus sp. AB2017081 (assembly GCF_034440735.1). Lineage (NCBI taxonomy): Bacteria > Thermotogati > Deinococcota > Deinococci > Deinococcales > Deinococcaceae > Deinococcus > Deinococcus sp. AB2017081. The sequence continues at coordinate 1,820,204 of NZ_CP140098.1, read as the reverse complement.
ATCGAAGGCGACGGCCGTGACGTCATGAGCGGCGTGCGGCTCCAGAGGCTCACTCCGTGAGAATCCCATGATGTTCCAGCCTAGGGCGCCGTTCCTGACAGGGGGATTACACACCGACCCCGTCCTGCACGGTGGCCCCCACAGACGGGCGCGTGACGGACACTCCACCGCGGTGGGATGGAGTCGGGTGCCGGATCCCGGCAGCGGGGCGGCGCCGCCCGCCTCTCCCACGCGCCACGCACACCCCCGGCGGGGGAGGAACTCACGTTAACGCCCGCAGGAGTCCACTGACGCGGAATGGATCTCCCCACGTCCCTCCTGCTGCTCGCCGTGCTCGTGTTCGGATTCGTGATCACATGGCGCCGCGTGCGCCGGGGCTGGCGCCGACCGGCCCTCCTGCCGCCGACCGTGGGGCCGGGCGGCCGAGTCCGGCCCAGAGCAGGCCACCGCCGCGCCCGCCCCACCCCCCGCGAGGTTCCGCTGCCTCCAGGACGCCCCCTGGCCAGCATCAGCGTGCCCCCGCCAGTCCTGGATTCCCTGCCCGTGCGCCTGCGGCAGTGCGTCCTGTCGGGAGACGAGCAGGCCTTCCTGACCGGGCTCGAGCAGAGCCTGGGCACCGGCTACCGGGTCTTCCGGAACGTCCGGCTGGACGACCTGTTTCTGGTGACCACCCACCGTCCCCGCTACGGCCAGGTCACGTCCGGACAGCTGCAGGCGCAGCGGGTGGACTACGTGGTCGTGGTGCTTCCGGCGGGCACCCCCGTGCTGGCCATCGACGCGAGCGCGGCGCCGGGTTCTCCGAGCGACGCCGTGCTGACGGCCGCGTGCGCGAGTGCCGGGCTGCGGCTGATCCAGGCCGTGCCGGGGCAGGCGTGGACACCCGACCGTATCCACGCGGCGCTGGCATCCCACCCCCACCGCCCCTCCGCGGGGTGAGGGCAGTCCAGGCCGGCCAGGGAAAGCACCGGACGCCACCGGCGGTGTCAGTGGACAGGGCCGCGAGCGCCGCGCGGTCGTCGACGAACCGCAGACGTCGAGGACGCAGTCGGTCGGCACGCGCCCCTCGGCCGGGAAGCATGCCGGCATCCGGTGCCAGCCTCCCTGGCTTGGCACCGTGGCCGTCGGAAGCGAGGCCCAGCGCACCGGGGAACGGACATACAACAAGAAACCGCGCTACACAGCGCGGTTTTCTGTGGTGGAGGCTTGGGGATTCGAACCCCAGACCCTCCGCTTGCAAAGCGGATGCTCTCCCGCTGAGCTAAGCCCCCTCAGCGCCGCGCACTGTAGCAGGTGCGCGGCCCGGTGACAAGGCTTAGGCGAGGTGGCGCAGTCGGTGGATACGCACGGCCGCTAGCATGACGGCATGTTCCGTCGCCGCCCGCCCCTCCCCGACTTCCCGCCCGGTGGCCTGCTCGTGGGCGGCGCGGCGCGGGACTGGCTGCGCGGCCGGGACGCGAAGGATTTCGACTGGGCCGTGGCCGCCCCCGAGCACGCGGCGCGGCAGCGGGCCGATGCCCTGGGCGGGGCGGTCTTCCCCCTGGACACCGAACGGGGCTACTGGCGCGTCGTTGCCCCGGACGGCATCCAGCACGACTTCGTACCGCTGCCGCCCGACGTGGACACCGATCTGCAGCGACGGGACTTCACGGTGAATGCCCTGGCCCTGACGGCCACAGGGACGGTGATCGATCCGACCGGGGGCCAGCGTGACCTGCGGGGCCGGCGGCTGCGGATGGTCTCGGCGGCGAACCTGCGGGCCGATCCGCTGCGGGCATGGCGGGCGGCGCGCTTCGAGGTCACGCTGGGCTTCCGCATGGACGCGGCGACGGAGGCGGCCGTACAGCAGGTCGCCCATGACCTCGCAGCCGGGACGCTGCCGGCTCCGGCGTGGGAACGGGTACGGGACGAGATGCAGAGCCTGCTGGGGCACCCGGACGCGGCGCGGGGCGTGCTGCGCCTGGAGGCGCTGGGCCTGCTGGCCCTGACCGTGCCGGAGCTGCGCGAGGGCCTGGGCCTCACCCAGGGCGGATTCCACCACCTCGATGTCTTCCACCACGGCATCGAGGCGCTGCACCAGCTGCTGGCGCGGCAGCCGGAGGCGCCGCTGCCCCTGCGCTGGGCCACGCTGCTGCACGACGTGGGCAAGCCCCGCACGCTGGCCCGCGACCCGGACACCGGGCGGACGTCGTTCCACGGCCATGACAAGGTCGGCGCGGCCCTGACCGCCCAGATCCTGACCCGCCTGAAACTGCCGCAGGGCGACGTGGCGCACGCCTCGGCGCTGGTGGGCGCGCATATGCTGCCGCTGCCGGCCGGCGAGCGCGAGGCAAAACGCTTCGTCCACCGCCGCCGGGCGCTGCTGCCCGATCTGCTGAGCGTCATGCTGGCCGACCGCGAGGCGGCGCGGGGGCCGAGCAGTTCACCCGCCTCCCGCCACGCCTATGCCCGCGCCATGAACCGCGTCCTGGAGGCGCTGGAGGAGCAGCCCACCGCGCCGGCCCCGCTGCTGGATGGGCAGGCGATCATGACGCTGCTGAATCTAAGTCCCGGCCCCCGTGTGGGCGAGGCGGTGCGGGCCCTGGCCGAAGCCCGCGCCCTGGGCGAGGTGGCGACCCCGGACGACGCGCGAACTTTCCTGCACAACTGGGCGGGCCGGTCAGGCCACTGAAAGCGTGTTCAGGCTATGCTGGCGCGCAATGACGCCCACGCCCGCCCAGCCCCAGGACGCCCGCCCCATCACACCCGCATGGGTGCAGGACGCCGTGTTCTACCAGATCTTTCCCGACCGTTTCGCCCGCAGTGGCCGGGTCACGGGCCTGAACCTCCAGCCGTGGGGAGATGCGCCGCATTTCCACCGGTACATGGGCGGCGACCTGTGGGGAGTGATCGAGAAGCTCGACCACATCGCCAGCCTGGGCGTGACCGCCATCTATTTCTGTCCGGTGTTCCAGTCGGCCAGCAACCACCGCTACCACACCCACGACTATTACAACGTCGATCCCATGCTCGGCGGCAACGACGCCCTGCGGGCCCTGATCGACGCGGCGCACGCACGGGGCCTGAAGGTCGTGCTGGACGGCGTGTTCAACCATGCCAGCCGGGGCTTCTTCCAGTTCAACGACCTGCTGGAACAGGGCGAGGCGAGCGCGTACCGCGACTGGTTCCACGTGGACGGCTGGCCCCTGATCGCCTACGACGATTCGCGCCCCGCGAACTACGCGGCATGGTGGGGCAACCGCGCCCTGCCGAAGTTCAACACCAACAATCCGGCGGTGCGCGACTTCCTGTGGGACGTGGCCGAGTACTGGATGCGCCAGGGCATCGACGGGTGGCGGCTGGACGTGCCCAACGAGATCGACGACGACAGCTTCTGGCAGGAGTTCCGGCGGCGCGTCAAGGCGATCAACCCCGAGGCGTACATCGTCGGAGAGATCTGGGGCGACGCGCACCGCTGGCTGGCGGGCGACCAGTTCGACGCCGTCATGAACTACCACTTCACGCGGCCGTGTCTGGCGTTCTTCGGGGCCCACACGCTGGATCACCCCATGAACGAGCGCAGCGGCACCGGGCGCGTGGACGCCATGGACGCCGCCGCCTTCGCCCACCGCATGGCCGAGGTCAGCGCCATGTACCACCCGGACATCGTGCGGGCCCAGCTGAACCTGCTCGACTCGCACGACACGGCGCGGTACCTCACGGCGGTCGGTGGCGACCACACGGCGTACCGGCTGGCCCTGACCTTCCTGATGACCTACGTGGGTGCCCCGTGCATCTACTACGGCGACGAGATCGGTCTGCCCGGCGGCCCCGATCCCGACTGCCGGCGCGCCTTCCCGTGGGATGAGGCCTCGTGGAATCAGGACACCCTGGCCCTGACCCGCGCCCTGACAGCGGCCCGCCACGCCACGCCCGCCCTGCGCAGCGGCGACTTCCGCGTGCTGCACGCACAGAGCGAGACGCTGGTGTATGCCCGCGAGAATGGAGACAGCCAGGCCGTGATCGCCATGAATGCCGGCCACCAGCACGCCGATCTGCCCCTGCCCGGCGTGACCAAGGCCCACTACCGCGACGCCCTGACCGGCGAGGTCTTCGAGCTGTGCCCGTGCCAGACCGTGCCGGTGGAGGCCCGGAGCGCCCGCGTGCTGATTCCGGAGTGACCGCCCGGCCCCTGTCCCCCCGCGTGCCCGCTGACCGTCCGGTTCGCGCCGTCCTGGTCGGCTGTGGCGGCATGAGCGCCGCGTGGCTGCGGGCTGCCGCGACCGTGCCCGGGCTGGAGGTGGTCGGCCTGGTCGATCTGAACGAGGGCGCGGCCCTGGCCCGGCAGAGCGAATTTGAGTTGCTGCACGCACAGACCGGAACGGATCTGGACGCAGTACTGGCCGCCACCCGGCCGGATCTGGTCTTCGACTGCACCATTCCGGACGCGCACCATGCCACCGCCCTGACCGCCTTCTCCCACGGAGTGGGCGTCCTGGGCGAGAAGCCCCTGGCCGACACGCTGGAGCGGGCACAGGACATGGTGCAGGCCGGGCAGCACGCCGGGCTGTTCCACGCCGTCATCCAGAACCGGCGCTACGACCCGAACATCCGGCGGGTACGGGCCTTCGTGGAGGGGGGCCGCATGGGCGCCGTGACCGGCGTGCACGCCGACTTCTTCCTCGGGCCGCACTTCGGGGGCTTCCGGGACACCATGGAGCACGTGCTCCTGCTCGACATGGCGATCCACACCTTCGACGCTGCCCGGCTGATCTGTGGCCAGGATCCCGTGAGCGTGACGTGCCACGAGTGGAACCCGGCGGGCTCGTGGTACGCGCACGGAGCCAACGCCGTGGCGACCTTCGAGATGACCGGCGGCGTGGTGTTCACGTACCGGGGCTCGTGGTGCGCCGAGGGCTTCCCCACGACCTGGGAATCCGACTGGCGGATCACCGGCACACGCGGCACGGTGCGCTGGGACGGTGGCGACCACCCACGGGCGGCGGTGGTCACGGGCACCGGCGGCTTCTTCTCAGAGTTCGAGGAGATGGAACTGCCCCCGCTTGCCCCAGATGCCCGCACCGGCGGCCACGAGGGCCTGATCCGAGACGCGGTGCGGGTGCTGCGCGAGGGCGGCACGGCGGAGACCGTCGCCAGCGACAACATCAAGAGCCTTGCCATGGTGCTCGCCGCCATAGAGAGCGCCGAGAGCGGGCAGAAAGTCAGCGTGACGTGGTAGGACATCCCTGAACGCAGGAGCGGGATGGAAGGCACGTGCCCTCCATCCCGCTTCCCTGACCGGGGATCAGTCTTCGCGGTAGGTCTTCTCGATGGGCATGCCCACGGCGTTGCCCCACTCCGTCCACGAGCCGTCGTAGTTGCGCACCTTGGGGTAGCCCAGCAGTTCGCGCAGCACAAACCACGTATGCGAACTGCGCTCCGCGATGCGGCAGTACGCGATGACGTCCTTGTCGGCCGTGACACCCTCGCCCCCGTACAGGGCGCTCAGTTCGTCGGCCGACTTGAAGGTGCCGTCCTCGTTGGTGGCCTTCGCCCAGGGAATGCTGCGTGCGCCGGGAATGTGGCCGCCGCGCAGCACGCCTTCCTGCGGGTAGGTGGGCATGTGCGTGACCTTGCCGCTGAACTCGTCGGGGCTGCGGACATCGACCAGGGCACCGCTGCCGGCGCTGACGCTCTGGAGGTGGGCCTTGACCTCGTCGCGGTAGGCCCGCAGGCTGTCGTCGCGGCGCAGGGCGGGGTAGGTCGTGGCGGTCACGCTGGGCGCGTCAGTGGTCGTGGGGCGGCCCTCGGCGATCCACTTCTGGCGGCCACCGTTCATCAGCTTCAGCGGGTTCTTCACGCCGCTGTACGACAGGAACCAGTACGCGTAGCTGGCCCACCAGTTGCTCTTGTCGCCGTACAGGACGATGGTGTCGGTCTCCTTGATCCCCAGCTTGCCGAGCAGCGCACTGACCTCGTCCGGGCCGATGAAGTCGCGCTCGACGGGGTGCCAGAAGTCCTGCTGCCAGTCGACCTTCACGGCGCCCGGCGCGTGGCCGGTGTCGTACAGCAGGATGTCCTCGTCGACCTCGATCAGGCGGATGCCGTCCGTGTTCAGGTTCTGTTCGACCCAGTCGGTGTTCACGAGCACGTCTTTCGCGTAGTCCATGGTGATTCTTCCTCCTTGGGAATGCTGCTGGTTACCTGCTGCCGCTCCGGATTCTACCCGCATGGAGAAGTAATTGACAAAACTGCTCAACTGGACAGGTGGCACCTTCCCCGCGTGGCGCGGCGGGTACAGTGGCGCCATGACCGACGCCAGCACCCCCGCCCTGCCGGACAAACTCCAGAGCATCGTGAGCCTGTTCAAGAGTGCGCCCAAGCCCCTGCGGCTCCAGGCCCTGCTGGAATACAGCAAGAAACTTCCCGCCCTGCCCGAGAAGTACGTGGAGCACCCGGAATTCATGCAGCCGGTGCCCGAGTGCACCAGCCCCTTCTTCCTGGTCACCGAGCAGGACGGCGGCGGCGTGAAGCTGCACTTCAAGGTGCCCGAGGAAGCGCCCACCGTGCGCGGCTACGCGGGCATCCTCCACGAGGCGCTGGACGGCGAGAGCCCCGAGACGATCCTGAACGTCCCGGACGACTTCTACCTGAACATGGGCCTGACCGAACTGATCACGCCGATGCGCCTGCGCGGCATGGGCGCGATCCTCAAGCGCCTCAAGAGCGACGTCCGGGAGCACGCGGCCGGCTAAAGGGCGCAGAGGGCTGATAGCTCTGGGGCACGTCACCGTACAGAAGTGGTGACGTGCCCTTCTGCCGTCACAGGACAAACGGGCGACGCCGGTTCCTTGACGGGCACGGCGAGCGTCCAGTCCTTCCCGCCGTATTCAGCGTCAATAACGCTCATGAATCTCCCCATCACGAAAGAAGTGCCGTCCAGCGGGGGCAGGAGCACCGGCACGGGTATCTGGCCCAGGGCACGGACGGCGGCCTCGCAGGGGGTCAGGACGCCAGCCGCTCGGGCCTGGTGCTCCAGGGTGTCCGGCGAGGGGCCATCCAGCACGGCAACAGCGTTGCCGATGTATCCGCCGTAGAGCAGCAGCCACAGAACCGACAGGTGGAGGGGAAGGCCCAGTGCCAGCGCGCCCCATCCAACCGGGGTCAGGCGCGTGGGCGTGCGGCCCAGCTGCCCTCCCCTATTCGACGGTGCTGGTCTGGCGGGGGGGCGGCCCACTGCGGTGCGCGTCCATCAGGGCGGCGAGTGCCCGGCCCCGGTGGCTGATCGCGCGTTTCTCGGCCACCGTCATCTCGGCCAGGGTGCGGGTGTCGCCGTCGGGGACGAACAGGGGGTCGTAGCCGAAGCCGTTCTCGCCGCGTGGGCCTTCGAGCAGGGTGCCGTGCAGCTCGCCCCGGTAGGTCTCCAGATGGCCGTCGGGATACGCGAGGATCACGACCGACACGAATTTCGCGCGGCGGTTGGTCTCACGGCGCAGGCGCTCAAGGATCAGCACGTTGCGCTCCACGTCGCTGCCCACGCCCCCGTAGCGGGCGGAATACACGCCGGGCTCGCCGCCCAGGGCCTCGACCTCCAGGCCGCTGTCGTCGGCCAGGGCGGGCAGCCGGGTCACGAGGGCCGCCGCGCAGGCCTTCAGTGCGGCGTTGTCCTCGTAGGTCGCGCCGGTCTCCGGGGGCAGGGGCACGTCCCCCAGGCTCTGGAGCGTCCAGTTCAGGCCGCCCAGCGCCTCCTCGATCTCGCGGATCTTTCCGGCGTTTCCGGTCGCCACGACCACCGTCATGCCCGCTGCTGCGTCACTCGTCACGCGCCCAGTGTAGGGCCTGAGGTCGCCGTCAGTATGCGGAGGCCAGCGCACGCACGAATTCGTCCTGCACGGCCCTGAGGGTGAGGATCGGTGAGCTGGGAGGGCCATTCATGATGACCGCGAAGGCCAGGGTATGGCCGCTGTGGCCGGTGACGTACCCCGCCAGGGCACTCACGCCGGGCAGGGTGCCGGTCTTGGCCCGCACGTCCAGGCCGCTGCCGCGCAGGCGCAGGGCCAGGGTGCCGCCGCGCCCGTCGTGCCGGGGCACAGTCTCGCCGGTGCCAGCCTGCGGGAGCAGCTCCGCGAAGGCGTTCCGGCGCGTCCGGTACACGTCGGCAGGCGGGGCAGCCGTGCCCGGCGCGGCATAGGGCACGTCATACAGGGTCTGCAGCAGCGTGGTCACAGCGCGGGGCGTCAGGCGGTTGCGGCGATCCAGACCGCTGCCGTCGTGCAGCGACACGCCGCTCAGATCGACGTGCATGCGGCGCAGGGTGGCCCGGAGGCGGGTCAGGGCGTCGGCGTGGCGTCCAGGGGCCGCCGGACGGCGGGCCAGGGTTGCCAGCAGTGCCTCGGCCAGCAGGTTATCGCTGGGGCGCAGGGTGGCGGCGAGCACCGCCGTGGGCGATCCAGACCGCACGCTGGCGATCCCCTGCTCGGGGCGTCGGGCCAGCGGCACCAGCGGCTCCGGGGGGCTGGAGGTGTCCCCGGCGCCATCCCCAGGGACAGCGACCGGAACGGAGGCCGAGGCTTCTACGGGGGCCGACTCCACCACCTCTGACCCGACACTCACCCCGGCGCGGCGGAGTTCCGCGATCAGGGCGCGGCCAAGGCGCTGGCGGGCCGACGCGGCATCCGTCGGCAGGTCGCCCTGCCACCTGGCCAGCGTCAGGGCGGGCATGGGCACCCCGAGCGGCCCGTCGGCCCACGCCTGACCCTCCAGGGTCTGATCCGCAAGTCGCACGCGGGCCACGCTGCGGAGGCCGTGGGCCCGCGCCTGGACTGCCAGCGCCCGCAGACTGTACGGGCCGTGCGTGGCCTCCAGGGTGGGATCGCCGCTGCCGCGCAGGGTCAGGGTGGTCACGCGGGCCTGACCGACCTGGGCGGCGGGCACGGTGAGTTCGGTGCTCCACCAGCCCCCGGCCCCGCCCCGGTCGGTCAGGACACCGGCCGCCGTCACGACCTTCATGAGGCTGGCGGGAATCAGCGCCGTATCGGGATCGAGTTCGTCGAGCACGTGTCCGGTCGTCAGGTCGATCACGTGCAGGCCGGTGCGGATATCTGGCGGCAGCCCGCGCAAAGCGGCACGGACGGCCGGATCAGGAGCAGCGGCGCGGTGCAGGGTCAGGGCGACCGGATCGGCCTGCCGCGCCGGGGCCGAGGCCACAGGCCCCGGCAGCATCGACAGGGCCGCCAGGGCGGCGGAGCGCAGGAGAACGGAAGCCGTCACATCACCGAGTCGCTTTCACGCAGCAGCAGCGGTGCCTGGAATGCCGCCGGCAGCCACTCGCGCTGCTCATGGATGGCCTGTGGGGGGCACGAGCGCAGGCAGCCCATGCAGCCCGTGCACGCCGACAGGTTCAGCAGCAGCCGCACGCCGCCGTCGGGTTGCAGGTCGCGGGTGATCGCCTCGGTGGGGCACACGTTGGCGCACACCGGGCAGTCGATGCAGGTGTCATCCACGATGGGCGCGGGCCATGGCACGGCCGCCGTCTCGGGCGGGGCGGGTTTCAGGGCGAGCCGTCGCCACCGCCATTCCTGCGGGGTGCGGTCTTCCGGCACGCTCCAGTCCAGGAACGGCAGCGGCGACTCGGGCAGCGCGTGGGCCAGGCCCTGTTTGCCCACGCGCAGCAGCGCCGTGAAGGCCCCGCGCCGCGACACGCGCACGGCCCGCTCGGCGTCGGCGGGGGTGGCGGGCCGCACGGTCACCTGCGCGGGCTGGCCGGTGGGAGCCCGCAGCGTCTGCGCCTGCGCGACCACATCCAACAGGCGTTCAGGCACGACCGGCGAGCCGACCGGGCACGTGGCGCACTCGCCGTGGATCAGCTGCAGCGGCGTGCCCCACGCGCCAGACGCCGCGACCAGGGCCGGGGTCACGCGGCCCAGACACAGAACCGACGGGCCGCCCGCCCCGCTGCGCGAACACGTCAGGCTGGCCCCCTCGTCGCCGGCACTCTTCTGGTCATGAACGCTCTGAAGCGGAGCTTCCAGGCTGTATTCCAGCGCCCCGGTCGGGCACGCCTGCACGCACAGGCCGCAGCCGGTGCAGCGGTCGGGGTCGATGCTGATGGAATTCCCGAGCATGCCCAGCTGCACGGCCTCGTGCGGACACGCGCTGTGGCAGGCGTCGCAGCCGCCCACCGCCTGCCGCTCCAGCAGACAGCGGGGCGCCGTGTAGCGGGGGACAGGGGTGCCGGATTCATCCAGGCGGGTGAGCACGCCTTGCAGCATGGGCAGAGTCTACCTGCCGACCGGCCCACGCGGCGGTCGCGGCCCGCCACTGGGTCCGGGCGGCCCGTCCGGGCGCACCTTCAGGGTCTCGCGGTCAAGGCGCAGCACCGCCACGACCACCCCGCCGGACAGCAGCGGCACCCGGTAGTCGCCGGGCGTGACCTGCACCGCACCCGACAGAATCAGCGCCGCGATCCGGGTGTTCAGCTGGGCGGACTGGGCCGGGGTCAGAGCTGTGGTCGGCAGCGGCACCGGGCGCACCGGCCCGCCGGGCAGCGCCGCCAGGGTGCCGTCCGGCCGCACCGCCAGCCGCGCCACTGCCTGCCCCCCCGAGAGCAGCGTCACGAAACGCTGTCCGCCGGGGGCCGCCCGCACCGGCCCGGCCCGCAGCGTCACCACCACCGCCCGCGCCGCCGTCAGCACCCGCTGCAGCTGCGCGAAGCCCACAGTCTCGGGAGCCGGGGGCGCGGGCGGCCCTGGGCGGGGATGGGCATCGGCCGCGCCAGTCAGCAGCACACCGGGCAGCAGGACACCCGCCAGCACCATCCGGCGCAGCGCCCTGCCAAGCCGGACACGGCGGTCAGACATGACCTGACGATACCGGCCGGCGCTGACGATCCGCTGAATGGGAGGACAGCCGTGCTTCGTGCGCCTACGATCCCGCCGGAGCGGCCACGTCGCGCCCCAGCGGCGTCGGGGCCTCGGCGTGGGTCTGCGCGTCGTGAATCCGGCCGTCGTGCCCGCTCAGGAACGATCCGTCGTAGCCCCGCCGCCACGCCATGAGTTCCGCCAAGATGCTCATGGCGACTTCCTCGGGGGCCTCGGCACCCAGCCGCAGCCCGATGGGCGAGCGCAGGCGGGCGAGCTGTTCCGGCGTGAAGGTCTCGCCCTCCGCCTCCAGCGCGGCCAGCAGGTCGCGGGCGCGGCTGCGCGGGCCGAGCACCCCCACATACGGCGCCCCCGATCGCAGCGCGTGGGCCAGACACACCCGGTCGCGGTCGAGGTGATGGTTCATGATGACCAGATGCGCCCGGCCGGCCGGCGTGAACGTCGCCAGATCCTCCGGGGCCAGGTCGTGCAGGGTCGCGCCGGGAAAACGGCCGGGCGTCAGGTACGCGTCACGGGGGTCGATGACGTGGACGTCGTAGCCCAGCGCGTGCGCCTGGGTGGCGAGCGGGATGGCGTCGTGGCCTGCGCCGTACAGCACGAGCTGCGGCGGGGGTGTGCTCACGTCGATGAACACCGGCGTGCCGTCCGGGGCACGCAGGGTGACGGCGCGGGGTTCGAGCTGTGTCAGCCGTTCCAGCGCCGCCTGCCGGGCAAACTCGCGGATATGGGGAGGGAGGTCGCCCACCATGCTCCCGTCCGGACGCAGCAGCAGCTGGCCGTGACCGTCCAGCGGCACGACCAGCGCGGCCAGCTCGCCGGCCTCCAGCGCGGCCAGCCACGCGGCGGTGGCCGGATCGCCGCTGTTCACGCGCTCCACCCGCACGTCCACGCTGCCGCCGCAGCCGATCCCCAGGCCCCACGTGGCGTCCTCCGAGAGGTCGTAGTGCGTGACGGTCGGCACGCCCGTGCGGATGACCTCCAGCGCGACCTCGACGACCTCGGCCTCCAGGCAGCCGCCCGAGAGCATGCACACCTGCGCGCCGTCGTCCAAGACCAGCATGCGGGTGCCCTCGCGGCGGTACGCGCTGCCGTGCACGCCGACCACGGTGGCGATCGCCGCACCCTGCCCACGGCTCAGGGCGGCGGTCAGGGCGAGCAGCAGCGCACGGGTCTCGGCAGCGTTCATGGTGGCGTCACTGTAGCGCCGGGCCGGTTGGAGGAAGGTCGAGTGCCTCACGGCCACGCCCATTCCTAAACGCCCCCTCACCGGGTTCAGGGCACTGGAGCGCATACTGGGGCATGCTCGACAGCATCCTGAACACGGTCAGACGCGGCGCGGAGCGCGTCCAGCGGCGCGGCGAGGAAGTGGCGCACGTCGCCCGCCTGCGCGTGGAGGTCTTCCAGCTGGGCCGCGAACTCGACGGTCTGTATGCCCGGCTGGGCCGCTCCTACCACGCCGGGGCCGAGGTCGAGGTGCTCCAGGGCATCCGCGACTACATCGGCCGGATCGAGGACGAGATCCGGGCCCGCGAGCGCCTGATCGAGGAGCTGGGCGACCTCCCGGACGACGAGGTCAGCGCCGCGCCCGGCCGCGTGACCCCGCCCACCACGACCGCCGCGCCGACCGGCACCGTCGCCCACAGCGCGGCACCCTACACCCCACCGGAGGTGGCTCCCATGCCCCACGACGACACCAAGACCACAGCCAGCACCACGCCCGATCCCACTGTACAGCACAGCGACGAGCTGCTTGAACCCGGCAAGGACACCGCCAGCATGGGCAACGAGGCGGGCCGCGATCCCCAGCGCCGCGAGAACACCGTCGGACAGGCCGACGCGATGAAGGGCCACAACGACCCGCTGGACAAATAGTGCCGTGACGGACGCCGCCCGCTCATGTCGAGTCGGGCGGCGTCCGTCTGCCGGTGGGATCGACCGGGCTCAGCCGTCCCGGCGGAAGTCCGGGGCACGCTTCTCCTTGAAGGCACTCACGCCCTCGGCATGCTCCCAGTGGTCGCCCGCGAGCTGCTGGAGTTCGGCCTCCGTGTCCAGCGCGGCGTCCAGCGAGCTGGTCATGGCCGCGTTCAGCGCCTGCTTGGTGAGCTTCAGGGCGTTCGCGGGCCGGGCGGCGAGGCGCTCGGCGTAGGCCTGGACATCGGCCAGGAAGGTCTCGTCCGGGTAGACCTGTTCGCACAGGCCCAGGCGCAGGGCCTCGGTGGCGCTCACGGTGTCGGCCAGCGCCATAAGCTCGAAGGCGCGGCTGTAGCCGACCAGACGCGGCAGGAACCACGTGCTGCCCGAATCCGGAACCAGGGCGATGTTCGAGAAGACCTCGATCAGGCGCGCCCCCTGGGCCCACAGCCGCAGGTCGCCCGCCAGCGCGAGACTCGCCCCGGCCCCGGCGGCCACGCCGTTCACGGCGGTGATGACCGGCTTGCCCAGCCCACGCATGGTGCGGATCAGCGGGTTGTAGGTGGCGTTCAGGTGCTCGGTGAAGCTCATGTCGCGCCCCGACACGCCGCCCAGATCCTGCCCGGCACAGAAGCCGCGCCCGGCCCCGGTGATCACGACCACGCGCACGGCGTCGTCGGCATCGGCCGCCTTCAGGGCGTCCGTCAGGGCGTACAGCAGCTCGTCGTTCGCGGCGTTCAGGCGATCCGGGCGGTTCAGGGTCAGGGTGCGGACACCGTTCACGGTCTCCACCAGCAGGACGTCACTCGGGGTCATGCCGCCCAGCGTAGCGCCACGGGCAGCGCTGCTACACTCCGCGCGTGGCGACCCCCTCCCCCGCTCCCATCCTGGCGCTGGACGTCAGCAAGTCCCGGATCGGCTTCGCGGTCAGCGCGGGCTCGCTGGCCTTCGGACGCGGCAGCGTGGATCGGCGGCGGCTGCCCATCGACCTCAAGGCCATCCGCCTGAAGGTGCGTGAAACCGGCGCGGGCACGCTGCTGCTGGGGCTGCCGCTGCGGACGGACGGGGCACCCAGTCCGGCGGCCGACCGGGCCCGCGCCTTCGGGCGCATCCTGACCGACCAGGGCTACACGGTCGAGTTCCAGGACGAGCGCTTCACCACCCGCCGGGCCCGCGAGCTGGGCGCGACCGACCTGGACGAGGCGGCGGCCGTGCAGATCCTGGAGCTGTACCTCCAGCGCCTCGCCGCGCAGGCTCCAGCCGAGGCAGAGGCCGACGATGAAGCGTGATGCAGCCCGGCCCACGTGGCTGATCTCCGTTCTGAGACACCTGTCCCGGCTGCGTGCCAGCCTTCCAGGCTCCCGACTGCTGGGACACGTCGATGCCGGCCCTGCCGTGGTTCAGTGACAGGCCAGCCTCGACGCGGCCGGGCGGGGCAACACCGACTCCGATTCCGCGAGGTGATGCCGGAACGAACTGGCCAGCTGGTCTGCGCTTGATTCGTGCCACAGATCGGCGCACGCTGGGGCATGTTGCGCGAACTGAACGACTGGCTGCTGCGCCGCGCCGACCGCCGGCTGGAGATCACGTATCCACGCCGGAACGGACGCGAGGGTGGCGAGGGGAGCGCCGGTGTTCCGGTGCCGGTGGGGCCGCGACCCCGGCAGGGTGGGGCCCAGGCCCGGCCACCGGAGCCGGTGAAGCGTTGAGACTGCCCAACCACTGACACCCTTCCCCACCGCAGTCCGTCGCCTATACTCGCCGCACAGACAGCGTCGAAGTGCCGTCGGCCCGGATGTGGGCCGCCCGGCCCTGTCTCTGTCCGGAGGTCAATGGTATGGATCACGTCGGAATGATGGGCAGCATGATGGATGTCCAGCTCACGGTGCCGTTCATCCTGGAACGTGCCCGCACCCTGTATCGCCACCGCGAGATCGTGAGCCTGCTGGTGGCCGGTCGCGACGAGAAGGGCAATCCCGTTCCCAGGCAGCACCGCACGACCTACGGCGACGTGGCCGAGCGTGCCCTGAGGCTCGGCGGCGGTCTGACCGGCCTGGGCCTCCGGCGCGGCGACCGCGTGGCGACCCTGGCCGTCAATTCCTTCCGGCATCTGGAGGCCTACCTGGGCGTTCCCAGCGCCGGGCTGGTGCTGCACACCGTCAATATCCGCCTGCACCCGGAGCAGGTCGCGTGGATCCTGAACCACGCCGAGGATCGCGTGCTGATCATCGAGAACGTGTTCGCCGCGATGATCCCCGCCCTGAAGGCCGCGTGCCCCGCGCTGGAGCACATCATCGTCATGGGGCCGACCCCACAGCCGATTCCGGGGGTGCTGGACTACGACGCCTTCGTGGAGGGCAGCGAGCCGGCCGCACCGCTGACCGACCTGCAGGAGAACGAGGCGGCGGCCATGTGCTACACCAGCGGCACGACCGGGAATCCCAAGGGCGTGGTGTACTCGCACCGCTCGACGGTGCTGCACTCGCTGGCGTGTGCTCCCAAGGACTGCCTGAACGTGGGCGAGGCCGACACGGTGCTGCCGATCGTGCCGATGTTCCACGTGAACGCGTGGGGCCTGCCCTACACCTGCGCGATGTACGGGGCCCAGCAGGTGTACGCCGGGGTCTTCAGTGACGGCCCGAACCTGGCCCGCCTGCTGCAGGACGAGCGCGTGACGATCACGGCGGGCGTCCCGACGATCTGGATGGGCCTGCTGGGTGAACTCGACCGCGCGAAGTCGGCTGGAACGCCCTACGACCTGCACGCCCTGACCAGCCTGATCGTGGGCGGCAGCGCCGCGCCCGAGAGCCTGATCCGCGCCTTCGAGGAGCGCCACGGCCTGCACCTCCTGCACGCGTGGGGCATGACCGAGACGCACCCGCTGGGCACGGCGAGTTCGGTGCCCGCCGGCGTCGATCCGACCAGCGACGAGGGCTACGCGCTGCGGGCCAAGCAGGGCCGCACCGTGCCCCTGATCGAACTGGAACTCATCGACGACGACGGGAACGTCCTGCCGCACGACGGCAAGACCATGGGCCGCCTGCTCACGCGCGGGCCGTGGGTCGCGAGCAGCTACTTCAAGGGCGAGGGGCAGGCCAACTTCTTCCGGCTGGGCGGCAAGGAGTGGTTCGACACGGGCGACATCGCCACGCTGGACGAACGCGGCTACATGCACATCCAGGATCGCAGCAAGGATCTGATCAAGTCCGGCGGCGAGTGGATCGGCTCGGTGGATCTGGAGAACGCCATCATGGCGCATCCGGCGGTCGCGCAATGCGCCGTGATCGCCATGGACGATCCCCGCTGGGACGAGCGGCCCCTGGCGGTCGTCGTGCCGCGCCCCGGCCAGACGGTCACGCACGAGGAACTGATGACCTTCATCGCGCCGAAGTTCGCCAAGTGGTGGCTGCCCGACGCCACCGTGCTGACCGACAGCATTCCGATCGGAGCTACCGGGAAATTCCTGAAACGCGAACTGCGCGAGGAATACCGCGGCTACGGCCAGCAGACCTTCCCCCAGCGCGACGACGCCTGACGCGGGTTCAGGCCGGAGTCTGCGCCGACTCGGGCGACGAGGCTGATGCCTCGCCGCCCAGCGGAAGGGTCACGAAGAACGACGCGCCCACGCCGGGGCGGCCCTCGGCACGGACATGCCCGCCATGCGCGATCACGATCCGCCACACGTCGGCCAGCCCCAGGCCCAGGCCCTCGAAGCGCGTGACGGTGGGCAGGCGGGTGAACGCGCCGAACAGCCGGGTGCTGTCCCGGGGATCGAAGCCCACCCCGTTGTCGCGCACCTCGATCTCGGTGCCGCCCGGCACGGGGCGGGCCATGACCTGCACCTGGGGACAGTGCTGAGCACCCGTGAACTTCACGGCGTTGTGCAGCAGGTTTCCGAACACCACCCGCAGCGCGGCGGAATCGCCCCGCACCGTCGGCAGCGTCCCCACCTCCAGGCTCACCGACGTCCCGGCGCTCACCTGGTCATCCCACGCGGACTGCACCGTGTCGGTGAGGTTCACGTCGGCCACTTCCAGCGGCACGGCATCCCGCGTGGCGTACGCCAGCAGGCCGTCGAGTACCTCGGCCATGCGCTCGGTCGATTCGACGATCACGTCGGTCGAGCGCGCCTGCTGCTCCGGCGGGAGCAGGCCCAGCATGGTCGCGTGGCCCAGGATGAGCTGCATGGGCGTCCGCAGGTAATGGCTCACGGACCTTGCAAAGGCCCGCAGTTCCTCGTTGGCCGTCTGGAGTTCGTGCGTGCGCTGCGCGACGCGGGTTTCCAGATGGGCGTGCAGCTCAGCGACCTCGGCGCGGGCATCACGCAGGGCGTCCCGCTGGATACGGGCCAGCGCCTGCGTGTGTTCGTGCTCCAGTTCCGCCAGCGCGACCTCGATCCGCTGCTGCTCCTGCCGCCGGTTCAGCGGTTCCTGGATGACGTGGTACTGCTCGCCGAGTTCGTACGCCGTCTGGTAATCCCCGAGTGCCGCGTGCGCCTGTGAACGGAGGCGCAGTGCACGAACCTGGAGCCGCTCCGGCGGGAGACCATTCACCTGCTGGTCGTAGAGTTGGGTGTAATGCAGGCTCAGCTGCGGGTCATGTGGAAGTTCGAGTTCAGCTAAGTTCAGCAGAGCATGAAGCGTGGCATGGCGCATCTCGGCACGGCGAAAACATTCAAGACCTGACAGCAGCAGTTCACGCGCCTCGGCCGTGCGCCCCTGGAGGCCATAGAGCGTTCCCAGGGTGTCACGTGCCGATCCAGAAATACGTAAACCACTATCGAGATGCAGACCATAGCGCAGGATCAGATTGATCGCATCGTCTCGTCGACCCAATCCAGCCAACGAATCTGCACGGTCAAGCAACATGTTCTTATCTCGCTCCAGAAGATACTCTAGCGACCGCTCATCAAGATAATCATCAATGACGCTTATTGCCCTCTCAAACTGCCCAAGAGCAGTATAGAGACAGGCGTACTGAGTTTGAATGGTAGTCATCGCCTGAGGCGTGTCTGCATAAGCCAGGGCCTCGTGCAAACACGTCAGGGCCCGAGGGTTATCTCCACTTTCAGCCAACAAACTTGATGAGTTGACAGCAATGATACACAGTTCATTGCGATCCTCGTGCCGCAGCGCGATCTGTCTCGCTCGTTCCAAAAGACTCAGTGCGTCATCAAAATGACCACTCCGATGCTTGGTGGCGGCCAGCAGGCGCAATGCCATGGACTGGTATCTTGAGTAGGTCAACGCGCCTACACTGGTGGCCAACCTCTCCGCGTCTTCAGTAATCGTACTGCTCTCTCCCAGCAGGAGGAATAGGGCCAGTCGCTGTATGAGCACCACGGCCTCGCTCTCAAGGTCACCGGATGCAGTCAACAGCGCCTCATCCAGGGTGGTGCGGGCCTCGTCATGTGCCCCGGCCCTCAACAGACCAGACCCCAGCGCCGTCAGGACACCCACCAGCGCCGCGCGGTTGCCGCTGGCCCGCGCGGCCGGGAGCAGGTCACGGGCCTCCCGCACGACATCGTCTGGCCGGTCACGGGTTCGTTCCAGCAGTGTCCGTAGGTGCTGTGGGGAGAGGGAACCAGGGATCGACTGCAACATACGCGCATGGTCAGCTTACCGCCAGGCCGGGAGCTGCGGGCAGGGACACCGAATCCCCCCTGCCGGACGGTATGCTGCGCCCTGACCATGACTGACCGTACTTCCCTCGTCTCGCTGGGCGACCTTGCCTGGGACGTGCTCGCCAAACCCGACACCATGCTGCTGCCCGGCGGCGACACGACTGGCCGCATGGAACTGTCCGGCGGGGGGAGCGCGGCAAATGTGGCCGTGTGGGCACAGCGCTGCGCGTATCCAGCGACCTTCGTCGGCAAGATCGGCCGCGACCGGTTCGGGGAACTGGCCACGGCCGAACTCCAGGCCGAGGGTGTCCACACGGCCCTGACCCTGAGTGACCAGCACCCGACGGGCGTGATCCTGGCGCTGATCGACCGACGGGGACAGCGCGCCATGCTGACCGGGCAAGGGGCCGACTGGGAGCTGCTGCCGGGCGACCTGCCGCTGGACGTGCTGCGCGGAGCCCGGCACCTCCACCTGACGGCATGGAGCCTGTTCCGCGACCCGCCCCGCGCGGCGGCGCTCCAGGCGGCTCACGCTGCGACCACGGCCGGCGCGACCCTGAGCCTCGATCCGGGCTCCTTCCAGATGATCCAGCAGCTGGGCCGCGAGTCCTTCCTGAAGATCGTGGACGACGTGCCCTTCGACGTGATCTTCCCGAACGACGACGAGGCGCGTGCCATGAGCGGCGAGCGCCACCCGGACGCTGCGATGGGCTGGTTGCGGGAGCGCTACCCCCACGCCCTGGTGGTGCTGAAGATGGACGAGGACGGCGTGATGATCGAGGGGCCGGACTGCCCCCGCTTGCAGGTGGCCGCGACCCGTGATCCGCTGATCGACGCGACCGGGGCCGGTGACGCCTTTGGCGGGGCCTTCCTGGCCGGGTGGCTGCGTCACGGCGATCCCCGGCGGGCCGCGCACCTGGCGGTGCAGGTGGGTGGCTGGGTCGTGTCGCGTTTTGGGGCCCGCGCCCCGGCCGATGACGACCTGCGTGCCCGCCTGGCCCGCGCGGCCAGCGTCCAGGAGCCGGCGTGACGCGCCTGGGCGGTCGCCGCCGGGTGCCGTGGTGGGTGTGGGCGCTGCTGGCACTGCTGCTGCTCATCGCCGGTGGGGCGCTGGGAGCCTTCCTGTATGTCCGGTCGCTGTTCGGCCCGGCCGGCGGCGCACCGTACACGCTGGAGGTGCAGGCTGGTGACTCCCTGCCGGGCGTGGCCCGCACCCTGGAGCAGAAGGGCATCGTGAAGAACGCCCGCGTCCTGCGCTACGTGATGGATCGGGACGGCACCGCCGGTAAACTTAAGGAAGGCCTGTACGACCTGACCGGCACCATGACCGCCGAGCAGGTCGCCGCGAAGCTGGCCGGGCCGGCGCGTCTGCCCACGGTGAATGTCACCGTGCCCGAGGGCCGGCGCATCCGCGACATGCCCGCCATCTTCCAGAAGGCCGGCTTTGACGGCGCGGCGATCCAGGCGGTGCTGAAGGACGAGGCGCTGAGCGCCTACGCCCGTGGCAAGCAGCCGGATCTCGAGGGCTTCGTGTTCCCGGACACCTACGCCTTCCGGCCCAAGGAATCGCCGCGCGTCATGGTTCAGACCATGCTCGACCGCATGTCACGCGAGTTCACACCGGCCAATGTCGCGGCTGCGAAGGCCGAGGGACTGGACGTGCGCGGGTGGGTGATCCTGGCGAGCATGGTGCAGGCCGAGGCTGCCAACGACGCCGAGATGCCCGTGGTGGCCGGCGTCTTCCTGAACCGTCTGAAGCAGAACATCAAACTGGGCAGCGATCCCACCGTGGCCTACGGACTGGGCAAGGATCTGCCGGAGCTCGACCGCAGCGCCGGGGACTTCATCCGGGACACCCCGTACTCCACCTACACCCGCTACGGCCTGCCGGCCGGGCCGATCAACTCGCCAGGCCAGGCGGCGCTGCGCAGCGTCCTGAAGCCGGTGCTGAAGATGAGCGATGGCCGGGACGCGCTGTACTTCCTGCACGGCCTGGACGGAAAGATCTATGTGAACCACGACTACGCCGCCCACCTGCGCGACGTGGCCCGCTACCGCTGACCGGCGGCGGCCGGCGCCGACTACACTGCGTCTCATGGCTCCCACCGACGTCCTGCGGCGGCGCAACGCGCTGTGGCAGACCCTGAGAACCGAGCCCCCCGGCACACCGGCCTTCGAGGCCGCCCTGGCCGCCCTGTGTGCCCTGACCGGGTGGAGCGTCCGGCGGGTGCTGGCCGGTCTGGGCCTGCCTGATGACCGCCCGGCTCCCGAGGTGGATCACGCATGAGCGAGTCGGACATCGTTCCCTTTGAACTCCAGCGCATGTTCCTGGGCGACACTGATCCCCTGTTCCTGCTGGAGATCGTGTTCCGCACCGTGTTCATCTTCCTGTGGCTGGTGTTCCTGCTACGTGTGACCGGCAAACGCGGCCTGGCGCAGCTGAGCCCGCTGGAACTCGCCATCGTGATCGGACTGGGCTCGGCCGCCGGCGACCCCATGTTCTATCCGGAGGTACCGCTGATCCACGCCATGCTGGTGCTCGCACTGGTGGTCGTGCTGCAGCGGGTGCTCTCTGTGCTGGTCATCCACTCGGAGCGGGTCGAGACCTTTGTCGAGGGCGAACCGGTGGAACTCGTCCGTGACGGTGTGATCCATCCCGCCGCGCTCGACCGCGCCAGCCTGAGCCGGGAAGATCTGTTCGAGCAGCTGCGGGTGCAGGGGGTTCGCCAGCTGGGTGAAGTGCAGCGGGTGTATTTCGAGCAGGACGGCAACCTCTCGGTGTTCTGCCACGACCGGGACGCGCCGCCCGGCCTCGGGATCGTGCCGCCGTGGGATCTGGAGCCGCCGCCGCCGCTGCCGGTGGGCCGACCGCTCTCCGGACAGGTGGCGTGCGTATCCTGCGGCGCCGTCCAGAAGGCCGACCGCCCGCTGTTGCCATGTGCCTGCGGCGGCGAGGGCTTCACGCTGGCCACCACCGATCCGCTGGCACCGGGGGAATCCGCCGGGCAGGACGCCCTCCCGGACCACGCCGCGGGCCACGGCCCTTCCGGCGGCCCGCCAGGAGCGTCCGAACGCTAACGGGGTGGGCGCTCAGCCCTCGGTGGATGCTCCGGGACGGGTCGTCCACACCGGGTCGGGTTCGATGTGCACAGCCGGAGCCTTGCCCGGTTCCAGACCGGTCGAGGCCGCCGTCTGGAGCACGCGCACGCTCATGCCCGGCACACACTCGATCTGGCACGACAGCCTGGCCTGACCCAGCAGCTGTTTCTCGGTCAGCTTGTCGAACTCGGCGGCCGTCATGGCGTCTGGCTCACCCTCCAGAAATTCCACGCGGCAGGTCGTGCAGCGGGCCACCCCGCCGCAGCGGTGCAGGATGCCTGTCCCGGCGTCCTCCAGGGCCAGCACCAGCCGCTGTCCGCTGCGGGCCGTCACCGGCCCCAGTCCCTCCACCTGCACGCTGATGACGTCGTCTGTCGTCCCGGTTCCAGTCATGCGCCCAGGATGGCACGCCACACTCAGATCAGGACGCCGGCCATCACGCTCTCTCCGTCGACCCACACCCGGCCCTTCTCGCGGCGTTTCCCGCGGATGAGCGCCGTATCGGCCCGGGCCATGACAGAGGTCCGCCGCAGCGGGGTGATCAGCGGATCCCGGGGATCGAAGAAGGCCAATCCAGCGGTCGCGCGGATGGTGTGCTCGGCCTGATCCACGGTGACGGGGCGCCGGGCCAGGGCGGCGATGGCCCCCTCGACCCGCAGCGTGACCTCCTCCCGGGTCGCGCCATCGATCAGCACCGCGAATTCGTCACCGCCCAGACGGCCCAGGATGTCCCCCGGACGCAGCGCGGCGAGCAGTCGGGCGCCGACGGCGAGCAGCATCTCGTCACCGGCGGCGTGGCCGTGAACGTCGTTGATGGCCTTGAATCCGTCCAGATCGAAGATCGCCACGCCCAGGTGCCGTCCACCCAGGCCACGGTCAGAGGCGGCGTCGAGCACCTCGTCGAGCTGCGCGAGGAAGCTCCCGCGGTTGTGCAGACCGGTCAGCGGATCCGTGGTCGCCTGCTGGTGCAGCGCCCTCATGGGCCGGATGGCGCGGCCGAGCAGCGGCCACGCGAGCAGGCTGCCCAGCACGCAGGTCAGCAGGATGGTCGCCAGCCGCAGCCGATCGGTGCGCTGCAGCCCCACGGTGAAATCCCTGGATGGAGCGTACACCCCGACCATCCATTCCACCCCGGGGCCGAGCCGCACCGGCCGCACCACCGCCGCGTACGGCTCCCCGGCCACCACGAACGTGCGGATGCCCGGCGCCACCCGCGCCGACGACCCCAGCAGCGCCTTGAGCGGCTGATCGGCGACCTCGGTCAGCGCTGGAACGCGGCCAGCGACGCTCACCGGCCATGCCCGAGACGCCGCGATGGCGCGGCCGGCGTCGTCCGTCACGAAGGCCCGTCCGTTCGCGCTGATCTTGATGCCCTGCAGGAACATGACCAGCTGCCGCAACTGGATGTCAGCGCCCAGGACGACCGTCCCGTCCGGGCCACCGGTCAACGCGCGGGCGACCGTCACGCCCGGCTCGCCACTGGAGGAGAACACGTAGGGTTCTGTCCACACCGTCGTGTCCGGGCGCGCCACCGCCGCGCGGTACCACGGGCGGGTGCGCGGGTCATAGGCGGTGTCGGCCGCACTCTGCGAGAGCACGCGTCCACGGGCATCGAGCACCGTGGTCGTGACCTGGCGACGCGGGCGGATCTCGATACTGCGCAGGAACCGTCCCGCGTCGCCGGGGCCGTCGCGCCGTGCAAAGGTGAAGCGGCCGTCGTCATGCCCGGCAAGGACACCGCCGAGCTGCGGCATGGCATTGAGCATGGTCTGGAACGTGACACTCAGACTCGACGGATCACCGGCACTGAGTTGCCCGGCCCGGATCAGCTCGATGTTCAGCCCCACCATCTGGATTGGCCCCTGCAGGTAGCCACGCACATTGTCGGCGGCCACCCGCGTCAGCTGGTCGATGGTTCGGGTCGCCTCGGCACGGAGCGTGCCCTCTGCGTGCTGGCGGTCACTCCACAGCACCACCACCACCGTCAGCATCTGGGTGACGAGCACGGCGGTCAGCATCAGCAGCCGCGCCCAGAAGGTCGCCCGGACAGCCTGGGTGGGTGTCAGGGTGCCTGGAGGAGACGACTTGACCGGACGGCTCATGACGGAGAGGTGACCTCGCGTCAGTCTACCCGGAGCCCACGGCAGAAGATGTAGAGTATTTTATTTTTTTCTCATTGTGCTGTCACCCGAATGGGTGGTTTCGGGCCGGGTGGTTCACGTGCCGCGCCGGCGTCCCCCACGCGGTTCACCGCACTCAGTCAGGCAGCAGCCGCCATGCCGTCACGTCCAGCAGGCCGCCCGGAGTGAGTTTCAGGGCGGGGATGACGGTCAGGCCCAGGAAGCTCACGGTCGTGACCGGATAGGGCAGCGTGCAGCCCAGGGCGCGGGCCGCCGCCGTCACCTCGCCCAGCCGCGCGGCCGCCAGCTCCGGCGGCGCATCGGTCATCAGGCCGGCGAAGGGCAGCGGCAGTGCGGCCCGGACCTCTCCCCCCTCGACGAGCACCACGCCGCCGCCCAGGGCCTCCAGCGCCCGCCCAGCCGCGCGGATGTCGTCGTCGGTGCCGCCCAGAAACGCCGCGTGGTGGGCATCGTGCAGCACGCTGATCCCCAGTGTCCCGCCGCGCAGCCCACTGCCCGACGTCCAGCACGTCGCCCACTGGCCGCGCCCGAAGCGGTCGGCCACGACCAGCCGCGCGTCGCCGCTGCCCGGTGCCCCCACCCCGGTGGTGATCTGATCCCCGCGCACCTCGATGACGGGCCACGCGTCCGGCACCGTGAAGTCGGCCGACGCCCACCCGGCTCCCAGGTCGACTCCACCGCCGCCCAGCGCCGGGGTGGACTCGCCCGCGACCGCCGGCGCGCCGCCGACCAACGTTTCCAGCACCTCGAAGCCGCTCAGGTCGCGCAGCAGCACGAGGTCGGCGTGGTAGCCCGGCGCGACCAGTCCACAATCATGCAGGCCCCAGTACTCAGCCGGGTTGCACGTCACCAGCGCGACTGCGTCTGACGGGTGCAGGCCCCCCGCCACGCAGGTGCGCAGCAGGCGATCCAGATGCCCCAGTTCCAGCAGCTCGTCCACGCTCACGTCGTCGCTGACCAGCATCGCGCGGCGGGGCCGCTCGCGCAGCACCGGCAGCAGGGCATCCAGGTTCCGTGCCGCCGAGCCCTCGCGCACCATGAGCCACAGGCCCGCCCGCAGACGTTCGCGGGCCTCTTCCGGCGTGGTCGCTTCGTGATCCGAGTGCAGGCCCGCCGCCGCGTAGGCCATCAGGTCACGGCCGGTCACACACGGCGCATGACCATCCAGCCGCAGCCCCGAACGCTGCCCGGCCTCCAGCACATCCCAGACCTCAGCGTCGCCACCCAGCACGCCGGGGTAGTTCATCATCTCGGCCAGACCCAGCACGCCCGGCACCCGCAGCATGCCCGCCACCTCGGCCGCGCCTACCCGCGCTCCACCCAGTTCGAAGGTGCTGGCCGGCACGCACGACGGGGCCGACGCCCACACCCGCTGCCCCGACGATGCCCCGGCCCGCAGCATCCACTCCAGGCCCGCCACGCCCAGCACGTTCACGACCTCGTGCGGCTCGGCCACCACACCGGTCGTGCCGCGTGGCAGCGTGGCCCGCGCGAAGCCCGCCGGGGTCAGCAGACTCGACTCGATGTGGACATGCCCATCGATGAAACCCGGCGCGAGGAAGGCTCCCTGCGCCTCGATCACCTGTGCAGCCCGGAAGCCGCTGCCCAGGGCCGCCACGCGGCCGTCGGCGATCAGCACGTCGGCCGCGTAGATCTCGCGAGTGGCCGGTTGGACGACCTGGGCCCCCCGGATCAGCAGATCCCCGTCCTCGTGGCCCCGGGCCACCCGCACCAGCCGCCGACGATCTGCCCCGGTGTGTGTTCTGCGCTCCGCTCGATCCATGGCCCAGTCTAGGGAAGGAGCCGACCGTTCCGGTAGATCAGCTGTCAGGAACCGCGCCGCATGGCCTGCCCCTTGAAGCGCTCCAGCTGCGGTCCACGCTCCTCCAGGGCCCGCCGGAACAGCGCTGTCTGGAAGGCCTGGGCATCGTTCACGGGGCGGCCACCGGTGGCCGGTTTGGGGGATTTGGGCTGTGGGGCGGGGGCCCCGAAGCGCCGGGCTCGGAACATCCCAGGGTGTTCCTCGAAGACCACCGTCACGCCGTCGGGTAGGGCGGCCACGTGCGCGGCGAAGGCCTGCTCCTGGGCCAGTTCGGCGTGGGCGGCCCCCGGCCCCAGTTCGGTCAGCACGCGGTCGATCAGGGCAAAGACCGCTGCCGCGTAGGCCTCGACCTCGGCGCGGGTGGGCAGCGAGCCCCGGTGGATCACGCGGTTGCGGAAGTCGGTGCCGAGGCCCCTGGGCGTCAGGAAGTCCGGTTCACGGCCCTCGCGCAGCAGGTACGCCAGGGCGAACATGCCCAGCTGCCGCTCCGACTGGCTCGCCACGTGCCGCCATGTGCCGTCCAGCGCGTCCAGGGCCGCCACGAAATCCATGTCGGAACCTGCAGCGCGTTCCAGTGTGGTGGCCCGCACGTAGAACTCCATGAAGCGTTCGAGCGCCGCCGAGAAACTCGCCACCGCCTCGCGCGCGTAGCCGTCCATCAGGGCGCGGGTGCCCAGGTCGAACAGCACCTCGAACTTCTGCTTGCGCAGGAACACGCAGTACCGCGCTCCGCACCGCGCGCAGGTGACGTCGTGCACGCTGTTGTCCGCAAACTCCACCCGGTTCTCGGAGCCGCAGCCGGGGCAGGAGGTCGGAAAGTCCATGGCGCGGAGTGTAGTGCAGGGATACGGGCTCCGACCCATCCCGCTAAAAGCGGGGGGAAATCCGATCAAGGGAGTGGGAGACAGGGCGGACTCGGGGAATTAGACGGAGTCCGTATGGCGTGCCGTTCCCCGTGCGCTCAGCTGGAACCGGTCACGGCACGTTCCGCGCCTGCACCGACAGGCGATAGGCCCCGGCCCCCGGCGTGTACGCAACGGTTCCGCGCACGTTCCGCACGGACTGGAAGGTCAGGATCACCGGATTGGCCGCGCCCACCGGCTGAGCCGCCGTGAGGGCAAAGGGCACGATCGCGGTTCCGGCCTGATCCACAGCCGTCAGGTAATCGGCCACCAGGGCCGGACTCATGCCGCTGAACGCCGCACTGGTGAATGCCGCCCGGTACGCCGCGACCGTGATGGCCGGGCTGCCGCCGGTCACGCTGCACGTGCCGCCGCTCACCTCGGTACAGCTGTCGCGGTATTCGCGCAGCACGCGGACGGCGTTGTCCGGGTCATCGGCCCAGGTGTCCGGCACCTTGTCGGCCCCGGTCCACGTGGCGCGGGGCTCAACCCGGTAGACCAGCCGCAACCAGCGGCGCGTGATCGTGGGCGGGGAGGTCGAGGGATCGGCGTCCTCCTCCAGCGACAGAACCGCCACGCAGGGCGTGGTAGTGTCGCATTTTCCGTTGTTCACGGCTGACGCCGCGTTCACCGTGAAGCCGCTCAGGCGCACCTGGGCCGCCGACCGGATGCGGTCGCCGAGGTAGCCGCTCAGGTCGTTCAGTTCGGCCAGCTGATCCGCCTGGGCATTCGTCCGGGCGGTCAGGGTCAGGGTCTGGGTCTGCCAGTCCGTGACCAGCAGCAGCACGATGCCCAGCAGCCCCATGGCGACCAGAACTTCGACCAGCGTGAGGCCGCGATCCGCGTGAGCGAACCTCCGGGTCACAGCGGCCTCGCGTAGTCCGCCACGAAGGTCTGGGTGGGCCGGTCTGTCTGCGTGCAGGTCAGGGTCAGTCGCCGAACCATGGTGACCTCACCGGTCTCGGGCGGGCTGGTGAGCTGCGCCTCCAGGGCGGTGGTGCAGGTATAGCCGTTCATGCGACTGGACTCGGGCACGGCGGGGAGCGTGCCGGCATCGAAGGTGGTCTGCCCGGCCGTGACCTGCGTGCCCGTCGCCGGATTCACCGTGACCGCCGGATCGGTGAACCCGGCGCGGACGCTCTCCAGGTAGGCCTTGGCCGCCACCGTGACCCCCTGGTCGTCGCGGGTCTGGCGATTGACCTTCAGGATGCCCGGCATCGACCCCAGCACGGCCATGGACAGCACCGTGAAGATCGCGATCGAGACGATCACCTCGACCAGCGTGAGGCCGCCCGTGTGTCCGTTCACCGCAGGATCACCTTGCCGAACACCCCGGTCACGCGCACGGTTCGGGAGATCGACGGATCACTGGCCCACTGCACCCTGAAGGTGTCGGCCGCGCCGTCGGTCGACCCGTACGGCGGCACGAAATTGATGGTGGAGGGCGTGGTCGACACGGTGCCGGCCGCACTGACGCGCACGAGCAGGGTGCCGGGCGGCATGCTGAAGGTGCGGGTGCGCAGCAGCGTGACGGCGGTGGCCGGACACGTGGGGCCACTGTACTCCCGGACGTGGTACTCCGTGTTGCTGGCGGTGAAGGAGACAGGCGCGATCTGCCAGCACGCATTGGCCCGCTTGGCCCCGCTGCGGGTGGTGCGGACGGCCTGCGCGAACTCCTGGGCACCCTGCATGACGGCCGAACTGGCCCGCCAGCGGGCATAGTTGACCATCCCCAGCGCCAGGAGGATCCCCAGGATCGCGATCACGATCAGCAGCTCGATGAGCGTGACGCCCGCGCTGGGCTGGGACAGCGACGTCGTGGCGTGGGGCGTCAATGTTGCCTCCAGCTGCCGGCGACTGGGGCGTACTGGCGGCTGCCGCTGGCCGTGGTGAAGATTTGCTGGAGGGTCACGGCGTCGTAGTGAACGCTCAGATTGCCGCTCAGGACGTTGTTGACGTTGAGTGCTCCGCCGCGCACCGCGATGGCTCCGTAAACCGTGGCGCTGCCGTTGAAGGTGCCCTCGACGTCGTCCCGGAAGTAGACCAGGCCATGAATGGTCGTGCCGGTGACGTTGCTGGTCATCACGCCGTCCACGATGATGATGCCGCTGTACGTGGAGTTGCTCTTGAAGAACTTCTGGTAGTCATTGGCCGCGATCCGGAGAATGCCGACATTGGTGTTGTTCGGCAGGGGGCTGGAGGGGGCCGGGGTGAGCGGCACGAGATCGTTCAGCTCGGCGTCGGTCAGGCCCAGCAGCAGCCGCGTGAACTCCGACCCGCTGGCCGCCGCCAGGGCCGCGTTGTCCGAGCCACTGCACGACGTGTTGGTCGTGCAGTCGTTGGTCTTGACTCCACCGGTGTAGCCGTAGAAGTTGTTCTGCTTGTTCTTCGCACTGGGCTCGATGGTGACCTGCCCCGCGCTGCTCATGGCGGTCACGTCACGGGTCAGGGCGGTGCCCTCGGCCACGGTGGTGGGTGCACCGGCCACCCACGTCACGCTCAGGGTGCCGGCCGCCGCGTCCAGCGCCTGAACGGTGGCCCGGCGGCTGGACACACCCTGGCCCACGGTGATGGTCTCACCCACGCGGAAGCTGGTCACGGTCGGGGTGTGCAACACCGTCTGTCCGGCAGCGGACACGGTTGGGAGGGCCGTGGTCACGGGATTGAGCACCAGGCCCACGTCACCACTCAGTTTGGACGGCGGTGTGGCCGCGCTGATCACCCGCGCCGCGCTGATCGAGCTGGCCGTGAGCGCCGTCACCCGGTACGTCGAGCCGCTGATAGTGACGTAGTCACCGGTCTCCAGGCCGGCCGTGGAGGCGACCGGCACCGTCACGGTCGATCCGTTGGAGACGTTGTTCCCTACCACCGTGGTCACAGCTGGACTGAACTCGGTCGTGACGCTGGAACTGCCCCCCGCCTGAATCCGGGGCCGGGAGATGATGCCCGAGTTGGGCCGCAGGCCCGGCGGCAGCAGACGCGGCCGGATCTCGAAGTCGTGGAGCACGACCTTGGTGGCCTGTCCGTCGGTGCCGGTCGACTGGGCCGTGAAGGTCGTCGCTGTGAGGGCGGTCAGGGCCGACACCGCATTACCCGTCGCGGGCGCGGTCGCGGCGAGGTACCCCCGGAGGCCGCCCGCGTTTGTCACACTGCTCGACCCGGTCAGCCAGATCTGAAGCTCGGCCACCGTCGAGCCGGTGAACGGCTTCGTGCGGACGTACTCGCCGGCCTTTCGGGGCAGGCTGTTGATCCCGCTCTCGGCGATGAGCAGTGCCTGGAATGCCCGGCGCTCGTCGACGCCGCCACGCCGGCTGCCGCCCGCCAGAGAGGCGGCGGTGCTCGCCACCATGATCAGCACGATGCCCGTGAACAGAAGCGACAGCACCAGCGCAAACCCGGTCTCCCGGTGCGGAAACGGCCCCTCGGTGTCTGTCATAGTTCTGTCAGACTACTTCAAGTAGAGGCCTGTGAGATTTCCCCCATCAGGGGCACACGCGGCCTTAATCTGACTTCGGTAACAGAACGTAACTCAGTCCACCCGAATGCGTGAGCCACAGCTTCTCGAAGGCGGCACGGGGGTAGGTGCGACGCACGCTGGCGTTGTCGGGGGCCGCCGGATCGTTGAGCACGGGATTGCCCTGCGCATCGAAGCCTACCAGCACCATCAGGTGACCGCTGCTGCTCTCGATCGGGGCACCGGGCAGCTCGCCTTTCTTCCAGCCCAGGCTGACGGCCAGCGGCTGCCCGGCCGCCGTGTAGACCTCGGCCGCCGCGAGATTCGGCAGGCGTGTCACGAACGCGCGCAGGCCCAGCGCACCGGCGTACGCCGTGTTGAACGGCCAGTTGCCAGTGCCGTCATACACGCGGTCGAAGGTGCCGCGGGCGGCCTGGGGCACCGTCACATTCACCCCGTGGTGCGCCAGGATCATCGACACACTGGTGGGACTGCACCATGCCTCGCCGCCGTCCGGGTAGATCATCTGCGAGCGGCGGGGCACGTCCACGACCTTGCCCCACGACGCGCGGTTGCCCGGCTGCCCCAGCCCGGCCGTGAACCTCGCACGGTCAGCGGTGTTGAAGCCCAGCAGACGCACCACCGTCCCTGCACCCCGCAGCGTTGCGCGGTACTGATACACGGTCGCGCGGCGGGTCAGACGCACCGTATCGGTCAGCACCTGTCCGGCAGCGTCCTTCTGGCCGTCCACGCTGGCCCGGTCACCGCCGCTGCTCCACGTGCCGAAGCTGAACCAGCGCGACCAGGCTCCGCCCACCTGGGCCCGCACCTCGATCTTCACGCTGCCGCCGGCCGGCGTCACGGCGTTCCACGACGGCACGAGTTCGTCGAAGGCCGCCACCGTCACGGGAGCCGACGTGAGCGTGCCCGACACCGCGCCGGGGGGCAGCCCAAGCGCCCCGGCCTGCACCTGCACGCCCCGGACATCCGCCCCGGCCCAGTCGGCGGCCTGCTCGTGAAGGATGGTCGTGCTGTTCGGGTACGTCATGGTCAGGGCTCCTGCGCCGCCCGACAGGGTCAGCGCCAGCATGAAAACGCGCAGTGTGGGTCGCATGGACACGGGCACTATGCCGTGTGGACGCCATTTGTGGGTGAGGATAAACCGCCTAGCCGCCCTGGAGGTACAGCAGCGCCTCGGGCAGG
Source organism: Deinococcus sp. AB2017081 (assembly GCF_034440735.1). Taxonomy (NCBI): domain Bacteria; kingdom Thermotogati; phylum Deinococcota; class Deinococci; order Deinococcales; family Deinococcaceae; genus Deinococcus; species Deinococcus sp. AB2017081. The sequence continues at coordinate 1,789,193 of NZ_CP140098.1, read as the reverse complement.
GCCTCGCGCCACGTCACCCAGTTATGGCCGCTGGGATACTCACGGTACTGGTGCTCCAGGCCGTGGTCTGCGAACAGGGCCGCCATGCGGCGGTTCGGGCCACTCAGCCATTCCAGCGTGCCGGTGTCCAGCGAGGTCTTCAGGTGGCGCGGTGGCGTGGCCGACAGCTGCCCCGCCAGCCACTCGCCCGCCGTGGTCGTGTCGATCACCCCGGCCGCGTCGGTCGCGCCGGGCCGGGCGATGAAGGCCCCGCTGTGGCTCGCCACGCGCGAGAACAGCTCCGGGTGCGCCGCGCCCAGGTGCAGGCTGATCAGTCCGCCCAGGCTCGCGCCCCACAGGCCGCGCACGGACGGCGTGACGTGCACGCCCTCGACACGGGGGAAGACCTCGGCGGTCAGGAAGTCCAGATAGCGGTCATTCAGGTAGTACTCGGCGCTGCGGTCGCCGGGCTCGACGAAGACCAGCACGGCCCCAGGAATCAGGCCGCGCTGGGCGGCACGATCCATCACGTCGCCCAGGCGGCCGGTGCGGTAGAAGGCCACGCCGTCCTGCACGTAGTACACCGGGGTCGGCGTGGCGGGGTCGTGCCCGTGGGGCGTGTACACGACGGCGCGGCGCGTGCCCGGAAAGACCTCGCCGGGCCAGGTCAGGCGGTGCGCGGTGCCCTTCTGGGTGGCGTCCTCGCCCCGCCACAGCGGGTGCCGGGTGTAGGCACCCACGACCGCTGCGCGGGGATACGGCCACCACGGATTGAGCGAGCGCTGGTCGTTGTCGGGATCGGCAAAGGCCTCCCCGGCCGCGTCGACCCACGCATATTCCACCCACGCGCCACGCGGCAACGTCAGTACGATCGGTTCGCCCTCCACCACCGGCAGCGGCTCACGCTTGCGCCAGTCGGTCATATCTCCGATCAGGCCCACCGCGCCCGGCGGGGGCGTGAAGGTCACCTGCTGTCCACGGACGGTCACGGCCATGACGGGGATTCTACGGGCCAGGCCGCCGCGGGGGCTGTCCCTGGCGTGGCAGGGCCTGAATGGCACGCGCTTCCCTGACGGGGGTTGTCCCCGTGCGTCATGCTGGGGCATGATCCCACGACTTCCGATCCTGGCGATGCTGGCGGCAGGCTCCGCAGTCGCCGCCGCGCCGGAGGCCCATACGGGCCCCCCGGAGTTCCTGCTCCAGCTCACGTTGCTGCTGGGCGTGTCGGCACTGGCGGCGTACACGTCGTTCCGGCTGCGGCTCATCCCGATCATCGGCTTCCTGCTGGCGGGCGTGCTGGCCGGCCCCGGTGCGCTGGGCCTGATCCGTGACCCCGAGCTGATCACGGCCGCGTCCGAGGTCGGGGTCATGCTGCTGCTGTTCACGATCGGCATCGAGTTCAGCCTGGAACGGCTGGGACGGATAGCGCGATTGATCTTCCTGGGCGGCGGGCTTCAGGTGGGTCTGACCATTGCGGCCGTGACCGGTGCCCTGCTGGCCTTCGGGGTCGGGGCGCAGAACGCGGTGTTCACCGGCTGCCTGATCGCGCTGTCGAGCACGGCCATCGTGATGCGCGTGCTGGGCGAACGCGGCGAGACCAATGCGCGCACCGGGCAGGTCAGCCTGGGAATATTGATCTTCCAGGATCTGGCCGTGGTGCTGATGGTGCTGCTGATCCCCATGCTGGCCGGACAGGGGGGCGGGATGGGCGGCGTGCTGCTGGCCCTGGCGAAGGCGGCGGGCATCATCGCCTTCGTGCTGATCGCCGCCCGGCGGCTGGTGCCGCCCGTCATGGAGGTCGTGGCCCGCACGTGCAGCGCCGAGATCTTCCTGCTGACCGTCGTGGCGCTGTGTTTCGGCACCGCCAGCCTGACTGCGCTGGCCGGGGTCAGCCTCGCGCTGGGGGCCTTCCTGGCGGGCCTGCTGGTCAGCGAGAGCCGCTATGGAGCGCAGGCCATGGGCGAGATCCTGCCCCTCCAGATCCTGTTCAGCGCGGCCTTCTTCCTGTCGGTGGGGCTGCAGCTCGACCTGCGGTTTCTGGTCGGGAACCTGGGGCTGGTGCTGGGCGCGGCGCTGCTGATCGCGGTGCTGAAGGTGGTCGTGACCTTCGTGAGCGTGCGCCTGCTGGGAGAACGCACCCGCACCGCCCTGCCCGTCGCCTTCGGGCTGGCACAGGTCGGGGAATTCTCATTCGTGCTCGCGGTCAGCGGCACCGCCCTGGGCCTGAGCTTCGCGGGGCTGGGCGAGCGCGGCAGCGGCGTGTTCATCGCGGCGACCGTGCTGCTCATGGCCTTCACGCCAGCGCTGTCATCGCTGGCGGGGGTGCTGACGGCGCGGCTGCCGTCTCCCCTTCCCGTGCCGGGCGACGCCTCGCCATCCGCCGCCCCGGACGGAGATGCCCCGCCGCTCGGCCTGCCGGTCGCGGGCCGGGTCGTCTTTGCCGGATACGGAGCGCACGCCCGGCTGGCGGCGCGGGCGCTGAGCCGCGCCGGGAAACCCTACTCGGTGATCACGCGCAGTCCGGACGGAGCCAGCGAACTCCAGGGGCGGGGCGCTCCCGTATTGATCGCGGACTACACCCGCGCGGGCCTGCTGCGCGAGCTGGACATCGCCTCGGCCAGCGCCCTGGTGATCGCGGACGACGACACCGAGATGACCGGCCGGGCCGTCAGCGTGGCCCGCAGCGTCGCGCCCGATCTGACGATCATCACGCAGGCGACCACCAGCGAGGGCTTCCACGGCCTCCAGGCGCTGGGAGCGCAGCACATCCTCAGCCCGAAGAAAGAGGTCGTGGCGGGCATCCTCGACCTGATCACGCCGCCCGAGGTCACGCGGGCCGACATCGCGCGGCACCTGGCCGACCACCCGCCCGTGACCCTGAGCGCCACGCAGCAGGCCAAATGCGACCACGCCGAGCACAATGCCGGGCCGGTCACGCCCGAGGCGGACGTGTGCCTGGAGTGCGTGGCGCTGGGCGACACCTGGGTGCACCTGCGGGTATGCATGACCTGCGGCCACGTGGGCTGCTGCGACTCCAGCAAGAACCGTCACGCCACGCGCCACGCCCACGCGCAGAAGCATCCGATCATCAAGTCCGCCGAACCGCGCGAGGACTGGGCCTACTGCTACGAGCACGGATGGACGGCGTGAGGCAGCGGTGAACCAGAATCAACAACCGTTCTGACGGAGAGCACCTTCGCCGGCGGTAGGCACAGCGATGTTGGTTCGCCTCGAGACGCCTGACGTGCAGATCAATCGGCTGCATCGACAACGGTTCGGACAGTTTCATTCCATCGTCACGGGAGCAACCAGTATTCGCCGGTTGGGACGCTCTGCCCGCTCACCCCCTCCCAACCTGCCCCCTCAAGGGAGAGAGGCTAAAACTCGATCGTGATCGCACTCTCAAGCCCGCATCCCAGCCCAGGGCTCCACACCGAGCCACTTCCACCACTCTCCCCGCTCAGGGGGCGGTGATGTCCTGTACGGCTTTCAGGCTCAGGAGCATGGCCGCTGTGTCCAGCAGGGCGTGCAGGCCGTAGACCACCCGTGCGGCGATGTCGATGTTCTCGGCACTGCCCAGTCCGGCGATCGGCACGACATTGACCACACCCAGCGCGAGGCTCAGGGCGGCGGCCGTGTTCAGCCACTGCACCAGCCGGACGCGGCCCGCGACGTCGCCGGGCGTGGGTGCCCACCGTGCCAGGGTGCCGAACACGGCGTTCTTGGCGAAGATGAAGCCCGCGCTGACCGTGACCAGGGCCGTCACGGCGACCGGGCTGGCCGTGACCGCCAGACCTGATCCCAGCGCCAGGAGCAGCAGCAGAAACATCGCCAGCCGCAGGGCAGTCAGCCACGGCAGGATGATCCGCAGCGAACGCAGCACGCCGTCGGTGTCGGGGACGGCCTCAGAGAGCGTATAGCGGGTGAACACCTGTGTCCACCACGTCAGCACGAGGCCCGCCAGGATGGAGCGCAGCGCCTCCAGCACCGAGACCTCGTCCAGGCTGCCGGCGCGGTACAGCGAATACGCGGCCAGCGCGAAGGTCGCCACGACCAGCGCCCACAGGGCCGTCAGGGCCAGCGAGCGCCACGCGGGGCGCGTCACAGCCCGAGCTTCTGGGTCAGGCGCTGGCGGACGATCTCGGGCCGGGCCGTACCACCCGTGGCCTTCATGACGGGGCCGAACAGGGCGTTCATGGCCTTGGCATTGCCACCGCGCACCTTCTCGACCGTGGCGGGGTCGGCGGCCATCGCGGCGTCGATGGCCGCGTCGATGGCGTCCGTGTCGGTGACGGCACTCAGGCCGCGCTCCTGCACCAGGGCGGCGGGATCATGTCCGGCCATGACGTCCGGCAACAGATCCTTGGCGATCCGGCCGCTGATGGTGCCGTCGTCGATGAGGCGCACCAGAGTGGCGAGGTGCGCGGGCACCAGGGCCGAGTCCGCGATGCCCTGCTCCTGCGCGGCGAGTGCGCCCGCCACGTCACCCAGCAGCCAGTTGGCGAGCTTCTGGGCATCGGTCTTCTGGGCATCGGCCCCGGCGGAAAGCGCCTCGTCGTAGAAGCGCGACAGCGCCACGCTGAGGCTCAGGGTCTGCGCGTCGGAGTCGCGGACACCGGCGGCGAGGTAACGCTCCCGCTTGTGCGAGGGCAGTTCGGGCATGCGGGCACGAACACGGGCGATCCACTCGGGCGTGATGTCCAGCGGCGGCAGGTCGGGCTCGGGAAAGTAGCGGTAGTCGGCCTCGCCCTCCTTGGTGCGCATCACGAAGGTCTTCTGGCCGCCCTCGTCCCAGCCCAGGGTGTCCTGGGTGATCCGGCCGCCGGCGTCCAGAATCCGGGCCTGCCGCACGGTCTCGAACTCGATGGCGCGGGCCACGCTGCGGAAGGAGTTGAGGTTCTTGACCTCGCACTTGGTGCCCCACGGCTCGCCGGGCTTGTGCAGGCTCAGGTTCACATCGCAGCGCATCTTGCCCTCTTCAGGCGTGGCGTCACTGACCCCCAGTGCCTGCGCGATGGCCTGCACGGATTCCAGAAACGCCCGTGCCTGCGCCGCGCCCGTGATGTCGGCCTCGGTGACCATCTCCAGCAGGCTGGAGCCCGCCCGGTTCAGGTCGAGCAGCGAGTACGGCGCGTAGGTCGGGTGCGTGAGCTTGCCCGCATCGTCTTCCAGATGCGCCCGCTTGATACGCACGCGGCTGACCCCGCCGCCCTCCACGGTCACGTCCAGATAGCCGTCCCGCGCGATGGGCCGGTCGTACTGCGAGAGCTGGAAGTTCTTGGGCGCGTCCGGGTAGAAATAGTTCTTGCGGTGGAACTGCGTGAAGCCCGACACGTCGCAGTTCAGGCCCAGCCCGAACATCATGGCGAGTTCGACCGCCTCGCGGTTCAGGGTCGGCAGGGCACCGGGCAGCCCCAGCGTGAAAGGGTCGATGAAGGTGTTCGGCTCCGCGCCGTGGTAGTCCTGCGGGCACGCGCTGAAGATCTTGGTGCGCGTCTTCAGCTGCAGGTGAACTTCGAGGCCGATGACCGCCTGGTACGACATGACGGGCAGGATAGCGCCGCCCGCCAGAGCAGGGGCCACCGAGAACTAAGTAGGTCGGAGTTGATCTTGAGATTGACCGAGCGGACTCGCAGAGCTGCACAGCAGAGAGCGTTCAGCGCCTTCCTGAACGCCCGTCATGGGAGCTGCGATGTCCTTCGGACGGCGGTCGGATCGCCAGCGGCACAACCACCCATTCCCCTGACCGGCCCGTGACCCGGCCTCCCCCACCCTGAACCGTGAAGGAGGGGGACACACCGCACGCCCGACACCGACCGCACCGATCATCCGGCCGAGATTCCGGCCGTGGCCGCACCCGGCCAGGAGCCCCGTCATGACCATGCCGACCATCCGCACACCCGGCGCCACTGCCCTCTTGACCGCACTGAGCCTGACCGCGTGCAGCGGCTCCAGCAGCACGCCCACACCGAAACCGACGCCACAGCCCACTCCGACCCTGATGTTCACGACGGTGGACACCATCGCCGGGCAGGTGGGCGTGCGCGGCAGCAAGGACGGGCCGGGCAGCGCGGCCACCTTCAACTACCCGGTAGGACTGGCCGCGACCGGCGCGGCGGGAGCAACGAACGGCGAGGTGCTGCTGTACATCGCCGGCCTGACCGAGAACATCCGCTACGCGCAGGTGGGGTACGCGGGCGACCCCGTGGGCACCGCCATCGGCCGGGGCGAGAGCGGCAGCGTGGACGGGGACGCGACCACCGCGAAGGTGCGTGCCCCGCAGGGCATCGCCGTGGGCTACGACTCGCCGGCCTACGAGGCGTATGCGTACTGGACAGAGGACGACAGCTGCGTGGTACGCAAGCTCACCGCGTACCCGCTGAACGGCAACCGCAAGGCCGTGACCGTGGCCGGCCAGCCCTACGCCTGCGGCGCGGCCGACGGCCCGGTCGCCAGTGCGAAGTTCAACCGCCCGGTCGGCATCGTGGCGAACACGCGCACCGGCGAGGTCTTCGTGGCCGACACCGGCAACCGCACCCTGCGGCGCATCTACGGTGCGGCCGTGAGCACGCTGGCAGGGGTCGCCGGGCAGTCCGGCAGCGCGGACGGCGTGGGCGGCGCGGCCCGCTTCACCGCGCCGTCGGGGCTGGCGATGGATCGTCAGGAGAACCTGTACGTGACGGACTACGTAACCGTGCGCAGAATCACCGCAACCGGCGAGGTCAGCACCGTGGCCGGCACGCCCGGCACGACCGGCTTCAGGAACGGGAAGGGCAGCGAGGCCCAGTTCGGCCGCCTCAGCGGGATCGCCGTGGACGAGAACGGCACGGTGTACGTGGCCGACACCGGCAACCACTGCATCCGCCGGATCATCCCGGACGGCACCGTCAGCACCGCTGCGGGCCTGTGCGGCGTCGCCGGCGCGGCCGACGGGAACATCAACGCCGCCACCTTCGATGAGCCGGTGGGCCTCGCGTACCACGGCAAGCGGCTGTACGTGTCCGACAGCACCAGCCAGACGATCCGCCGCATCCGCTGAGCGGTGACCATCAAGGAGTCCACCATGAAGTCCATCCACACCGCCCTGTCCGTCCTGGCCGTGAACGCCGCGCCGGTCGCTGCCGCGCAGACGTATTCGCTGGTCGTGAACGGCCAGGTCTCGGCCGCCGGGGCCGTGACCGTGAACGGGCAGACCTACGTGCCACTGTCGGCGCTGAAGACCCTCGGGATTCCCAGCAGCGTGCAGGGCAAGACGCTGACCCTCGGCACCGGCGCGGCGGCCACGGCTCCGGGCGGGGCCAACCAGCGGGCCTCGCTGGAGGGCTGCGTGGGCGACACGCTGTTCAACGGTCTGTGGCGCGTCACGGTGCGCTCGGTGAAACCGGCCCAGCGCTACGGCGGGCAGCAGAAGGGCTACGAGGTGACCCTCGACTGGAAGAACGGCAGCGCCGTCACCACGGACGGGCAGAACACCGGCGTGAAGGGCCTGCAGCTGATCCTTCAGGACGGCAGCACGCTGGAGAGCGAGACCGTGCAGGACGTGCTGTACCGCAAGATCGCGCAGGGGGCCGGGAACACCTTCACACTGGCGTTCTACGCTGACTCGGCGGCCTCCGCGAAGCTGACGGGCGCAGATAAGCTGCTCGTGGAGATCGACCCGGCCGTGCTGAAAGCCACGGGCGTGAAGGCGGCCTACACCACCCCCACGCCCAGTCTGCGCGTGCGCCTCGGCTGCCGGAAGTAAGGGCCGGCCGATTTAGCGTCAGTCGGCCACGTTCACGGGGCGGGCGCTGTCCAGCCAGCCCCACTCGCGCAGGTAGGCGCGGAACTCGGTCAGCAGCTCCTGGGCGTCCTCGCGCTCGATCTCGTGCAGGGCCTGCACCCACGCCGCCCCCGTGGCGCGGGTGTACGCCAGCAGTGGGGCCGGGCTGCCCAGGAACTCGTCCAGAGCCTCCAGCAGCTCCTCCCAGCGGGCACGTTTCCACGGCCGCTGGCGGGTCACCTCGTTCAGGAAGTCGCTGACGGCGTGCTCCAGCAGGGGCGTGCGGCCCACGATCCACGGGGCCTTGACGGGCGGCAGCCCAGAGCCGGAACCGGCGGTCATGCCTTCCATCCGGGGAAGCCCTCGATGGCGACCAGGGTGGGGCGCGGTACGTTGGTGCCGGACTTCGCGGCGAAGGTGCTGCGCGGCCTGTCCAGGCTCTCGCTGTCCTCGCCGGGGTGCTGGATCGACAGGAACAGCGTCTTCCCGTCAGGCGACCACACCGGGCCGGTCATCTCGGCATCGACCGGGCCGATGGCGAAGCGGTGGGCCTTGCCGGCGTCCGGCCCCTCGGTGGCGAAGAAGAACATGGCGTTGTTGCCGTGGAAGGCCTTGATCGGGTTGGTCGCCAGATCGGAGTTGTCGGTGACCATCCACAGGTTACCGTAGGGGTCGAAGACCAGGTTGTCGGGGCTGGCGAAGCCGCTCTGGGGGCCGCCCACCGCGAAGACCTCCCACAGGAACTTCTGGGCACCCCAGTCGTCGCCGTCCTCGCGGAACTTGATGATCTGGCCGAAGTAGTTGCCGTGCTTGGAGTTGTTGGTCAGCGCCACGTAGACCTCACCCGTGCGCGGGTGGATCTCGATGTCCTCGGGGCGGTCGACCGGGGTGCCGCCCACGGCCAGGGCCGAGGCGCGGGCGTCGGCGAGCACGTCGGCCTGGCTGGTGAACAGCGGCTTGCCGTCGGCGCCCTTGGCCTCCTGAAGGCCCTTGGTCTTGTCGTAGTCGAGCAGCACCCACGTGCCGTTGCCGAAGTTCGCCACGTACAGGTCGCCGTCGGTCAGCAGGTCGCGGTTGGCGGCGCGGTTGCGGGGATCGTACTTCCCGCGCGACACGAACTTGTACACGCAGGCATCCTGCATGTCATCGCCCATGTAGCCGACCACGCGGCCATCTTTGGCGACGGTCACGGCGACGTTCTCGTGCCGGAAGCGGCCCATGCCGGTGCGCTTTTTCGGCGTCCACGCGGGGTCGAAGGGATCGATCTCGGTGACCCAGCCCTGGTGCATGGCCTCGTAGCCGCTGCCGGCCCAGGACTTGGTGTAGCCGTCCACGTTTTCCTCGCAGGTCAGCAGCGTGCCCCACGGCGTCTGGCCGCCCGAGCAGTTCCCCACGGTGCCCCTCACCATGGTCGCGCCCTTCACGGCGGCCGTGCCGCGCACCGGGCCGGTCAGCTCGATGTCGGTCAGGGCGTCGATCCGGCGGTTGCGGGGATCCGGCACGATCGTCCACCGGCCGCCGTCCTTCTTCACGCGCACCACGCTGACGCCCATGGCCTGCATCTCGGCCTTGATCTGCGCGGGGGTGCGTTCCTTGGTCTCGCCGCCCACGTACATCGCGTTCACGTACTCGTGGTTGATGGTCAGCAGGGCCTCGGTGCTGCTCTGGCCGCCTTCCAGCATGTCGATGGGAAAGTAGCCCACATAGTCGTGGTTGAAGCCGATCTCGCGGCCATCTGCCGTGAAGACCTCGCCCCACGGGGCCAGCACCTGCGAGCGGTAGCCGGTGGGCAGCGTCAGCGCGTCGGCCGACCCGACCGGGATGGGCCGGAAGGGAGCTACCGTCTGCGGCTTGACCTTCTTGGGGTCAACGGTGGCTGGCGCACCGTTGTTGGTGCTGGCCTCGGCGATCGTCAGGGGCAGGCTGACCATCGCGGCGGTGGCGGCGGCCCCGCCCAGAGCGCTGCGGCGGGTCAGGCGGGTCTCCAGCAGGCGGTGCCACGCGCTGGTCTCGGTCTTGTTCTGGGTGGTCACACTGCGCAGTTTGTGGCGACTCCGTCACGCTGGCTTCAGCGCAGTGTCAGGGGACGGTCAGGGCAGAGCTGATCATGACACTGGATCGGCTGACTACATGACGGATCGGTGGTGTGAGCAGGCGTCCCGGCAGATCCGCGACCGGGCACAGCTCTCCTCCGGTCGGTGTGCGGGTCACCCCTCTTCCAGCCACACGCTGCCCAGCACGTCCAGCGTCCGCTCCCAGGCACGGAACTGGAGCCGCGCATTGGCCTCGTCCGTGCCGCCCAGCGCTGTCCAGGGGGTACGGATGAAGGTGGGGAACCCCGGCACGCTGAGGGCATGCCCTGCCCGGGGATCGGTGAGGTGCTCCGTCAGCCGCCCGGCCACGTCGCGCCGCTGCTGCGCGACCATGCTCAGCTCATGGGCGTTCCAGACCTGATCGTCGCCGCCGCTGACCAGCAGCACCGGGCCACGGATGCGCTCGGTGGGGATAGTCGCCGCCGCCACGGTGCCCGGATCGGCCCCGTGGAGGGCGTCCTGATGGGCGGGTGTCAGGCGGATCGGAGGCGGCCCGGCAAAGACGGCCCCCCAGTCCACGCGGTAGGGCAGGTAGGGAAGCGGCTGACCGCCCAGCGACCATGAGGACTTGGGCTGACCGGGCGGGTGCGAGCCCACGCGGTCGATGCCCTCGAAGACCAGGCCGGACGGGGCGAACGCCGCCACCGCACCCACCTCGTCCGGGTAGGTCGCCCCCAGCAGCAGTGCCGCCTCGGCTCCTTTCGAGGCCCCCGTGATGCCGATGCGTCGCCCGGCCGCCTCCGGGCAGGATCGCAGGAATGAGATGGCCCGGTGGAAGTATTCGAGCGGCAGGTTGATCAGCGACGGCGGCAGGCCGGGCACCCCGAAGTACGCGACGCTGAGCACCAGAAAGCCCTCGCTGGCCAGCAGTGCGCCCACTGCCGGAGACAGCCCCCCTTCCGAGCCGCCGAGCTGGAGCGCCGCGCCGCGCAGGGGCACCTCGGCGGGCGGGCAGAACAGCGTGCCGTGCAGACCACTCTGCCGCACGTCCACGGACTCCAGACCGGGCCGACGGGTCTGCCGAAACGTCCGGCCTTCTTCCAGCAGCCGGCCCCCCTGCCACAGCTGCACGGCGACCTCGTAGCCGTCCGGCGGGGTCTCGAAAATGGCTGGGATCAGGTCTGTCCGGGGACGCAGACTCCACAGCAGGCCGCGCGGATCGGTGCCCGCGTAGCTGCCCGACAGCGGGGCGTGCCGGGCTACATCCACCACGCCCGATGCCTCCGGCTGAAATACGGCCTGAGAGCGCCAGCGCTCGCCGTGCCGGTCGGTCGTCTGCGCGTCGATTGTGACGGGAGCGTGGGGATTCAGGCCCGTGGCCTGGAGCGTCCAGGGGGCGGTCACGAGGGCAGGCGGCGGCAGAAACAGGGGCATGGGTCACCTCTCCCGGCGGCGAACCGGGGTCTGGAAATGGTCGGAGGGTTGGTGTGGTCAGCCCAGCAGCAGGCCGAGTTCCATACCGGCCCGGTGCCCACGGGTGAACGAGCCATGCATTGAATGGCCTGCCGCCCCGACGGCAGCGTGCAGAGCGGCAAACGTCAGGTTGTAGGTCGTCCAGTCGCCGGTATGGATGGTGGACGCCACCGGAGTGACGGGCAGGTGCAGCAGCCGGATCGGGGCGGGCACGGACTGCGGCCCGGCGACCGGCAGGCAGACCTCGACCTGGAGCGGCCCCCCGAGGTACTCGCCCGCGTGGTAGAGACCGAAGTCCTGTCCCGCAACCTCGCCCACAGGCACCAGCGCCCGCAGCCGGGCCACGGCCGAGGTGTACATCCCGTCGAACCCGGCGGCCGATGCACTGTTCGGCAGACTCAGGACGTGCTGGGCGGGCCACGTGGCGTAGTCCACCACCACCTCTGGCAGGGCTCGGTGGCCGTCGATGAGGTCGCCCACACGCCGCAGCAGCTGACGCTGCACCTGAAAGCGGTCATAAAGCCGCTGTTCGTGTCGGGCCAGCAGAGAGGCCGCGTGAACCTTCCCGGCACCCATGACCTCCGCGAGGTCGTCCAGGGGCACCTCCAGCTGCCGCAGCGCCGCGATCTGCTGCCCGGCAGCGACCTGAGATGCCGAGTAATAGCGGTACCCGCTGTCCGGATCGACGTGCGCCGGGAGCAGCAGCCCAGTCTGGGCATAGAAACGCAGGGCGGACACGCTCAGCCCGACCTGCCGGGCAAATTGCCCGATCGAGAGCAGGGGCTCAGGCGGCGCGTTCATGCCCGCAGTGTGAAGTCTCAGGCCACCTGAGAGTCAAGGGGATTCAGCGCGTTGATGGGGCACCACGAACCCCAGCCGCGCCGCGTCACTGTCCAGCACGTCCGGCGCATAGAACCGCTCCAGCAGCATCACATCGAACAGATCGGCGTTACGCACCTCGAACGTCTCCCAGTCCTCCGATCTGTCCAGGCGTTCCAGCACCAGCAGCATCCACGCCACGGTTCGGGTCTCGTGGTACTTGCCTTGCAGGCCCATGCGTTCGGCCAGGGCCAGCAGGCCAAGGCGGAACTCGACCAGGGCCTCCAGCACGGGCAGGTCACGCAGCAATGTCCACGCGACGTACAGGTGCGCCGGGTGGCTGAAGCGGCCATAGCGGGCGGTGGCCTGTGTGAAGGCGCGTTTGAAGGCGGTCATGGCGTCAGTCTGCCGGAAGGACGAGCCACATCTCGGTGCTGGAGGACTGGAATCCCAGCGCCGCGTACAGACCACGCGCCATATCGCTGGTGCCCAGGTGGACGCGAGTGATGCCCCGGTCACGGGCGGCGTCCAGGCAGGCGGTCACGAGTCTGCGGGCGTGTCCGTGGCGTCGCCAGTCCGGGTGCGTCCAGACGTTCACGATCCGGCCCCGCCACGGCTGCGGGTCGCCCCGGCTCGGCCCCCACTCCAGCACGGTCAGGCCCGCCCCGGCGATGACGTCGGTGCCGTGTTCCACGACATATCCCACGTACCGCCCGTCCTCAAGGGCGCCCGCGACCCAGGCCGCGTACACCGGACGTTCCTCCGCATCCGTCTCGTCCGGGTAGCGGTGAAGGGCGATGTGGTCGGCATCGGCAGGGGTCACGGGGCGGATCACCGGCCCAGTGTGTCATTCACACGGCGTTCACACGCGCTCCCCCCGCGCTTCACGGGCGTGGATCTAAGGTCTGTTCCAGGCAGGGAAGTCCCCTGCGACCGACACAAGGAGTGAATGAACATGGACGTCATCATCAACAACCCGCCCGCTGCCCAGTTACCTGCCCAGGTCTACGGCCAGGTGCAGACCATGCCCTACGGCTACGGCCCCATGCCCCAGTACCGCGACCACCACGGCCCCGGCTTCCTGCTGCCGCTGCTGCTGATCGGCGGTTTCCTGTTCTTCAAGCGTGGCCGCCATCTGCGCCGGCGCTGGGCAGCAGACGGCCCGGACACCCGTTCGGAGATGGCCGCCGAGATGCGCGAGAAGTTCCGGCGCGGGCGCGACCGCTTTGTGAACGCCACCGCCGGGCAGGACAGCGCCCTGCACATCGCCCGCGAACGTTACGCGAAGGGCGAGATCAACGCCGACGAATACGAGGCCCTGCGCCGCACCCTGGAGGGCCAGCCGCGCCCGGATCGGCCCAGCCAGCAGCCCGCCCAGGACGGCGACCTGAAGCTGTGAGGGACTGAGGATCGAAGGGTCTAAAGGTCGAACAGCCGGACGCGATCGGTTGGGCCTCCACTGTTCGACCCTTAGACTTTGAGACCGTCAGACCCTCTGACCCACAGGAGCCCCCATGAGCACCATCCTGATCGTGGAAGACGAACCCCGGCTGGCCGACATCCTGGAGGTGTACCTGCGCCGGGAGGGATTCCACACCGAGCGGGCCGCAGACGGGCGGCGGGCGCTGGAGCTGTGGCGCGCCGCCCGCCCGGCCCTGATCCTGCTGGATCTCATGCTGCCGGAACTGGACGGGCTGGAGGTGGCGCGGCGCGTGCGGGCCGAGTCCGGCGTGCCGATCATCATGCTGACCGCGCGGGACGAGGAGATCGACCGGCTGCTGGGCCTGGGCATCGGGGCCGACGACTACGTGGTCAAGCCGTACTCGCCGCGTGAGGTGGTGGCGCGCGTGAAGGCCGTGCTGCGCCGCGCGGGGGGCGGGCAGGAGGGCACGGGGGCGCTGCATGCCGGGCCGCTGGTGGTGGACACGGCGGCCTTCACGGTGACCCTGCGCGGCGCGGCGCTGGACGTGACGGTGGCCGAGGTGCGGCTGCTGGCGCTGCTGGCCCGCGAACCGGGGGTGGTGCGGTCACGGGCAGAACTCCTGGCGGCGCTGGGCAGTCTGGAGCGCGGCACCGACGAGCGCACCGTGGACGCCCACGTGAAGAACCTGCGCCGCAAGTTCGGCGACGACGCGGCGCTGCTGGACACCGTGCGCGGCGTGGGCTACGGCCTGCGGGTGGCGTGAGGATGCACCGTGACCACAGGCGCGCAGAGCACCGGGCCCTGATCCAGCACCTGGGGCACGGGCCGGGCCACCGGCGCGCCCGCCGCCGCTGGGGCCTGCGCTCGCGGCTGGGCCGGGCCTTCGCCCTGACCGCGCTGCTGGCGGTGATCCTGACCACCGGCATGACCGTGGGCACGACCATGCGCGTGCTCGAACAGTTCCGGCCCGAGACCTCCGTAACCCTCACGGCGGCCGACTGGGACACGCTGGTGCAGCAGGCGGGGCGAACGATCATGGGAGGCGCGATCCGGGCGGCGCTGGTCAGCACCCTGCTCTCGACCGTGGTGGCGGCGTTCGTGACCCGGCAGCTCACGCGCCCGCTGCTGCGGCTGGCCGATGGCGCGGGCCGGCTCCAGGCCGGCGAGCGGGGCGTGACCCTGCCGGTGCCCCCCCGGAACGACGAACTGCGGGCGCTGACCCTGGCCTTCAACGACCTGACGGTGAGCCTGGAACGGCAGGAGGCGTGGCGGCGCGGCCTGGTCGCGGACATCGCACACGACCTGAGAACGCCGCTGTCGGTCATGCGTTCGGAGATCGAGGCCATGCAGGACGGTATCCAGCCCGCCGACGACGCGGCCCTGGCGCGGCTGCACGGCGAGGTGCTGCTGCTGGCCCGTCTGGTCACGGACCTGCGTGTGCTGTCCCTGGCCGAGGGCGGAGCGCTGAGTCTGGACGTCCAGCCGGTACACGTGGGGATCATGCTGCACGCCCTTGCAGACACGTATGCCCGCCGGGCGGGTGAGGCGGGCGTGACGCTGACCGTCCAGACGGCCCCGGATCTGACCGTGCTGGCCGACGCCGACCGGCTGCGGCAGACCCTCCAGAACCTGCTGGACAACGCGCTGAGGTACGCCGCGCCTGGGGCGGTCGAGCTGAGTGCCCGGGCGGCGGGCGACCACGCGGCACTGACCATCCGCGACCACGGCCCCGGCTTCGCGCCGGATGCGCTGTCCCGCGCCTTCGAGCGCTTCTACCGCGCCGACGCCAGCCGCACGCGCGATCCGCAGGGCCGGGCGAGCAGTGGGCTGGGCCTCGCCATTGCCCGCGCGCTGACCGAGGCACAGGGCGGCACGCTGGAGGCCCGCAACCACCCGCAGGGCGGCGCAGAATTCACGGTCACGCTGCCCGTTCCGACATAGCGGTCAGACCAGCCCGTTCGTCTCGGCGTGGTCGATGAGCCGTCGCAGCAACGTCTCAAGCTGCGTGATCTCGGCGGGGCTCAGCGCGGCCAGCAGGCTCTGCTCGAAGGCCAGATGCTCCGGCAGGTGCGACCGCACCAGGGCGCGGCCGGCGTCGGTCAGGGCGATGCGCCACGAGCGGCGGTCGTCCGGGTCGAGGGTGCGTGTCAGCAGGCCACGGGCCTCCAGCCGGTCGGTACTCCCGGTCACGGTGGCCGGTGACACAGCCAGCAGCGCGGCGATCTCGCTGGCAGACAGGCCCTCGGGCGGCGCCGAGCGGTACAGCGTGAACAGCAGGTCACGCGTGGCCGAGGTCAGGTCGGCGCGGGCCGCCGTGCTGCGAACCGCGTCGCCCAGCAGGGACTGGGCGCGCGCCAGGGTGATGAAGGTGAGCATGGGCGCGGTGGCCATGTCCGGCTCGCGAACCTGCCAGTCGTGCCGGATCCGGTCGAGGAGGGCGAGGGTGGACATGCCGGAAGTGTACTGAACCGCCTCCTTGGCATCCAAATATTTTAGTAGTAAAGTTTTTATCAATGAAGCGGATTTCCCCCCTGACGCTGGCCGCCCTGGCACCGCTGAGCTGGGGCACGAGTTACCTCGTGCTGGGGCAGCTGCACCCGCTGGGGCCGGTCACGGTCGCCACGCTGCGGGCGCTGCTGGCTGGAGTGTTGCTGCTGGCCGTGGTGCGTCAGCTGCCGCGCGGCGCGTGGTGGTGGAAGAGTGCGCTGCTGGGTGGCCTGAACTTCGGACTGTTCTTCGCCATGCTGTTTGTCAGCGCCAGCCGGCTCAGCGGAGGCGTGGCGGCCACGCTGGGCGCCGTGGGGCCGCTGCTGATCATCGCGTTCAATCTGCTGGCCCTGCACCGCCGGCCCAGCCGGCACACGCTGGGAGCCGCCCTGCTGGGGCTGGCGGGCGTGGCCCTGCTGGTGCTGGGGCCGGCGGCCCGGCTGGACACGTGGGGCGTGGTCGCCGGTCTGGTCAGCGTCGTGGCGGCGTCCGGCGGCTACTTGCTGAGCAGCGCGTATGGCACGCCGCCCGGCACATCCATGCTGGCCGTGACCGCGTGGCAGCTCACGTGGGGCGGCATGATGCTAGTACCCGTCGCGCTGCTGGCAGAGGGCGTCCCGGCCCTGCCAGCCGGTTTCCAGTGGCCGCTGCTGGCCTACATGGTGGTCATCACGACTGCCCTGGCCTACGCGCTGTGGTTCCGGGGCATCCAGCATTCGTCGCCTGTGCAGGTCTCGCTCCTGACCCGCTTGAGCCCGGCGACCGCCATCGTGATCGATCTGCTGCTGGGCCACACCCTGAGCGCCGTGCAGTGGAGCGGGCTCGCCCTGATCGCCCTGAGTTTCCTGCCGGAACGCCCCACCCGGCCGACCGGCGTGGCGGTCAGCTGAGGCGGTTGCCGCCGGGATGCTCCTGCCCGTAGCCGTCGCCGGGGTTGTAGAGCGCACACGTCGACAGCGACAGGCACCCACAGCGGATACAGCCGCTCAGATCGTCACGCAGCCGCGTCAGGGCGGCGATCCGCTCGTCGAGCTGGGCGTGCCAGCGGGCCGACAGCGCCGCCCAGTCGGCCGGGGTGGGGGTGCGCCCGTCCGGCAGCGTGTCCAGCGCGGCGCGGATATCGGCCAGTGGCACCCCGATGCGCGCGGCCGCGCGGATGAACGCCAGCCGTCGCAGCGTCTCGCGGGCGTAGCGGCGCTGGTTGCCGCCGGTGCGCGTGCTGCGGATCAGTCCCTCCTTCTCGTAGTAGTGCAGCGTGGGCACGCTCAGGCCGCTGCGGGCGGCGACCTCGGCAGGAGTCAGGGAGGCAGCAGGGCCGGGCACTTGACCTCAAGTGTACTTGAGGTTCTACGGTGGGGGCATGACCCTGCCCAGCCTCCGATCGGCCCGTCGCCCGTGACCGCCGGCCCCTCTCCCCCACCCGGAGTCCCCATGCACCTCGACCATCTCACCCTGTACGCCCCGGATCTGAACGCCCAGCGCGACTTCTATGCCGGAACCCTCGGCCTGGAGGTCGCCCTGCACACCCCGGAGCGGCTGACGATCCGCGCCGGATCGAGCCGGCTCACCTTCCGGCACGACCCGGCGCACACGGCGGTCTCGCATCTCGCGTTCGACATTCCCCGCACGCTGGTGGACGACGCCCAGGCATGGCTGGAGGCCCGCCTCCCCCTGCTGCCAGATGCAGACGGACACACGCGCTTCGGGCCGAACGACCGCTGGAACACGACGAACGTGTACTTCGCCGACCCGGCCGGGAACATCGTGGAGTTCATCGCCCGCCACGACTGCCCGCATGACCACGTCGGGCCGTTCGCCGCCTCGCACGTCCTGCACCTCAGCGAATACGGACTGGTCGTGGACAGCGTGCCGCACGCCGTGCGCTGGCTGGGCGAGACGCACGGGCTGTTCCCCTTCAACGGCCAGAGCAGCACCTTTACCGCCGTCGGGGATCACGACGGCATGCTGATCGTGGTGCCCGCCGGTCGTGGCTGGATGCCGACCGGAGAGCCGGCGGTGGCGGCACCCTTTGAACTGGTGTGGAACGGGAACCGCGTCCTGGGGTCGCGGGACGTCGCAGAGATGAACCGTTCCACCCCGCACGCGGGCCAGAGCCGGAGGGTGCCATGAGCCTCCTCCCAGACGGCCTGAACCCGGCCATGCCGATCCGGATCGCCCGGCCATCTCTCGACCTGCGCGCGGCAGAAACCTTCTACACCGCTGGCCTGGGCCTCAGTGTGCTGTGGCGCAGCTCCGATGACTCGTTTGCCCACCTGCTGATGCTGGGGCTGCCCGGTGCCGCGTGGCACCTGGAACTGACGCGACCCAGAGCACATCCGGTTCAGCCGACACCGACCCCAGAAGACCTGCTGGTGCTCTACGTGGGACACCCCCCGGATTCCGCGCTGGTCGCCCGCCTGGAAGCGCACGGCGGAATGCGGGTGCCGGCCATCAACCCGTACTGGGACACCTGGGGCGTGACCATCACCGACCCGGACGGCTACCGGCTGGTGCTGTGCCAGCGAACCTGGACGGCCTGAAGCACCCTCCGGGCGACGTGCTCTAGCCTGCCGTGTGACCCGCCTGAAACCGCTGCTGCTGTCGGCCGCGCCTCTGCTGTTCGTGGTGCTGTGGAGTACCGGATTCATCGGCACCAAGGGCGCGGCGCTGAATGCCGACCCCTTCGCATTCCTGACCGTGCGCTTCGTGGTTGCGGCCGGACTCATGGCCGCGCTGACCGTGGCGCTGCGTGCCCCGTGGCCCACGCGGGCGCAGGCGGGCCGGGCCGGGATCACGGGCGTGCTGCTCCACGCCGGCTATCTGGGTGGCGTGACCACCGCGATCTGGCTGGGCCTGCCCGCCGGCATCACCAGCGTGGTCGTCGGAGTACAGCCCCTGCTGACCGGCCTGCTGTCGTGGCCCGTGCTGGGCGAGCGCGTCACGGGGCGGCAGTGGTGGGGACTGGCCCTGGGCTTCGCGGGCGTGCTGCTGGTCGTCGAGGGGCGCGTGGGCGCGGGCGGCACCGTGAGCACCGGAGCACTGGTGGCGGCGCTGGTCGCCCTGGCCTGCACCACCGCCGGCACCCTGTACCAGCGCCGGGTGGGGGCCGACATGCCGCTGCTGGGCGGCACCACCGTGCAGTACGTGGCGAGCGCCGCTGCCGTGGGGGCGGTGCTGCTGGCGCGTGGGGGCGGGACGATCCACTGGAACACCGAATTCGTCGTGTCGCTGACGTGGCTGGTGCTGGTGCTGTCGGTCGGCGCGATCATGCTGCTGATGACCCTGATCCGCGACCTCCCTGCCGCCCGCGTGGGCAGCCTGTTCTATCTGGTGCCGCCGCTGGCCGTGCTGGAGACGTGGCTGCTGTACGGCGAGCGCCTGAGCGCGTGGTCGCTGGCAGGGCTGGCCCTGTGCGTGGCGGGGGTGGCGCTGGCAAGCCTGCCGGATCGGGAACGCCCGGTGCCCTCCGCTGGAGCCGACTCCTGACCAGGGCAGCGCTCAGATGAGGCAACGCGCCAGCCACGCAGCCCCTACGCTGCACGGATGCGTCCCCTTCAACGTGCGGTCACCGTATGTGCAGCCCTTGCCCTGAGCGTCCCTGGTGCTGCGTTCGCCCAGACCGTAGCACCGGCTCCCACGGTCATGGCCGGCCTCAGCAGCGCCGAGCGCGATCTGCTGCTGGCCGCCGCCGGCCTGACGGGTGCCGAGCAGTTCCAGCCGGGTGTGCTCGCGTCCGGACTGCCCTTCGTGGTGCCGGCCTTCACGGGCCGGACGGTCGTGGGCTCGATGCTCCAGCCGAACATGACCATCGTCGTGGTGCGGACGTCCCTGATGCCCGAGGTCGCGCAGAACGTGGCCCTGGGTACCCTGAAGAAAGCCGGCTGGCTGGATCAGTACCCGACATCCGCCACCTCACGCGAGGTCTTTCAGAACACGGATCTGTCGGGACAGGTCTACGTGTCACTGTGCCGACCCGGCGTCACCGGACAGCTCAATGTGACCTCAGTCCCCTGGGGCCGGGGCGCGGCCCAGGTCACGTACCGCCTCAACCAGTTCTCTGGCATGGACAGTGCGTGCCCTGCCAATCAGGACTGGAATGACCCGAAGCAGGCGAACTATTACTCTCCAGAGCGCACGGCCACATACCGCGACCCCCTGCAAGACCTGCTGGACAAGGGCCTGAAGCTGCCCAGCCTGGCAGCCCCAGCTGGTGCACAGCTGGAGAACAGCGGCAGTTCGTACTCGGAATCCGAGTATTCGACGTATTCCAAGGTCTACACCACGCAGACCGCCGCCCAGATCCTGGCACACTACACGGCCGCGCTCCGGGCACAGGGATGGGTGCAGACGGCAGTCACGCCCCTGAACACCGAGCAGATCGTGCGCTTCCGGTACCGGCAGGGCACGGTTGAGCGCGAGGGCATGCTGGCGCTGATGCCACGCCCGGAACTCGGCCGCTCCCGAGATGGCCGGACGCAGAACCGCTACGACGTGAAGCTGGAATTGCGACTGAAGTAGCAGGCGACCCGTTGGCCAGAGGTGCACACCGGTTGCAACTGTGCCACCATGCCCCCATGAACACCCTGAACGGACGCATCGGCGGGATCACCCAGGGCTACGACGTGCACGCGGACTGGAACGGCGAGCGGCTCTCCGGGCGCATCGGTGGACGCTTCGAGGGTAAGGACATCCACCTGACCCTGCGGGCTGGCGACGTGGATGGCCGCATCGGCGGGACGTTCGCCGGCTTCGATGCCGACGGCGACGTGACCCCGGAGCGCGTGGACGTGCGCCTGGGCGGGCGCATCGACGGCGACGACGTGCGCCTGACCATCCAGGGCGGGCAGGTCGAGGGCCGCTTCTCGGGCCGGATCGACGGCAAGGACGTGAACCTCAGGGTGGACGCGGGGCGCCTGCACGGCCGCATTGGCGGCGTGGTCGAGGGCAAGGACGTGAACCTGGAGCTGGGCGGCGTGCCGGTGGAAGTGGCGGCCCTGGCGGCCGTGTGCGCGTACAAGGCGCTGGAGGACGAGCAGGCCAGCAGCAGCGCCGCCGCGTCGAGCAGCACGACGGGCTGAGCGGGAGGCTTCGCCCGGATTCCGCCACCACCCGCACATTCCCCCGTCCGGGTGCGTGGTACGTTCCGCCCAAGATGACAGTGATTGCAAGGGCCAGAACGCTCGGTGAACTTCTCGACACGCCCGCGTACGCCGGGCGCAAACCCTTCGACGGTCAGATCCGGCTCGTGCAGGACGAGGTGCGCGAGAACCTGACCCGCAAGCTCAGGGCCGGCGAAAACCTCTTCCCCGGCGTGGTCGGTTACGACGACACGGTGATCCCCCAGCTGGTGAACGCGCTGCTGGCGCGGCAGAACTTCATCCTGCTGGGGCTGCGCGGGCAGGCCAAGAGCCGCATTCTGCGGGCGATCACGGGCCTGCTGGACGACCACGTGCCCGTGATCGACGGCGTGGACATGCCGGATGATCCCCTGAACCCGGTCGGCTCCGAGGGCCAGCACCTGCTGGAGGTGCATGGCATGGAACTGCCCATCCGCTGGCTCCCGCGCGCCGACCGATACGTGGAGAAACTGGCCACGCCCGACGTGACGGTGGCCGACCTGATCGGGGACGTCGATCCCATCAAGGCGGCGCGGCTGGGCACCAGCCTGGGCGACACGCGCAGCATGCACTTCGGGCTGCTGCCGCGTGCCAACCGTGGCATCTTCGCGGTGAACGAGCTGGCCGACCTCGCGCCCAAGGTGCAGGTCGCGCTGTTCAACATCCTTCAGGAAGGCGACGTGCAGATCAAGGGCTACCCCATCCGCCTGGAGCTGGACGTCATGCTGGTCTTCTCGGCCAACCCCGAGGACTACACGGCGCGCGGCAAGATCGTCACGCCGCTCAAGGACCGCATCGGCAGCGAGATCCGCACCCACTACCCCACCGACGTGAAACTCGGCATGGACATCACCGCGCAGGAGTCGGTGCGGGCCGAGCACGTGGCCGTGCCGCCGTTCATCGCCGAGCTGATCGAGGAGATCGCCTTCCAGGCCCGCGAGGACGGCCGCGTGGACAAGATGAGCGGCGTGTCCCAGCGTCTGCCGATCTCGCTGCTGGAGGTCGCCGCCGCGAATGCCGAACGCCGTGCCCTGGTCGGGGACGGCGAGGCCGTGGTGCGCGTCAGCGACGTGTACGCCGGGCTGCCCGCCATCACCGGCAAGATGGAGCTGGAGTACGAGGGCGAGCTGAAAGGCGCGGACAGCGTGGCCAAGGACGTGATCCGCAAGGCCGCCGGGGCCGTGTACGGCCGCCTGCTGGGCAGCGCGGACACCAAGGAACTCGAGAAGTGGTTCGAGAACGGCAACGTCTTCCGCTTCCCCCAGTCCGGACAGGCCGGCGCGGCCATGAAGGCCACGAAGGAGGTGCCGGGCCTGACCGAGCTGTCGGCCGAACTGGCTGCCAGCCAGAGTGACGACGTGCGCGTCTCGGCCGCCGAGTTCATCCTGGAGGGCCTGTACGGCCGCAAGAAGCTGTCCCGCGCCGAGGAGCTGTACGCCGCTCCCGAGCCCGAGACGCGCCAGCAGCGCGGCGGCCGCTGGAACTGACCGCTCCCTGCCCAGCCCCCGGTTCCTCCAGATGAAGGAACCGGGGGTGTCTCATGATCCGGGCCGTGAGTGCTTTCATTCATCCACGCGGTCTGCCAGCCGTTACCCTGCAGACATGAAACGAGTGACGTTCCTGCTGGCACTGCTGTCGGTGGCAGGTGCGGCGCCGGCCCCCGCCGCGTCACCGTTCATCCTGGACAGCCGCTGGACGCTGGAATTCCGGGAAGCCGGCACGGGCCGCAGCGTCGGGCGCGTGGCATTCACCGTCGTGAGCACCGAGCACACGCCCGATCTCGTGACCGGGTTCGGTCTGGTGGAGGGCGGCGCGGCGTACAGCGTGGTGGCCGCGATGGATCGCCGGGACGGCACGCTCTCGGTGACCGACCTCACCCCAGGCGGCCCGGCCGCCCGTGACGTGCGGGTGTGCGCCTTCGGTGCCGAACGGCCTCCGGCACGCAGCGGCCTGACTGTGACGGTTCCGATGGCCAGGTGGTCCCAGACGCTCACGACCCTGAACCAGAAGCTCGCCGTCCTGCGCCGCACCCGTCCGGGGCTCTCGAACCAGGCACAGCTCCGTGCGGCGGCCGGGATCACGGCCGGGGGCGCAATCTGCACGGTGCGCCGTGCCCCAATGCAATGACGAACCTGCCCGCGCCGCTGGCCGGGCTGGCCGCGTACCACGCCCCCCTCTCGACGCTGCAGCGCGAGCAGGGCGGGGCCGTCACGCTGCTCACGCCCGGCGTGAATGTGCTGGCCCTGAACGCGACCTTCCTGCCCCCGGATCCGTCGGAGGTGGATCTGGAGGCGGTGCGCGACTGGCACGAGGGACAGGGCGTGCCGGTGCTGGTCGCGTCCACGGGCACCGTGCCGGGGGCACACGAGGTCCGGCGCGTCCGGGTGGGCACCTTCGCGCCGCCAGACCACGACGGGTCAGAGACCGGGGTGGTCGCCGAGCAGGTCTCGCGGCTGCACCTCCCGGCGTGGGCACAGGTGGTGGCACGGGCGCACGGCACGCCGGAGTGGGCCCCGGCCCTGGCCCGTCATCTGGCAGCGCGGCTGGAAGGTGACCGGGACGCCGCGCTGCTGATGGCCTACCGGCAGGGCGAACCCGTGGGAGCGCTGCTGTGGCGGGCAGTGTCAGACGGCGGCGCAGCCCACCTGTGGGGCACGCTCGACGACCGGGCGACCGCGCCGCTCATGACGGCGGCGGCGGCCCTGGGCGCGGCCCTGCTCGTCTCCGACGCCGGGCGGACGGTGGCCCTGCACGGCGTGCAGGACATCATCTACTCGCGACTGGACTGACCTCGCGGCGCTGGAGGAGCTCCAGCAACCGCACGTAGGCCTGCGCCGTGACCTGCACGTCTCCGAAGGAACGGTGACGGCCTCCCGGCGCGAAGTTCAGCCCCAGGCGGTCGGCCAGCACCGTCAGGTTGTGGGCACGCTCCTTCGGGAACGCCCGGCGCGACAGCACAACCGTGCAGTGCTCGGCGGCAGGCTGCCACATCAGGCCCAGTCGGGCGGCGTTGGCCCGCATGAAGCCGCCGTCGAACCCGATGTTGTGCGCCACGACCGCCGACCCACCCACGAAGTCCAGGAACTCCGGCAGCACCTGGTCGATGGTCGGCGCGTGGCGAACCATCTCGTTGCTGATGCCGTGGACGCGCTCGGCGTGCCAGGGAATCAGCATGGGGTCGCCGGCGGCCGTGGTCGGGCGTACCAGGGTCTCGTACCGCTGCGTCTCATCGATCCGGCCATCCACGACGCGCAGCGCACCGATCTCGACAATGCCATCGCGCTCAGGCGACAGGCCCGTGGTTTCCAGATCGAACACGACGACATCCACAGCCACAGCGTAGCGCGTCACACCGGGGCGGTCAGTGCGGCGATCGCCTCCTCCTTGCCCTTCGCCTCGACCTCGATCCACGGGACGTCGGCGTAGGCGCTGGGCACGGCGGCGACGAGAAAGCTGTGGCGGCGATCCTGTGGGCCGTCGATGCCGTTGCTCAGGTGAACGACCTGCCACTCCGGCGGCGTCCAGGTGGCGCGGGCCGCCAGCACCCACTGCCGCACACTGGGATGCTCCTGATCTGGCAAAGCGTCATGGACGACGTGGTGGTGGGCATCAAAGACCAGGGGTACGCCCGCCTGCTCGCACACCGGCAGCAGGTCGGCGGGGCCGTACGCCCGCTCGTCGTTCTCCAGCGCCAGGCGCAGACGCACGCCGTCCGGCAGATCCGGGATGACGGCCGCCAGCTCGGCCCCGCGCCCGCCCTTGCCGCCGTGCAGCAGCAGCAGGTTCCACGGGCTGCGTTCCAGGCCCAGGCCGTCCATCACACGGGCGTGGGCGACCATGGCCTGCACGCTGCGCTCCCGCACGCCGGGGCTGTCCGAATTCAGCACGATGAACTGATCGGGGTGCATCAGCACGCGGATCCCGGCGTCCAGGAAACCCTGCCCTGCCGCCCGGAGTTCCGGTGCCAGGGCGTCCAGGACGGCCGCGCCCGTGTCGTCGCCCTGCAGATCGAGCATGGGGAACAGTGCCGAACTCAGGCGGTACATGCCGATGCCCCGTCCCGCGCAGTAGCCGGCCGCCGCCCCGGTGCGGGCGATGTTGTGCGCGTAGATGCTATGCAGAGCGGCCTCCCGCGCGGACGGGTCGAGCTGTTCGTACCGCGTGCGGGTGATGGTGCGGAAGCGCAGTTCCGGCCCGACGGTCATGCAGACGAGCCCCCACGCGGGCGCGGCGGCGGTCATGACGCGGCCTTCTTCGCCGCCGCCCGGCAGCGGTCGGAGCAGTATTTGACGTGCTCCCAGTCGCGTTCCCACTTCTTGCGCCACGTGAAGGGCAGGCCACACACCGGGCAGACCTTGCTGGGACGCTCACCGGGAGGGCGCCCGCCTCCGAAAGTCCGTCCGTTCCGTGCCGCCATCCGTGCAGTCTGCCGAACCCACCGCTCTCCGGAGTGTGGGATCGGCTTAACCTGCCTTCAGTTCTGAACGGCCTCGCGCCCCAGTGCCGCGTGGGCCTCCAGCAGCAGCGCCTCGGTCTCGTCCCAGCCCACGCAGGCGTCGGTGACACTCACGCCGGGCACGAGCTGCGACAGGTCGGCAGGGATGGCCTGCTTGCCGCCGCGCAGGTGGCTCTCGACCATCAGGCCCTTGATGGCCCGCTGGCCGGCGGCCCGCTGGTGCAGCACGTCGCGCCAGACCAGGCCCTGGCGGGTGTGGTCGCTACCGCTGTTGGCGTGCGAGCAGTCCACCATCACGGCCGGGGTCAGGCCAGCGGCGGTCATCAGGTCGGCGGCCTCCTGCACGAACTGCGGAGCATAGTTCGGGCCGCCCCGCCCGCCGCGCAGGATCACGTGTCCATCCGGATTGCCCAGGGTGTGGACGATGCACGCCTGACCGTCGTCGTCGACCGTGAAGAAGGCGTGCGGGGCGCGGGCCGCCACGATGGCGTCCACGGCCAGCTTGATCCCGCCGCCGGTGCCGTTCTTGAAGCCCATCGGAGCCGACACCGCGCTTGCCATGACGCGGTGGGTCTGGGACTCGGTCGTGCGGGCCCCCAGGCACGCCCACGCCACGGCATCGAACAGGTACTGCGGTGCGAAGGGATCGAGGAGTTCCGTGGCGACCGGCAGGCCCAGTTCGCTCACCTCGATCATGAGCCGGCGGGTCAGCTCCAGCCCCTTGTTGATGTCGTTCGCGCCGGTCATGTCGGGGTCGAGCAGGTAACCCCGCCAGCCGACGGTGGTGCGGGGTTTATCGACGTACACGCGCATCTGGACTTCCAGGGTGTCCTTCACGCGCTCGCGCAGGCCGGCCAGCCGGTGGGCGTACTCGATAGCCTGCGCGTGGTCGTGGATGGAACACGGGCCGACCACGACCAGCAGCCGGTCGTCGCGGCCGTGCAGGATGTCCTGCGCCGCGCGGCGGCCCGCCAGGACGGTGCGCTCGGCAGCGGCCGTCAGGGGGTGGAGGGCCTTGAGGGCACGCGGCGTGATCAGGGGGGTGAACCCCGACACGTTGAGGTTCTCGGTGCGGCCAGCCTGGATGATCGGATCGGGGTGGGTCATGGGAGGAACTCCTGTGCCGGGACGGCGGAAAGGAACGCGCCCGGTGGCCTTGAAGGGCTCACCGGGCGGTGGTGTCGAGGACAGCGCGACGTCAGGCCCGGTGGAACCGGAACCAATAAAAGAACGCGCTGGAACACTGCATGACTGCATGGTAGGCGCGTCCCCTGTCGGTACGTGGGGGCGGTCTAGGGCATTGGCCGGAATGACGGCGGTTCAGCGGGAGAACGAGAGGTCGCCCAGGTCTTCCCCTGCCGTGTCCGGGCGGAACGTTTGCCCCGCCTGGCACGTACTACAGAAGTGATGAAACGCCCCCTGACCGTCACCCTGACGACCCTGGCCCTGCTGGGCGGAGTGGCCGACGCCGCCCGGCGCAGTGGCGGCAGCTTCGGCGGCAGCCGCAGCACGTCCCGCAGCAGCACGTACTCGGCACCCCGCGTGACCGTGCCGCGCAATACGGCGCCCCGGCCGACCACACCCATCCCCAGCCGCTCGACCAGTACCGCCCAGCGCAGCGCCGCCCTGCCGAGCGCAGCCAGCGTGCGCTCCAGCCCCGCGAACCGCGCGGCGGCGGCGGCCGTCACGCCCTCGCAGGTCAGTGCGTGGCGCAGTGCGCGTCTGCCCGCCGGGGTGCCGCGCACGGCCCTGACGTATTCGGCCACGCGCAGCAGCGCCTACCCGCACCAGCTCCAGAACGGGCGGTACTACCCGTATCCGCAGAGCTACTACCGCAGCAAGGGCATCGGCAGCAACCTGTTCCGCTTCGCCGTGCTCTATCTCGCGGTCGATGCCATCGCGGACGCGGTGTCGCCAGATGTGGTGCAGACGGTCTCGCCCACGACCACCGGGACGGGCAACCTGAGCGATGTGCCCGCCGACACCGGCAGCTCCGTCACTGCCCCTGCTGGGCCGAACGTCTGGGGCTACGCGGGCGTGGGCCTGCTCGCGGCGGGCTCAGCGTGGTTCATGTTCGGGCGGAAGCGCAACACGCGCCGCCGGTAGAGTCAGAGACGCACGGAAACCGGCCGCCTGCATCAGTCAGGCGGCCAGTATCCCTGTTCGGGGGTCAGGGCGTCTTCAGGGCGTAGCCGATCCCACGCACCGTGCGGATGATCCCGTAGCCGTCGAGGTCGCGGAGCTTGGCCCGCATGTTGGCCATGTGAACGTCCACAACGTTGCTGTTGCTGGGCAGTTCGCCGTTCCAGACCTCGCGCTCGATCTCCTGGCGCGAATACACGCGGCCCGGCTGGCGGGCCAGGAAGGTCAGCAGATCGAATTCCTTCGGCGACAGCCGCACCTCGTGGCCGTTGTAGTGGCACAGCCGCTTCTGCGGATGGATCTCCAGCGCCCCGATCGAGATGACCTCGCCGTGCTGCTGGTGCCGGAGCTGCACCTTCACGCGGGCAACGAGTTCCTCGGGATGGAAGGGCTTGGTCATGTAGTCGTCCGCGCCCGCCTCCAGCAGGTTGACCTTGCGGTCGACCGCGTCCATGGCCGTCAGGATGATGATCGGCACGCTGCTGGTCTTGCGCAGGCGCCGGGCAATCTCCGCGCCGTCCAGATCCGGCAGGCCGAGATCGAGAATCACCAGATCCGGGGTGCTTTCACGGGCGGCCGTGAGACCGGTGACACCGTCCGGCGCGCTCAGGACGTTGTAGCCGGCCTGTTCCAGTTCATACTGGACGACCCGGGTGATGTCGGGATTGTCCTCGATCAGTAGGATTCTCTGCTCCATAAGTGCCCGTGTTTCTCCTTTGGGGCAGCATCCGAAGGCCCTTCCACACACCAGGACTGGTGACATCCTGATCCGCTTCCCTTCACCCCGTGACGCACCATCAGTTTTGCCAATCGTAGGGGCCACGTCGGGAGCGCAGTCCCAGCCGTGATTTAGGCTCTCTTAACAGCCGCAGTGCCGGCCTGACGAGGAAATCAGCTGTGCCGCCGGTCATTCATGACGGTTCCTGGCGTCCCTGCCGGGCACGGAGATGGAATCCACCTGTACGCCGTGGCGCAGCAGGATGGTCTTCAGGCGCTGCATGGCGTCCACGGCCACCTGGCGGTGTTCGGGCTGGAACACGACGGTCAGGCGGGCGGCAGATCCGGTGCGGGGTTCCTGGGCCTGGATCTGGAGCGGCCGGCCGAACGCGGCGTCGTGCATCACGTCGTTCAGGATGCGGGCGAACCCCAGGTCGTCCACACCGTCCAGCGTGAATGCGATGCCCTGAGGAGCGCTGGAATCGGGACTGGACATGGCGGCAGGGTAGCGTGCCCGCCCGGCGTCCAGCGCAGGACACTCCCTAGAATGGCCGCATGACCCCGGACGCTCCAGACCGTGACCACACCACCCCCCCACCGGACACAGACCTGGACACCGTGCTGCCGCTGGACGCCGACGTACACCACGAGCACCTGAACGGGGCCGACCTGTATTTCGAGGTGTCCGGCGACGACCATGGCGACGCCCCGGTCGTCTTCCTGCACGGTGGGCCGGGCTACAACGCCTACTCGTTCCAGGCGATGGTCGCCGAGCGCATGCCGCGCCGCACGGTGTACCTCGACCAGCGCGGCGCCGGCCGCAGCGGGCCGCTGTCCGAGACCGAGCAGGGCGAGGACACCCTGGATCTGGACACGCTGGTCGAGGACATCGAGGCGCTGCGCGAGTTCCTCGGTGCCGAACGGATCGTGCCACTGGGGCACGGCTTCGGCGCACTGGTGGCGCTGGAGTATGCTCGGCGCCACCCCACCCGGACCGAGCGGGTGATCGCCGTGAACCCCTGGGTGCATTTCCCGGAACTCGCCCTGACGCTGCTGTCCGAGGCCAGCGCCCGGCGCGGTGTGGCGCTGGACGATCCGGCGGCCAACCTGCGGGCGCAGACCCCGGACGGCCAGCATCCCCAGGTGGGAGCGGCCCGGATCGAGCAGGCCTTCGCGCTGCTGAACGCCCGGGATCTGCTGAACGCCCTGCACTTCAAGGACGCCGCCAGCCGCATGCGCCTGGAGTTCCTCGACGCCGAGGGCCAGCTCGTCGGCGGCGGCGAGGTGCAGCAGGCGCTGGTGAACCAGGGGCTGTGGGAGTTCGAGTATGCGCCCTTCCTGACCGAGCTGCGCCGGCCGGTGTACGTGATCGCGGGGGCCCACGACCGCAGTTCCTACCCGGAGCAGGTGCAGTACGTGGCAGATCTCGCCGACGGCGACGTGACGGTGCTGGACGCCGGCCACTACCCGTGGCTGGACGCCGAGGACGACTTCATGGACGCGCTGGAGGACGCGCTGCGCCGGTGATGCCGGAAGGTGGTTTTGGTGCCGAGGTCGTGGCGGACATTCCGCCCGTGCGGCCCTCATGCTGGGCAGCTATAGTGCGACCGATTTCATGAATGGTCTGATTCTCGCCGCCGGACGTGGCAGCCGCCTGCTGCCCGTCAGTGCCACGCGCCCCAAGCACGCGGTGCCGGTGGCCGGTGTGCCCATCATCGCCCGTGCGGTGGCGGCGCTGCGGCAGGCCGGTGTGGAGCGCATCGGGGTGGTCGTCAGTCCGGCCAGCGAGCAGGATCTGCGCGACGCGACGCAGCACCTGGGACCGGTGCACTTCATCCAGCAGCGCGAGGCCCTGGGCACCGGACACGCCGTCCTGGCGGCGCGCGAGTTCCTGGCCGACCGGCCCACGCTGCTGTACCTGGGCGACAACCTCTTCCAGGACAGCCTGCTGCCCCTGCGAACCGCGCTGGAGGACGGTGCGGACGCCGTGGTCGGGGTCAAGCGCGTGCCGAATCCACAGGCCTACGGCGTGGCGGTGGTCGAGCATGGCCGCCTGCTCCGCGTGGTCGAGAAGCCGCTGCACCCCGAGAGCGATCTGGCCGCGTGCGGTGTGTTCGCATTTCATCCGGATCTGCTGGACGACGTGGCCGCCCTGCTGCCCAGCACGCGGGGCGAACTGGAGTTCCCGCAGGCGATCATGGCCCTGGTGGCGCGCGGGGGTACCGTGCGGGCCGTGGAATTCGGGGGGTTCTGGAGCGACGCCGGCGCCCCGGCCGACCTGCTGGTCGCCAACACGTACTTCCTGGGCCAGCTCACGGGCCGGGTAGAGGGCCGCGTCCTGAGCAGCGATCTGCGCGGTCTGGTGGTGGTCGAACCTGGCGCGAGCGTGCAGGACAGCGACCTGACCGGCCCGCTGTGGATCGGGCCCCATGCCAGCATCCGGGGCTCCACGCTGGGGCCGAACGTCAGCGTCGGGGCCCATGCCCGGATCCACGGTGCCACCGTCACGGACAGCCTGATCGACGACTTCGCCCGGATCCTGCACCCGGAGCGGCCGCTCACGCGGGCGATCGTCGGGCGGCACGCGACGGTCACCGCGCCGGGCGTGGGCGACCTGCATCTGGTGATCGGAGACCGCAGCATCGCGCAGCAGTGAGCGGCGGCGGGCTGTGGGGCCAGTGGGATCCGGCGACGCGCCACTGACAGCGGTGTTCAGTACTGATGCCCCTCCCTTCCACGTCCAACCGCTGCTGTGTCCGTCCCTCGCTCCGCTCGGTTCAGGAGGAGTGAGGGAACTCCTCACTCCCCCTGAACCCTGCTGTGACACCGACCGTGCCCGCGAACCCTGGAGCCGCACCAGACCCGGCACGCTAGAATGTCCGCCGTCACGCGCCGCCCCACACGGGGTCAGGCGCGATCACCCTGCAAGGAGTGTTCTGAAACATGGCCGGTCACAGCAAGTGGGCGCAGATCAAGCGCAAGAAGGGCGCGAACGACAAGAAACGCAGCGCGATGTACTCCAAGCACATCCGTGCCATCCAGGCCGCCGTGCGATCCGGCGGCAGCGGCGATCCGGCCGGCAACCTGAGCCTGAAAAACGCCATCGCGGCCGCCAAGACCGACACGGTGCCCGCCGACAACATCGAGAATGCCATCAAGCGTGCCGTGGGAGCGGCCGAGGGCGCCGCCGAGTACAAGGAGGTCACGTACGAGGGCTACGGGCCGGGCGGCACGGCGATCTTCATCGAGACCCTGACCGACAACGTGAACCGGACTGTGGCCGACATCCGCGCGGTGTTCAACAAGCGCGGCGGCAGCCTGGGCAACAGCGGCTCGGTGGCGTGGCAGTTCGAGAAGAAGGGCGTGCTGCTGATCCGCGACACCAGCGAGCAGGCCCAGGAGACAGCCATCGAGCACGGCGCGGAGGACATCCAGGAATCCGAGGAGGGCCTGGAGATCAGCACCGCGCCGCATGACCTGTACGCCGTACAGGACGCCCTGACCGGGGCAGGCTTCGCCGTCGAGAGCGCCCAGATCACCATGATCGCCACCAACACCGTGGCCGTGGCCGGTGACGACGCCCGGCGGCTGCTGACCGTCATTGACGCGCTGGAGGAACTCGACGACGTGCAGAACGTCTACTCGAACGCCGACCTGCCCGATGACGAGGACTGACCGGCAGAAGCGTCTGCAGCTCTGGATTCACGCCGCCTGACCGCCGCACGACCTGTGCCACAGCAGGTTTCAGGGGAAGTGAGGGGCTGAACTGATGCCCCTCACTTCCCATTCCAACCGCTGTCAGGCGGCGCTCGCCATGCTGAACCATGACGACGGGCTGACCCGGAAGGCGCAGGCTGGGTCGCGGAGGAGCCCTGTATGCTCGGACTGATCGTCCTGCTCACCATCCTGGGAAGTCTTGCGGATTTGGCCCGGCGTCAGGAACACCATGAGCGGCAGTACGCGGATCGCCATACCGGCCCGGCGGCGACCCCTCCTGTGCCCTGACTCCGGCCCCGTCCCTCGTGACTGGCCCTGATCCACCGCTTCCGACAGCATCAGTTCCGGTTCCTCCGATGGGCCGACCCGCCACGCGCTGTGGATTCCCGACCCCTTACGCTACTCCTGGCCGCGGTACCGTGTTCGCGGTTCATACGCCTGGACTGTGTTCAGGAATCGGGGCGCAGATCATCCTGACCACGTCCCGGATACAGCACCGGCGCGAGCAGGAGGGGCAGGGCAATGGCGGCCAGGGCGAACAGAAGGGTCATGCCAGCAGTGTGCGCGGCGACCCGTGATCAGGGGATGATCAGACGTTGATGTGGCGGATATGAGTCCTTGATGTGACGCCAAGGATTCAGGGGGAGTCAGGGGTGGGCGGCCCAGAAGGCGTCCAGGGCCGCCCGGACATCGGGCAGCTTCTCGAACTGTGGCAGGCCGTCGGTCTCCGGGATCCGGACGGCCTGGACACCGGGCTGCGCGGTGAACAGGGACAGGCGGTCGAAGGACACGAAGGCATCCTGGTCATACAGCACCAGCGCCGGGATGGTCAGCCGGCTGTAGAGCTCGGCGTAGGCGTCGGGGGTGAACAGCTGTCCACTGATGAAATACACGGGAGCGTACTTCGCGCCGGGCTGGCGCGCCGTGTCGTAGCCGTAGTCCACGAGGCCCTGGTCGACCGGCCCCCGGAACGACCGCTCCAGGAAGGACTCGATGACAGGGCGCAGCCGCAGCAGGCCGTACAGGGGTGTGCTGACGGCGTTCAGGGTGCGGTACAGCCGCTGGCCGCCGTCGTCGGCACTCGCCTGCTGCGTGCCCGGGCGCGGCTGACCCAGACCGCTGGGGCTGATCAGTGCCACGGTGCGGATGCGCGGCTCCTGAAGCGCGGCGCGGACGACGAACTCGCTGCCCAGCGACAGCCCCACGACATCCACGTCGGTGCCGAGCCGGGCGACCAGGGCCGTCAGGGCGGCCGTCATCAGGGCCGGGGTGTAGCGTGTGTCGGGGCGGTCACTGCTGCCGAAGCCCGGCCACTCCAGCGCGTACACGGGCCGGGTACCGGCGTAGGCGTCCCACAGCGGTTTCATCTCGTAGGCGCTGGCGGCGGCATTCACGGACGGCGTGAGGATCAGGGGGCGGCCCTGGCCGCGCGGATCGGCGTAGTACGCGGCGCGGCCGAACCCCGGCAGTTCCAGGGTCTGCCGCTCGCCGCTCACGGCGGGGCGCAGGGTCTGCCCGTCGGGGCCGGGCGTCAGGGCCGGGGCACACGCGGCCAGCACGGCGACCGCCCCGACCGCCAGCAACGCGAGTTTCAGAGTGCGTCTCATGAGCTGATCGTGGCGGACGGAACCAGCCGCGTCTGTCCGGCGGCCCACGATTGTTCCCCCGGCACGGTCTGGGGCGATTTCAGACGCACAGCCGCTAGACTGCGGCCCGATGAGGGAAGAACTGCTGTCGCGCGTGCTGTCTCTGCTGCCCACGGGGGAGGCCCGGCCAGAACTCCAGGCCTACGCCGACATGCTGCGCGATTATCCCCTGCGGGGCGGCAAGGGCATCCGCTCGGAACTGCTGCTCGCCAGTGCCCGTGCCCACGGCGCCGCACCCGGCACCCCCGCCTACGAGGGAGCGCTGTGGCTCGCGGCGGCGCTGGAGCTGTTCCAGAACTGGGTGCTGATCCACGACGACATCGAGGACGACTCCGAGGAGCGGCGCGGGAAGCCCGCGCTGCACCGCCTGCACGGCGTTCCGCTGGCGATCAACGCGGGGGACGCGCTGCACATCTACATGTGGGAGGCCGTGCTGCGCTCGGGCGTGCCCGGCGCCATGCCGGAGTTCCTGCACATGATCCACCGCACCGCCGAGGGCCAGCACCTCGACCTGTCGTGGGTCGAGCACCGCGAGTGGAACCTGCGGGCCGAGGACTACGTGCAGATGGTCGAGCTCAAGACCGCCCACTACACCGTGATCTCGCCGCTGCGGCTCGGGGCGATGGCGGCAGGCGCACAGCCGGATCCGGCCTTCACGGAGGCGGGCCTCGCGCTGGGTACCGCGTTCCAGATCCGCGACGACGTGCTGAACCTGGCAGGCGACCCCGCGAAGTACGGCAAGGAGATCGGCGGCGACCTGCTGGAGGGCAAGCGCACCATGATCGTGCTGCGCTGGCTGGAGGATGCCCCCGAGGAACAGCGCCACATCTTCCTGCAGCAGATGCGCCGGGGGCGAACCGACAAGGACGAGGCGGTGATCGCGGACATCCACGCGTGGCTGCTGGCCTCGGGCAGCGTGACCCAGGCCCAGGACTGCGCGCATGCCCAGGCCGCACGGGGACTGGCACTGCTGGAGGACGCCTTCCGGCACGCGGCCGATCCGCAGGCGGCCCGGGAACTCCTGACCGTGATCCGCGCCCTGGCGACCCGCGAGGCGTAGGACACGGCGCCAGACTCAGGTCAGCAGCGTCAGCGCCGCGTCTGCGAACTGCGCGAAGGCCGCGTTCAGGGCCCGGATGGCGCCGTCCACCGGCTCTCCCCCACTGCCCAGGTACAGGCCCGCGTTCACCTCGATACCCAGGGCGGGTACACCGCTGCGCCGCGAGTGGGTCACACTCAGGGTGTCGCTCTGCCACGGCTCCCCGATGGTCACGCGCTCGAACGGACTGGCAGCGATCACGTCCGCGAAGGCGGCCTCGCACGCGGCTTTAAGCGCGGGCCAGTGCTCGCGGGGCACCGTCGGAGCGTCGTCCTCGCCGGGCATCAGACAGATGGCAGGGCGCGGGGTGCCGGTGTCGTGGCCCAGCGCGGGGCCGTGCGTGCCCATGCAGTGCCCGACGATCATCAGGGCGGCGCCGGGCAGGCTGTCCGTGACCTGGGCGTCAAAGGAATCCCAGATCCGGCGCAGCCGCGCGTCACGGGCCGCCTCGGTCAGGGTGAAGCCTGCCGGGTACAGCGGTGTGCGCGTGAAATCCACGAGCTTGATCACGCCGTTGTCCACGCGGTCGTCGCGCTCGCGGTTCAGATCGACCACGAAACGGCTCCACGGCGCATTGATGTGCCGCGCTCCGGGCAGCGCGTAGATCAGATCGGTATAGGGGTCGCCATCCAGAAACAGGCGGCGCAGGAAGGCCGTGCGCGTGGGGGTGTCGTACGCGGCGTCGCCCAGCATGTCTCGCAGCACATCGGCCGGCACCTGCCCGGAGGAATGGGGAGTCACGATCACGAGGTCGCCGCGCCGGGGAGTCATGCCCGCAGCATAGGGACGACCGCCAGGCCAGGACATGAGGAGCACCCAGACAGTCCTCCCCCGTCGCGCGGCCTAGAATGCAGCCCGTGCGCCTGGACTCGCTCTCGACCCTGAACTACCGGAACCTGGCTCCGTGCACGCTGCGGTTCCCGGCGGGCGTGACCGGCGTGTACGGTGAGAACGGCGCGGGCAAGACCAACCTGCTGGAGGCCGCCTTCCTGGCCCTGACCGGCCTGACCGACGTGACCCGCCTGGAACAGCTGGTGCAGCAGGGCGAGAAGGAGGCGTATGTGCGCGCCGACCTGGAGTCCGCCGGGGCGCTCAGCATCCAGGAGGTCGGCCTGGGGCGCGGGCGGCGCCAGCTGAAAGTGGACGGCGTGCGCGTGCGGGCCGGCGACCTGCCGCGTGGCAGCGCGGTGTGGATCCGCCCCGAGGACAGTGAACTGGT
Organism: Deinococcus sp. AB2017081; assembly: GCF_034440735.1. Taxonomy (NCBI): domain Bacteria; kingdom Thermotogati; phylum Deinococcota; class Deinococci; order Deinococcales; family Deinococcaceae; genus Deinococcus; species Deinococcus sp. AB2017081. The sequence continues at coordinate 1,753,104 of NZ_CP140098.1, read as the reverse complement.
CTTCGGTGCCCCGGCCGGGCGGCGGGCCTACCTGGACTCGCTGCTGTCGCGGGTCAGTGCCCGCTACGCCCAGCAGCTCGCCCGCTACGAGCGCACCGTGTCGCAGCGGAACGCGGCCCTGCGCGGCGGCGAGAGCTGGGCCACGCAGGTCTGGGACGACGCCCTGGTCAGGCTGGGGCCGGAGATCATGCTGTTCCGTCGCCGCGCCCTGACCCGCCTCAGCGAGCTGGCCGCCGAGGCGAACGCCGGTCTGGGCAGCCGCAAGGTGCTGACCCTGGAACTCACGGAATCGACCACGCCCGAGACCTTCGCCGCCGATCTGGCGTCCCGGCAGGCCGAGGAACTGGCCCGGGGTTCCACCGTCACCGGGCCGCACCGCGACGACCTGCTGCTCACGCTGGGCGGATTCGCGGCCACCGAGTACGCCAGCCGGGGCGAGGGCCGCACCATCGCCCTGGCGCTGCGCCGCGCCGAGCTGGAACTGCTGGCCGAACGCTTCGGCGAGCGGCCGGTGCTGCTCGTCGACGACTTCTCGGCGGAACTCGATCCGGGCCGCCGGGCCTTCCTGCTCGATCTGGCAGCCAGCGTGCCCCAGGCCATCGTGACCGGCACCGAGCGGGCACCGGGCGCGGCCCAGACCCTGCGTGCCCACGCCGGACGCTTCACCCCCGAGGGTGACGCGTGGGAGTTGCCGGACGCCGAGGTGCCAGATGAGCTGGAGCGGCGGCCCGAGGTGCTGGCGGAGCGGGACGCATGAGTAATCCCTACCGCAAACAGGGCGGACGCCGCCTGAGCGGGCCGCGTGGCATCGGGGAACTGATGAGCGCGACGCTGGGCACGGCCAAGCTGGCGCGGGGGGTCGGGCGGGCCCGGGCGATCCTGGCGTGGCCGCAGGCGGTCGGGCCGGAGATCGCCCGCCTGACCCGGCCGCGCACCCAGCAGGGCAGCGTGCTGTTCATCGAGGTGCGCGACAGCGCGACCGCGCACCACCTGACCATGCAGCGCCACCACTTCCTGAAGGCCCTGCGGGCGCTGCTGGGCGACGACTCGGTGACCGAGCTGCGCTTCAGCGTCGGCCCCGTGCGCGAGGCGGTCATGGCCCCGCCGCCCCCGGCGCTGCCGGCTCCGGACAAGGCGCGGGCCCGCCGACTCGTGAAGGACGTGCAGGGCGACCTGCGCCCGGCCGCGCTGAAGGCGGCCGAGGCGATCACCCGGGCGCGCAAGTGGCGCGAGGAGCAGGGCTGGCGGCCGTGCCCGGTGTGCGAGGAACCCAGCGCGGAGCAGCCCTGCCGCGCGTGCACGCTGACCCTGGCCGACCCCAACGTGAAACGTACCGCCCGCAGCCTGTTGCGCGACCCGGAACGGCTCCCCAGTGTGGCCGAGGTGATTGGCGACAGCGGGGCCAACGCCGCCCGACACCTGGCGCTGCGCCTGCTCGAAGGGCAGCTCGACCTGCTGGCGCTGGAGTGTGTCCGCAGCGGCCAGGAGGACGGCTACCGCGAGTTCCTGGCGCAGCAGGCCGACGTGTACCTGTCGCTGCTGCTGCGGCGTCCCCGCGCCGCCCTGCTGCGCCGCGACCGCGTGAGCCTGCCGGAGAACGCCCGCAATGCCCTGAACGCCGGCCCCCGCCCCGGTTCCTGATCACCGCCCTGCCAGCCGGCGGATCTCGGCGGCGATGACCGGCAGCGCCCCCGCCGGCCCGATCCGTTCCAGCCCCGCCAGCGCGGCGCGGGCACGTCTCGTGCCGTCGGCCAGCAGGGTTCGCACCTCGCCCGCCACGGCCGCCGGGTCGGCCGGCACCACGCTCAGCGCGTCGCCCAGCAGACGGCCCTGCCGCCGCGCGAAGCCGGGGGTGTACTGCGGGCCAGCGGTGGCGAAGGCCACGACCGGCACGCCCAGGCCGGCCAGCTGCTCATTGGCCGTGCCGGACGTCCCGACGGCGATGTCTGCCGCCCGTGCCAGCGCCCCGAAGGCGCCGCGCAGCAGCACGACCGCTCCCCCATCGCCAGAGGCGGTGGCCCTCTGGTCACTCTGCACGGCCAGTGTCCAGCCGTCGGGCAGGGTCACGGCCTCCCACGGGTGGGCCCACGCGACCAGGGCCTGGAGGCCGGGCAACAGAGCGGCGGCCCGCAGCATGACCGGCAGGCTCTCGCGGTGGTCGCCCCTGGTACCGGGCAGCAGGGCCAGCACGGGCCGGTCACCGCGCAGAGGCAGCGGCCGTTCCGGTTCGGGCAGCACGTCCATGGCGAAACTGCCGGCGAACCGCGCTGGGACGCCCCGGTCGGTGTAGTAGCGGGCGGTATGGGCGTCCCGCACGTACACGGCGTCGGCGCGGCGGGCCAGGGCCAGTTCGTACTCCATGGGGCGGTTCGCGCCCAGGGCGTTCAGTTCCCGCAGGGTGCCGCGCAGCCCCAGGCCGTCCAGATAGTGGGCACTGAGCAGCGGCTGCACATGCACCAGCGCCGCGCCCGCCCGCCGCGCCGCCAGTGTGCCGACCATCAGGGCGTAGGCATCGCCCACGACGACCACTACGGCCGCGCCACGGGCACCGCGCACGGCGTCGGCCCACTGGCCCAGCGAGTCGCGGATCAGGCCGGCCCGCAGGTCGGCCCGCAGGTTCGCGGCACTGCCGAAGGGAAAGCCGCCGCTGGGCAGGTCGAGCACCCGGCCCACCCGCTCCCCGTTGGACAGGCCCGCGTAGGCCCCGCCACGGCCGACCAGAGGCGAGGATCGAATCGCCCACTCGGGCCCCAGCAGACCGGCCAGCCGGGCCCCGATGTGATCCTCGGCAGTGCCGTTGGAGACGAACAGGGCGGCAGGTGGGGTGGCACTCACGCGGGCAGCATAGCGGTCACCGTGCAGGGGGCCCATCCGTGGTACGAATGGGAACGCAGCGAGCCGACACCATGAGCGAATTCGACGAACTCCAGGGCATCATCCAGCGGCACGCCGAGCGGCGGCAGGCCGAGGCCCGCGCGTGCGAGACCTTCCTGCACGCGCTGTACCACGCTCTGCGCAGCGCCAGTGGGCCGGGTCTGCCCCTGAACAACGTCACGCTGGATGTCGTGCCCGATCCCCTGCACCGCCTGCGGCCGACCCCGACCGGCGGCTTCCACGCCGCGTGGCTGCGCCTGGGTCTGTGCGAGGTGCTGGTGCGCGTGCGGCGCTACGACGGCGCCTTCCAGGGCGAGTACGGCGACGGCGGCGTGTTCCGCCTGGACACCACCGGCGAGGACGACCTGCTGGCCCTAGCAAGGCGCATCCTGAAGGACGTGGCCGCGACCTATGCCGGCGAGCCGCTTGACCACACCCTGAGTCGCCTGAACTGACGCGCACAGATCAGGGCCGCCCCCCGACTGGAGGAGCGGCCCTGCCTGTGAACCCCGTCGGTCAGCCCTTGACGGCCCCGGCGGTCAGGCCGGACACGATGTTGCGCTGGAAGACCAGCACCAGAATGATCAGCGGCACGGTCACGACGATACTGGCGGCCATGATCGGCCCCCACGGCTGGTCGTACTGCGACGCGCCGGAGTAGTTGGCGATCACGACCGGCACCGTGCGGTTGGAACTCGTGAAGGTCAGGGCGAAGAGGTACTCGTTCCAGCAGTTGATGAAGGCCAGCAGGCCGGTCGTGACCAGCGCGGGCATCATCACCGGGAACAGCACCAGGAACAGTGTCTGCAGGGGGCTCGCGCCGTCCACCAGGGCGGCCTCTTCCAGCTCGCCGGGGATGTCACGCACGAAGGACGTGAGCACCCACACCGTGAAGGGGATGGTGAAGATCAGGTACGAGAAGATCAGTGCCAGGGGGTTGTTGAACACCCCGGCCGAACGGATCAGCGTGAACAGGCCGCCCAGCACGGCGATCTGCGGGAACACACTGACGGCCAGGATGATGTACAGCACGGCCTGTTTCCCGGCGAAGCGGAAGCGCCCGAGTGCATACGCGGCAAACGAGCCGAACAGGATGCTGATCGCCACCGCGCCCACCGCTGCGATCACGCTGTACAGCAGGCCGCGCTGGAAGGCCGGGTTGCCGAACACCTGGACATAGTTGTCCAGGGTCTTCGGGGCGACCAGGAACTCTCCGGGCGTGAGGAACAGATTCGCACCCTTGCTGAAGGACGTGATGACCGCCCACACGAACGGGAACAGCAGGTAGAAGGTGATCGCGATGACCAGCACGTAGAACGCGGTGCGCTGGAGGTAGTACAGGCCGGGATTGGTGCGCTGCAGGTTCATGATCCGTACCCCCTCAGTCGAACTTCACGCGGAACGCCGTGACGTAGATGACGACGATCACCATGATGATCAGGAAGATCGCCACCGAGATCGCGCTGCCCATCCCCAGCAGCGAGTTGTCGATCAGGTTCAGGCGGGCGTAGCCGGTCATGGAGGTGCTCGCGGCGTTCACCGGCCCGAGCATGACGTACATGATGTCGAACACCCGCAGCGCGTCCAGCGAGCGGAACACCAGCGCGACCAGCAGCGCGGGCCGCAGCAGGGGCAGGGTCATGCGCCAGAACTGCGTCCACTTGCTCGCGCCGTCCATGTCGGCCGCCTCGTACATGTCGCTCGGGAGGCTCTGCAGGCCCGCCAGGATCAGCAGGGCCATGAACGACGTGGTCTTCCAGACGTCCACGGCGATCATCGCCCAGATGGCCTTGTCCGGCTCGGCCAGCAGCGCCTGACCGCCCAGCAGCCCGCGCCCGATCAGGCCGAAGGAATCGTTGTACATGTAGGCCCACATCTGCGCCGACACGACGGTAGGGATCGCCCACGGCACCAGCATGGCGGTGCGCAGGAAGGCGCGGCCCTTGAAGGCCCCGTTCACGACCAGCGCGATGATCATGCCAAACACGGTCTCCAGGAACACCGACACAACTGTGAACAGCATGGTGTTCTTCACCGCCTGCCACCACTTGGGATCCTGCAGGAAGCCGATGCCGATGCCGTCCTCGGTGGTGAACCAGAAGTTGTGGAGCCCCACGTTCACAGCGGTCTCGGGCGAGGTGAGGTTCGCCTCCTTGAAGGCAAAGAAGATGGTACGCCACAGCGGATACCCCGCGACGACGGCGATGGCGATCAATGTGGGCAGCAGCAGCCACAGGGCCGTGCGGGCGCGGGACGCCTCGATGCCCCGCGTCTTGACCACCGTGCGGGGCTGGGGAGTGGCGTTCGTGGTCATGGGTGGAGGCCTCCTGTGCGGTCGTGTCGGGAATGCGGCAGGGCGGGCGGCAATGTGATGTGCTGAACGATACTCCGATCAGGCGACCCCTGCCGCCACCTGCCCTTCAGTCACCCTGAAGACGAGAAAGGGACGCCCGGATCAGGACGTCCCTCCTCGAGAACTTCGCGGACGGCGAAGGGGACTGCTCGTTTACCAGCCGCTGCCCTTGATGCGGGCGAGCGTCGTGGCGAGCTGCGACACGGCAGCCTGACCCTTGGTCTTGCCGGTCAGCACGTCGCTGACGGCGCTGCTGAAGGCCTGCGAGACCTGATTGTACTTGCTCTTGGTCGGGCCGGACGGACGAGCAGCGGCCGAGGTGAACACGCTGTACAGGCTGCCGAAGAAGGGGTTGGCCTTCAGGACGTCGGCGTCCTTGTAGAGGCTCTGGATGGTGGGGTTGTACGCACCCTCGATCGCGCGGATCTTCTGCTCGGCGGGGCCGGCGAGGTAGCGCGTGAGTTCGATGGCCGCCGCCTGGTTCTTGGAGTACGTGCTCACGCCCAGCTGCCACCCACCCAGGGTCGCGGCATTGCGCGCGCCGCCCGAGGGCAGGGGGGCCACGCCGATCTTGCCCTTGACCTTGGAATCCGCGCCCTGCCCCAGCGCCCAGGCGTAGGGCCAGTTGCGCATGAAGGCGGCGTTGCCGGACTGGAAGATGCCGCGAGCCTCTTCCTCACCGTAGGTGGTCACGCCCTGGGGGCTGATGGTCTTGACCCAGCTTGCGGCGGTGTCCAGGGCCTGGGCGGCCTTGGCGTTGTTGATGGTGATCTTGCCGGTCGAATCGACGATGGTGCCGCCGCCGAAGGACACCAGCCACTCCATGGCGTCGCAGGTGAGGCCCTCGTAGTTCTTGCCCTGCCACACGTAGCCGGCAAAGGCCTTGTTGGCCTTCTGCTCGCCGTCCTGGATCTTCTTGGCCATGGTCGCCAGCTCGGCCCAGGTCTTGGGAGCGGCGCTGTAGCCGTACTTCTTCAGCAGGTCCGTGCGGTAGTACAGCAGGCCGGCGTCCGTGAACCACGGCATGGCGACGAGCTTGCCGTCCACGGTGTTGGCGTCGATGATGCCCTTGAAGTGCGTGTTGACTTCAGCGGCAGGCACCTTGCCCTTCAGGTCGACGAAGTGCTGGGCGAGCAGACCGGGCCACACGACGTCGAGCTGGTACACGTCAATGTCGCTGCTCTTGGCGGCCAGCTGCTGCTGGTACAGCGCCAGGCGGTCGTTGGTGAGGTTGGGGCTCTCGAAGACCTTAACGGTGTTCCCGGTCTTGGCGGCCCAGCGGGCCGCGCCCGCCTTGCACAGTTCCAGTTCCTGGCCGACCGCACCGCAGGCGATGGTGAGGGTGACAGCACCGGCGTGGCTGCCCGAGGCAACGGCAGCGGTGAGGGTGAGGAGCGCGATGGCTTTCTTCATGGATCCTCCTGCGTGGGTGTCAGGCTCAGCCCTGACCCGCTTCTGCTTCGGAAGCGGTTCCACAATCGAACGGGTTTGGTATGAAAAAGGCTACACCCCGCCGTGGGCGGTGTCAATGAGCATCCTCCACCGGGGTGAGCCGCGGGTGGTGTACTCCACTGTGCCGCGTGTCCTCATCCCCTCCGGAGCCGCCCGCGATCACGTCGGGAGCGGCAGATCCCCGGAGGACACGGAGCTGGAACACGCGTCAGACGGAATGCACCGGCCGTGGCGGATGGGCCGGTGCGGCTCCGGGAGCAGGCCCGTGGTGGTTCAGGTCTGTTCGTAGGCGGCGTCCCGGGTGCCGGTGCCCAGCTTGCGCAGCAGGCCGTCTTGCACCAGCCCGCGCAGGGTGCGCCACGCCTGCTGGGTGGTCAGGCCGCAGGTCTCGCGCAGATCCACGTTGCGGACGCGGCCACGCTCGCGGGCCAGGGCCAGCGCGATCGCCCGCACCTCGGCGCGCGACGGCCCGGCGGGTTCCAGTGCCACGGTTCGCACCGGGCGGGGAGCGGCCACGGGGCGTTCCGGCGGCCTCGGCAGGGCTGGCGGCGTGGGCACCTCGGGTCGGCCCAGGGCCTCGCGCACCTCGGCACTGAGGGTAAAGGCGATCCCGCGCCCCACGCCGGAGCGGCCGATCAGACCGTGCTCCTCCATGCCGCGCAGCAGGCGGGGGGTGCGGTCTTCCGGGAGTTGCAGGGCCCGGGCCAGGGTCTCGCGGGTCGCCTCGCCCTCGCGCGCCAGCAGGGCCAGCACGATCAGCATGTCCAGCGACAGCGTCTGCATCTCCTCCTGCTTGCGGGCCACGAACCGCACGAACTCGGCGTCGAAGCCCGGCGAGTGCAGACTCAGGGTCACGGCGTCGGGGTAGGTGGTGTACTCCGGCGGTTCCTTGCCATGCCGCAGCATCAGCGAGTACATGGTGTCCACGCCCACGCCCGCCCGCTCGACCAGCCCCAGGCGCGAGAGCACCTCGGCCAGCAGCGGATTGCGCCGCTTGGGCTGGTGGCGCAGGATGTTCCCCGGCGTGATGCCGCCGGGCAGGCCGCCAGGGTTCAGGATCTCCAGCCGATCCGGATGGTGGTGCACGTGCACCACGTCCCGCAGCCGGTATTCGCGGTGCGTCAGGGCGTTCAGCAGCGCCTCGCGGTACACGGCCTCGTCCTGATCCCAGACCTCGATCCGGAACAGGCCGACCTGAACGGGCGTGAAGCGGTTCCTGGCCTGGATCAGCTCGGCCAGCCGGGTCAGCAGGGCCGGGATGGGCCGCAGCAGGTCTTCACGGAAATGGAAGTCCACGCCGGCGTCCACGTGGTGGTAGTAGCAGACCTCGGCCTGGGGGACGTGCGCCCGCAGCGCTGCCGGAGTTCCAGCCAGCAGGATCGCGGCCAGCGTGGGCCGCAGCGCTCCCCCGCTGGGCACCAGCAGACCCAGCTCCTGCAGAAATTCCAGATCCGGCAGATTCGTCACCTGGCTGCGGCGGCCCAGACCCCGCAGCCGGGCCACCTCGGCCGGGTCGAGGTCGGCCAGCGAGGCGTCGGGCGGCACGACCGCGGTGTAGTCCTGGTCGGCCACCGGTTCCGACCCCGGCGGCGTGACCGGAACCAGGTGGGCCCCGTCCCACGCGATCACGCTGCCGTCGGGCGCGGCCAGCACGTAGGGCGCCTGCGGCACGAACACCGCCAGCACCTGCCCGCCCCCGGACAGGCGGTGGTGCTGCACATTCACGGTCAGGCGGCCTCCAGACAGCTCGAAGATCGCGTGCGTGACCATCAGCGGGTGGAGTTCCCCGGCATCGCGCTGGCCGCCGTCGGCCTCGGGGGCCACATCCACGCCCACCAGCACGGTGCCGCCCCGCGCGTTGGCGAGGCCCACAGCGTAGCGGGCCAGCTCCTGCGGGCTCACCTCCAGCGGCAGGTGGACGCAGGTGGGGCCAGGCGGGGGCAAGACCCCCACCGGTGAGATTCCGCCCTGTCCACCGGTCGTCACGGGGAACCAGTATACGGGCCGACGGGCATCGCCCAGCAGCGTTCCACGACCACTGGCCCGAGCCACACCACGGCCACGCGCCCCCCCGCACCCCACAGCACTGCAGCCTGCCCGAACTGCCGCCCCAGCGCGGCGGCGTCCCGGAGCCGCGCTCCCGGCAGCAGCAGGGCCTCCTCGGCCCAGGGCGCAGCTCCATTCACGACGGGCACGGCCTCCCCGGTCCATGCCCGGCGCAGCTGGCACGCGGCCCGGCGGTTCACGGCGTCCGGGTGCCGCTGTCCGCCGGGATTCCACGCGGTCACGATCGCCCACGGCGCGCCGCCCGCTGCCCACGGCGGCGTCCATTCGGTGGGCACGCCATGCAGCCCGAAGCGCGCGGCAGCCGGGCCGTAGGAGGTGCTCAGGAACGCGGCCCGCAGCGCAGGATCGGGATGCAGGGTGCTCAGCGCACGACCGGGGCCGTCACGTTCAGGATCAGGCCGCCCCGCAGGCGCAGCACCAGACTGATCTTCTGTCCGGGGGCCAGCTGGCCCCCCAGCACCACCCGGTAGCCTGTGTCGCTGCCCAGTTGCAGACTGCCCTGCACCGGCATGCTGGTCACGACCTGACAGCGTGGGGCGCACTTCATCAGCCGGCCCCGCCCGACACTGCTCCACACGCCGACCAGATCGTCCGACTTGGGCACGGTGACGCGGCCCTGCACGATCGCACCGCCGTGCATCACCTTGAGGTTCAGGGCCGCTGACAGGCTCTGCGTGGTCTGGGCGTGGACGCCTGGCAGCACACACGGCAGCAGGCACAACATGGCGCGTTTCTTCACTCGTCTCCTCCGGCCAGCGAGTCCGTGGCCAGTCCCTCGTCGCCCACCGGCGCCAGCGTATCGACGTCGGTCTTCATGAGCTCCCGCAGCACACTGGTGGCAAAACTGCCGCGTGGCAGCGTGAACGCCACACTGTATCCGTCGTCGGTGTCGGTCACGCTGCCGCCCTCCAGAAACACGCGGGTCAGACGGCGGTCGCCCCGGCGCGACGCGAAGGCCTGTGGAGACAGGCCGAAGGCCGCCAGGGCCTCGGCCTCCAGCGCACCCGCGTCGAAGGCCAGCGGCCGCACCTTGCGGCCGAACAGGGTGCCCGTGGCACTCAGCTCACCGCGCCCGGCCCGCAGCGACTCGGCCGCCGCGTCCTCGACCTGAAACACGCCCCCGGTGTCGTGCTTCTTGGCCATGTCTCCGCGCAGGAGCGTGGCGTACAGCCCCCGTTCCAGACGCAGGCTCAGGAACCGGTTGAAGAGCATGCTCTGCACGCTGGAGGTCAGGAAGCGCCGCACCCGCGGGTCTTTCAGGCGCGACTCGCCGCGCAGCACCCGCAGGCCCTCCTCGGCGTTCACGCCGCCCAGGCCGAAGCGCTGCGGCCCGAAGTAGTTCGGCACGCCCTGCGCCTCCAGCACTGCCAGCACCTCACGGGCATGCCTTCCCTGTCCGGCGGCCCCGCGCACGCGGATCACGAAGCGGTTGCCGCGCAGGTGGCCCATCGCCAGCTTGTTGGTGTGGCGCGTGACCTGCACGGTCTCGACCCCGTCCAAGGCCAGCGCTCCCAGCCGTTTCTCGGCCTTCGCGGGCAGACTGAGCCACTGGGTCGTGACCGCATGCCGGTCTTTCAGGCCCGCCACGCCGATCTCCTGTTCCCGGAGACCGAGCTGCGCAGCCAGCATCCGGACGACATGCGCGGTCGTGTGGCCGGTCTTGCGGATCTCCACGAAGACGTAGTCGCCCTCGCCGGCCAGGGGGTACAGGGGCACCTCCTGCACCACGAAATCCTCCGGATCGCGGCGCAGTCCCCCACCCGTCCCGGGGCCGGCCGTCAGGGGGGACAGGGCAGACCAATCGAACACCAGACTCACGATCCCGCCACCATACCGCCACTCCGGCGGGGTGGCGTGAGAGGCCCTGCGCCCGCTGGAGACGCCAGGGCCCCCGACGGGCGCCGCGCGGCGCCGGCGGGTCAGTTCAGGACGCGCTCGGCGGCCCGTGCGGCCGGTGTCCAGTCGGCCCGGAAGACCCGGGGGGCCTCGGCCGCGCCGTACCACACGCGGATGCCGCTGTCCCACGCCGAGACGGGCAGCAGCGCCTCCTGCCCGGCCCGCAGTTCGGACACCACCTGGCCATCCTCACCGCGTACGCGGTACCACGCGTTCACCCCGGCGGGCGACCACCCGGCGAGCAGCAGCTTGCCACGTGACACGTTCTTCAGGTGGGCGCCGCGTTCGGACAGCGTGACATTCAGCTCCGGCCACTCCGGCACCACCGGCGTGTTCCAGCGCGCCAGGAACCCCGGCGCGGCCGGGACGGGTCGGGGGTACAGCGCCGAGGCCAGCAGGCCCGCCCCCCCCGCCAGCACCAGCAGCAGTGCGAGCACCAGCGGCAGCGGCTGCGGCTCCGCCCGGAGCACGCTCAGGAGCAGCGCTCCACCGATGACCACGCCCACCGCCGGCCACGCGAAGGGCGGGCGATCGGCAGTGCGGCGGTAGGCACCGGGCCAGAATTCCGCGAGCAGCAGCACGGCCGCACCCACCCCGAACAGCGCCGGGATGTCCAGGATGGCCGCCGCGAGCAGCATGCCCAGTCCCGGCAGGGTCCACCACGCCACCGTGGGGACGAAGCGCCGCCGCGCCTCCCGACCGATCCGCAGCAGCCAGTACGCGGCGATCAGCGCGATGCTCAGCGCCAGGACACCGCTGACCGGATACAGCGGCTCCAGCGGGAACAGCAGCGGATTCACAGCGGGCCGTCACCCTTCTTGTGCCGCCCCAGACCCGCCGCCGCGCCGCCCCCGGTACCGGCCGCCGGGAACCCGCCGGGCAGGGGCGACAGGGGCAGGCGCTCCAGTGTCACGCGGGCCAACGGCGCCGGTTCGGCCGGCGCGGGCTCGGCCCCGGTCACAGGCACGCCCGGCTGTCCGTGGCGCTCCAGCTCGAAGATCAGGTGCGGCAGCTCATCGCGCAGGATACCCTCCCACGCGGTCTTGACGGCATTCAGGCTGCCGGGCATGGCGAAGATGACCGCGCCCCGGCACAGTCCTCCCACGGCCCGCGACAGCATGGCGGCGCCGCCCACCTGCTGGTAGCTGAGCATGCGGAACAGTTCCCCGAAGCCGGGAATGGGCTTGGTCAGCAGCGACTCGACCACGGGCACCGTCACGTCCCGGCCCGTGATGCCGGTGCCGCCCGACGACAGCACGATCTGCGCCTCACGCGAGAACTGCACGAGCGCCGAGCGGATCTCGACGGCGTCGTCCTTGACGATGCGGTACGCGACCACGTCGTGTCCGGCCGCCCGGAGTTCAGCCATCAGATACTGGCCACTGGTGTCCGTCTCGGTGGTGCGCGTGTCGCTCACCGTCACCACGGCCACGCGGGCGGCGCGGGGAGCGGCGTCACGGTGCTGCTGCGCCGACCCACCCTCCGGGGCGCCGCGGCCAGGAACTGGACTGTCAGATGTCGAGAACACGTCGGCCATACGTCACGATACCCCTGACACACATACGGCCGCCACGGCGGAACCCCCGATCCGGGGCAGCGTGGCGGCCAGTCGGCGAAGCCGATCTACTGCTGGTCGTCGCCCATGTTCGTGCTGGGGGGATCGCTGGCGTCCATGGTCTGCGCCACGGCGACATCCTGCTTGTCCATGCCCCGTTCCTGATACTCCCCGGGCGCGCGGCTCTCGGCCTCGACGGTCGCGTCGATCTCGGCCTGCTGGTCGGTGCGGCCCATGAACTGCAGATCGACATTGCTGAGTTCGGTGCCGGTGTGCTGACCGCTGTGCTCGGACTCGGCCGTGCCGGCGGGGCGCTGATCGTCGTCGTGGGTCATGGCGCCACGGTAGCAGGGGGGCCGGACGGGCCGCATGAGCGCTTCCTTCATGTCATAACACTCAGGTGAGTCGTAGACGAGCCCGAGCGAAGCGAGCACGAGAAAAACACTGGACGAAACGATGGAAATCTATGCCGATCTGTTCACGGCATAGATTGGAGTCGTTGTCGTCCAGTGTCATCCGCAGGTTCTTCATCGCCCGTGGCTGCCTACGTGCCCATCTGGAGCACGCTCTGGTTGCCGCGCAGGATGTACACCAGAATGCCCGCGCCGGCCAGCGCCCCGGCCTGCCGTTCCAGGTCGCGCACGGCGTCGGGCAGGCCCGCCCACTGCCGGCGTGGGGACTCGCCGGGTTCCAGGTAGTAGCCGTCGGGCAGCGCCACGATCACCACGCGGCTGGCGTGTGCCCGTGCACGCATGGCCTGTGTGATCAGCGCGGCGCTGGGCCGGACCGTCAGGATGAAGAGATTGCCGCCGGCGCGCGTGGGAGGGATCGAGGGCTCCCCCGGCACCAGGGCCGCCCGGGCCAGCAGATACAGCGCGCCCTGGACGGCGGCGGCGCCCGTGCCCACCGGAGACACGCTGCCGGGCAGCGCCACCGCGACCGGCAGTTCCAGCGCCACCGCCTCCTGCACCATGCTGGCAGCCAGCCGCACGGCGCTCTCCAGGGACATGTCGGTGCCGCTGCCGGTGTCCACGTACACGGTCACGGAACTCGCGGCCGTGCGCTCGGGATCGCGCACGGTCAGGGTGCCGGTGCGGGCCGTGAGCCGCCAGTGGACACGGCCCGGCGGATCTCCGGGCACGTACTCGCGCACGCCACGCTGGCCCAGGGGATCGTCCAGGCCCAGGCGGCGGGTCAGGCCGCCCTCGCTGAGCAGGGGGCGCAGCAGTTCCGGCAGCACCAGGCCGTGCGTGCCCGGATACACCAGCACGCTGTGGGGGGCGGGCACCGCCACGGCGTGCCAGAACAGGCCCAGCGGATCGGCCCAGCGCAGGGTGGCTCCCGGCCACGCGTGGACGCCGCGCCGGTTCAGATCGAGCATGGTCTGGAACTCCACCGCGACCTCGCCGATCCCGGCCCCGACCAGCGTGACGGGCATGTCCGGCACCACGGCCCGTGGCGTGGGATCGTCCAGCGTGAACCGCAGCGGCAGGCGGCTGCGCAGCGTGACCTGAACGCCCAGCGGCACGCGGCTGCCCTGGAACGCCCGGCCCGGCACGTCACGGGTCACGGCGATGGCCGGAGGCGTGCGGTACGCCAGCCACAGCACGCCGACCAGGATCCCGGTCACCGCCAGCCAGACCAGCAGGGCGGTCACCGGGTCGGAGGCACGCGGGCGTGGACGGCCGTGGTGGGCACGTCGTCCACGGACGCCGTCTCCACGGGCACCGGCTCGGAGCGCAGCACCTCGGCCACGACGGCCTCGGGGGCCAGCCCCTGGAGCCGGGCCTCGATCCGCAGGGTCAGGCGGTGGGCGAGCACGGCGGGCGCGGCGACCTGCACGTCGTCCGGCGTGACGAAGGTGCGGCCATCGAGCCATGCCAGCGCCTGTGCCACACCCTGGAGGGCCAGACTGGCGCGCGGCCCGGTGCCCAGCAGGATCTGCGGGTGCCGGCGCGTGCGGGCCCCCAGCGCGGCCACGTAGCGCTGGACATCCGGCGCGACGTGTACCTCGCGCACCTGGGCCTGGGCGTCCAGCAGGTCGGCCGGCGTGGCGACTGCCGACAGGGTCGTGATCGGGTGGGCCCCGCGCAGCCGCGAGAGCATCTCCACCTCCTGTTCCAGCCCCGGATAGCCGACCGAGGTGCGCAGGACGAAGCGGTCGAGCTGCGCCTCGGGCAGGCGGTACGTACCCTCGTGCTCGACGGGGTTCTGGGTGGCAACGACCACGAAGGGCTTGCGCAGGACATGGGTCACGCCGGACTCGGTGACCTGCCCCTCGCCCATGGCCTCCAGCAGTGCGGACTGCGTGCGGGGCGTGGCGCGGTTGATCTCGTCGGCGAGCAGGACACCGGTGAAGATGGGGCCGGGCACGAACTCGAAGGCCCCGCTGGCGGGCCGGTACACGCTGACGCCGGTCACGTCGCCGGGCAGCAGATCCGGCGTGAACTGGATGCGCGCGAAGTCCAGCCCCAGGCTGCGGGCCAGGGCACGGGCCAGCATGGTCTTGCCGGTGCCCGGAACGTCCTCCAGCAGCAGGTGACCGCCGGCCAGCACGCCGGCCAGGCACAGCCGGGTCACGTCCTCCTTGCCCACCAGCACACGGGCGACGTTCTGGAGGACGCGGTCAGCAAAGGGCGGGGAGGTGCGGTTCGTGGTCATGGTCATCCTCGGGACGGGTGGACAGAGGGCAGGGAGGGGATCAGCACGCGCAGGTCGGTCAGGGCACGTTCGGCCACGCCCGCGCCGGCGTCCGTGACGTCCCCACCGTAGCGAACCGGGGCATACACGCGCACGAGATCCGCCAGCGGCTGCGCCAGCACGGGCACGTCCCGGCCCACGCGGACGGCGTAGGCCTGAGGGGACTCCGCCGCGCCCCGCGTGCGGCCGGTCGCGGCCAGGGCCGATTCGGCCGCCTGCCACGCCCTCCGGACGCGGTGCAGGGGCACGGGGGCGGGCACAGCGTCCCCCGGCTCCGGTTGGTCGGGCACGGGCGGCTCGTCGTCTGGAACGCCAGCATCATCCTGGCGGGCCAGGAACGCGGCGACCGCCAGCCCCACGAGCAGCAGCACGCTCAGGATCACCAGCACGTTCAGCAGCCCGGTCAGATCCAGCGTGCGGCCTGGCGTGTCCCAGCCGAAGCTGCCAGGTGGGCCGCCCGTGGCCCCGGAGGTCGCCCCGCCCGATGCCGCCCCGCCGCCCCCGGAGCCGGACGACGCCGTGAGGACGAAGACGGCCCCCAGGCCCACCACGCCCCCCACGATCAGGCCCAGGGCCATCAGTGTCTCGACCAGCGTGGCGGGTGTCCCCCCGGCGCGGGGGCGCGACCGCCACAGCACGGCCGCCCCCAGCAGCACGCCGGCTCCCAGCACGAGTTCCATCGGCAGCAGCGGAGCGTTCACGGTCAGCCGCAGCGGCGGCGCGGGGCGGGCCGGACTGGCCGTCTCGGCGCGGCCGGATGGGGTGGCCGGTGCCGGTGCAGCCGGGGAATCCGGGGCGGACTCCGCCGCCACGACCGGCTGTGGCGGGCGGGTCAGCGCCTCCCACACCGACGGCCCCCGGGGCAGCACGGCTGCCGCCAGCGTGACCCCGACGAGCACCGCCCCCGCCCAGCGCCACGCGGCCGGCCCCGGCGCGACGTGCCACGCCGCCGGTCGGTCATCCTCGGCCGGGCGGGCGACCGCGCCGCCCACCAGGGCCGGGAGCAGCAGTGCCTGTGGGGCCAGCAGGCCCAGGCCCAGCGGCACCAGCAGTCCGGATCGGTGGCCCTCCTCGATCCGCGCGGCCCCCAGGTGCAGCAGGCCCACCGAGAGCAGCCCCAGCAGTGAGGACACCGCCAGACGCACCACGTCCTCCGGTGGGCCGCCCACGACGCCCGGCACCGCCAGCACCGCTCCGCCCGCGACCACCAGCACGCCCAGCAGCAGGCGGCCCTGCACCCACTCGGGCCAGCGCACGCCCAGCGCGTACACCGCGCACAGCGCCGCCACCTGCCACGCGGGCAGCGCCCCCGCCAGCGCCAGGGGCAGCAGCGCCAGCCCGTAGGGACGCCAGCCCACCACGTCGGTCGGGGGCGCTGAACCGTCCGTGGCCGGCATGGTCACATCCACTCCCCGGACGGAATCATGCCGGTCAGGATACGGCGGTGGATCCGCGGGTGCCCCCACACCGGCAACCGCCCCGGCCTGGAGGGGCACGGGGCGGCGCGGGACAGCCCGGATCCAGTCCGGCCAGTCCTCAGTCCAGGAAGTCTCGGAGCTTGCGGGTGCGGCTCTCGTGGTACTTCAGCTTGCGCAGCGCCTTGTTCTCGATCTGGCGGATGCGCTCGCGCGTCACGTTGAAGCGCTGCCCGACCTCCTCCAGCGTGTGCTCGCGGCCGTCCACGAGGCCCTTTCTGAACTTCAGCACCATCGCCTCGCGCTCGGTGAGCTTCGAGAGAGCCTTCTCCAGCTCCTCAGACAGCAGCGTCTTGGCGGCGTTGTCAACCGGGGAATCCAGGTTCTCGTCGGGGATGAAGTCACCGTAGAAGGAATCCTTCTCGTCACCGATCGGGGTTTCCAGCGACACGGGCTCCTGGCTGACCTTCTGCACTTCCTCGACCTTCGTGGCGTCCCAGCCGGGCCCCATCGCCTCGGCGATCTCCTCGTAGGTGGGTTCGCGGCTCAGTTCCTGCTGCAGCTGCCGCGCGGTGCGAGTCAGCTTGTTGATCGTCTCGACCATGTGCACCGGGATGCGGATGGTGCGCGCCTGGTCGGCAATCGCGCGGTTGATGGCCTGACGGATCCACCACGTGGCGTACGTGGAGAACTTGTAGCGGCGGCGGTACTCGAACTTCTCGACCGCGCGGATCAGGCCCTGGTTGCCCTCCTGGATCAGGTCGAGGAAGCCCAGGCCACGGCCCGTGTACTTCTTGGCGATGCTGACCACGAGGCGCAGGTTGGCCTCGATCAGGCCCTGGCGGGCGGCGGCGCCGTCCTCGGTCTGGCGCATCAGGCGGCGGCGGCCCCGGTCGTCCATGTCGAGGTCTTCTTCCAGCACCTTGCGGGCTTCCTCGCCCTCCTCGATGCGGCGGGCGAGCGCGATCTCCTCTTCCAGGGTCAGCAGCGGCACGCGGCCGATCTCGTGGAGGTACTGCCGCACGGGGTCGTTGCTGACCGCGCGGGGCATGTCGTCGAAGTACTTCTCCTCGTCGTCTTCCTGCGCGGCGGCGGCCGGCACCGGGCTGTCGGCGTCGAGATCCGCGTCGTCGTCCTCTTCGTCCTCGTCGAGATCCTGCACCTCGATGTTGATGGACGCCAGGTACAGCTGCATGTCCTCGAAGGCGTCGGGCGACTCGGGGTCGAGGCCGCTGGCCTCCAGCGCCGTGGCGAGCGCCGTGGCAATGTCCTCGCTGGCGAGTGACCCGGCTGCTCGGCCACTCTTCAGCAGTTCCTGGATGCTGGGGTGCGCGTAGTACGGCTTCTCGGCCACGCCACCCCTGGCGGGCGCGGCGGCCTTGGCCGGTTTGGCCGCCGTCTTGGCTGCAGCCTTGGGAGCCTTGACCGGCGCGTCGCTGGTGCCGGGCGCGGCTTCAGGATCCGCCGGGGCCGCCTTCGGTGCAGCCTTGGCTTTGGCCTTGGCCGTGGGCTCTCCGGCCGCACGGGTGCGGGTGGTCACGCCCGCAGCCTTGCTGGCGGGTCTGGCGGCGCTCTTGGCAGGCGCGGATGCGGACGACGCCGTGTCCATACCGCGCGGGGTGGCCGCAACTTTCGTGCGGGGTTTCGTGGATTCTGCCATGCGGCCTCCTGGGGTCGGGCATGAATGGGGAGCAGGAATGAACTGGGGTGGAGCGGGCTCGTCCGGCCGTGGGACGCGCCGGGCACCGGAACGCGTCAGTCTAGCAAACGCAGTCCATTCCGCCGGGACGAGACGCACAGTACAGCTCACGTGCGCCACGACCGGAGGATCAGGGAATACGAGGGCCGTGCGGGATTGGTTCCCGGTCGGTACGCACGTCAGGAGCGGATCGCCTGGAGCACCTTGAAGCCGCCCGCCCGCACCCGCTCACGCACCGTGCCCACGCGGGCCAGCGGCTGTTCGTAGGGCAGGGGCTCGTTCGCCACGAGGTACACCGCGCCGCCCGGCCGCAGGAGCCGCCCGGCGGCGGCCATGAACTCGCGGGCGACATCCAGCACGACACCGCGCCCCACGTGGAATGGTGGGTTACTCAGGATCACGTCGAACTGCCGCCCGGCCAGCGCCGAGTCCACGTCCGAATGGATGACCTCGCCGGTCACGCCGCTGGCGGCCAGCGTGGCCTCGGCGCTGCGGACACTCTGGAGGTCGGCGTCGACCAGCGTGACCTGCGCTCCCCGGCGGGCGGCCCACGCGCCGATCAGGCCCGCGCCACAGCCCAGGTCGAGCACCGTGCGGCCACTCAGGTCGAGGTCGGCCAGGTCATCCAGCAGCAGCGCGGTCGCGCGGTCCGGTTTCGCCGCGCTGAACACGCCGGGCCGACCGACCACGGTCACCCCGTGGGCCTCATAGCCCTCGGGTTCCGGGATGGGGGGTGTGGGGCCAGGCCGGCGCACGAGTTTCGCCACACGCATCCCGCCGTCCCGGGCCACGGTCTCGCCGGTGCCGAAGGCGGCCGAAGCGGCCCGGACGTACCGGTCGAAACCCTTGTCGCGGTCGCCGGCGAGATACAGCGTGCCGCCCGGCGGGGTGTTCGCGTGGGCCCACGCGACCTGCGCGTGGGCGTAGGCGTTCCCCCGGTCGCCTGCCAGCACCAGCGCGACCGTCCGGGCCCGCTCGGGCCAGTGTCCGCTCAGGTCATCCCCGGGCACGGCCGCCAGCGGCGTCAGCCCCGCGTGCTCCAGCACCGCCAGCGCCGGAGCCGAGCCCTCCACGGCCCGCAGCGTCACGCCGGGCAGGCTGCCGAGCAGGCCGCCCATGGCCGACAGGTCGAGCACATCGCCCTTGACACGGTCTTTGCGCATGACCTGAACCAGCAGCGCCTGCGCGTCGTCGATGCCCGGGTAGCCGCGCACGCCGGGCTTGGTCAGGGCGGACAGGCCCTCCAGCCGGGGGGGCAGCAGCGCCGGCTGCATCTCGGCGTAGCGTGCGCGGGGGGACGGAGCCGGCTCGGCGTCCCCACCGCGCCGGGCACCCGGTGGGCGGGCGACCCTGATCTTCTGCTTGCGGCCGGAGGTCATAGTCCTCCGTCTATCACACGGACTGCCCGCGCATGGGGTCAGCCCGGTGGGGACACCCCGGACTCACCACCCGGCCACGCCGCGGGACGCCATGAACGGCATCTAAATCGGTTCACACAGACTGTGGGGGCTGCCCCTGCATACTGCGGGTGTCTCACAATCCAACTGGCCGTGTGACGCCAGTTCCACCGCCCCGCTGAACAGGCGGGGCTTGATCCGTGCACCGGAGCGTCCAGGGCACTCACGCCCGGCGATCAAGCACGCCCCGGCCCTCGTGCATGAGATCCACGTCCAGGTCGTCGAGGCGCACGGCGAACCGCTTCTGGAAGTCCGTGCGCAGGGTGTCCAGATCGGCGGCGGCGCCGCGCACCTGCAGGCCCAGCCGGTCGGTGCCCGCGTGCGACCACACGTGCAGGGTGTGCTGCGCGTGATCCAGGCCGTGCCCGGCCAGCCAGAACGCGACCTCACGCGGGAACAGTTTCACGCCCTTGACCTTGAGCATCCCGCCCACGTTGCCGAACACGCCGCGCGGCAGGTACGTCCCGTCCGCCCGGCGTTCCAGGGTGGTCAGGTCGCCGGTGCGGAAGCGCAGCAGCGGCATGGCCTGCTTGCCCACGTGCGTGACCACCAGTTCGCCGCGCTCGCCGTCCGGCACCGGCTCGCCGGTCTCCGGGTCGATGACCTCCAGATGCACCCAGCCGTCGAGCACCCGCAGACCGTCCCTGGCCGGCGTTTCCAGGGCCATCATGCCTGCCTCGGAGCTGGCGTAGCAGTCGAGCGCCGTACACGGCCGCTCCGGGCTGCCCAGCGCCGCCTCGACCCGCTCGCGGCGGCCCGCGACCGAACTCAGGGGCTCGCCGCTGGCGATCAGCAGTTCGACCCGCGCTCCGGCCTCGCCGAGTTTCTGCGCGAAGCTGGGGGCCGACACCAGCACGCGCACGCCCAGCACCCGCAGGGTGTCCAGGGCCGCGTCGGTCTCGCCGGGGCCGAAGGGGATGGTCTTGGCCCCCAGGGCCTCCAGCCCCCCCTGCATGAGCCACCCGCCCGCGAAGCGGTGGTAGCCGAACGCGACCTGCACGTGGTCGTCCGGCCGGACGCCGGCCCGGGCCAGCGCGTGGGCAGCGGCCTCCGCGTGGGCCTGGAGATCGGCCACAGTCGCGTATTCCGGCAGCCAGTGTCCGCCGGGATGGGGGGTCAGGTGTACGCGCACCGCGTCCGGATGCACGAGGTCGCCGGCCAGGAAGGCCTCGGTCAGGCGCTCGCGGGTCAGGAACGGCACTGTGGGCCACGGGACGTCGTCGGGCACGCCGTCCAGGGCGGCGCGGTACAGGGGCAGGGTGCGCAGCCGCCGCAGCAGCGCGGACGCGGCCGGTGGAGCGGCGGATTCGGACGCCAGAAGGGGTGTCATGCGGTACGTCCGCGCTGCCGGGAACTGGCGTGAACGGATCGGCACCGTCCGCCACGGCTCCAGTTCCGTCTGGTGTTGATCCTGGGGTTGCTTGGAACCGTCCCCGACTCACCTGAATTCCGTGTCATGACTCTCCCCGCCGCTCATGCAGATTCCGTCCGATTCCCGTCCATCTCCCGACAGCCATCCTGTCTCCTGCTCCCTTCGGTCGGATTTCCCCCGCTTTCAGCGGGATGGGGTCGGAGTCCGTCTCACATCCAGCGTTTGCGGCGTTTGTAGCTCTTGACGTCGCGGAAGCTCTTGCGGGCCCCGTGTTCCGTGACGCCCAGATAGAACTCCTTGACGTCGGGGTTGCTGGCCAGCTGCGCCGAATCGCCCTCTATGACGATCTTGCCGCCCTCCATGACGTAGCCGTAGTCGCTGTTGCGCAGGGCGACGTGAGCGTTCTGCTCGACCACCAGCACGCTCAGGCCCTCGTCGCGGTTGATGGCGCGGATGTTCTCGAAGATCTCCGCGACCAGCAGCGGCGCGAGCCCCAGCGACGGCTCGTCGAGCAGCAGCACCTTCGGATGCGCCATGAGTGCCCGGCCGATGGCGAGCATCTGCTGCTCCCCGCCCGAGGTGTACCCGGCCTGCTTGTGCCGCAGCGCCGGCAGCTTCGGGAAGTACGTGTAGATGCGCTCCAGATCGGCGTGCCACTGACCCCGTCCCAGGATCGCGCCGGCCCGCAGGTTCTCCTCGACCGTCAGGTGCTTGAAGACCCGGCGGCCCTCGGGCACCTGCACCACGCCGGCCTTCACCACGTCGGTGCCGGTCAGCGCACTCAGGGTCTGGCCGCCGAACCTCACGGTGCCCTCGCGCACGCGGCCGTTCTCGGGCCTGAGCAGCCCCGAGATGGCCCGCAGCGTCGTGGTCTTGCCGGCGCCGTTCGTGCCCAGCAGCGAGGTCACGCGCCCGGCCTGGACAGTCAGCGACACGCCGCGCAATACCTGAATGATGTCGTGGTAGACGACCTCGACGTTGTTCACAGTCAGGTCGCCCGGCGCGGCCGGCGGCGCGTGAAGCGGGGACGTGTGGGTGGACGGTGCCGTCATGACCTCTCCTTGCCGGGACGCAGAGGGCCGGCACTCTGGCGTTCAGCCCTCTGCCCTCTGCTGTGTGCCGTCTGCTTCAGTTGGGGTGCACCAGCTTGAACATCGCGCTGCGCTGCGGCCCGGTGATCGCCTTGAAGTTGCCGGTCGCGTCGGCCTGCAGGAGGCGCAGGGTCTCGGCCCCGACGTGATCCTTGGCGCTGAAGGTCACGGGGCCGACCGTGAAGCCCGGATTGAAGGCCTGCGAGCCCGTCATGGCCGTGATGGCCCTGAGCATCGCGGCGGAGCTGCCGTCGCCCTTGGCGCGGCGCAGCGCCTCGATGGCGATGCTGGCGGCCAGCATGCCGCTGGTGTAGTGCACGCTGCGGATCGTGTCGGGCTTGCGGCTGTACTGGGCACCGACCTTCTTCACGAGCTGGATGCCGGGCTTGTCGCCCTCGTCGTACATGTAGTACGAGGTCGACCAGATGAAGTTGTTCGCGGCGTCGCCGGCCAGCCGCGTCAGGTCTTCCCCACCGGTGTAATGAGCGCCCATGAACTGCATCCGGCCCAGCAGGTTCAGGCGCTTGGCGTCCTTCAGGATGTTCGCCACCGGCCCGGCAGTGTTCTGGTTGATGACGTACTTCACCCCCGCCGACTCGAAGCGCTTGAGCAGCGCGGTGTTGTCGAGGTTGTTGCCGCCGACCTCCTGCACGTCCACGATGGTCACGCCCAGGCGGGTCGCGGCCTTCTTCACGTCGTCCACGGGGGCGCGGCCGAAGGGGCTGGGGTTCACGACCAGCGCGATCTTCGCGCCGCGCTCCTTCTTCGCCACCCACTCGACCAGGCTGATCAGCTGCTCGGAATATGAACTGATCGGCAGGAAGATGTAGTCCGCGTTGGGCTGGTCGATGTTGCCGATGTGGTAGCTGCCGGGGAAGGTAAGGGTCCTGGTTTCCTGGATGGTGCTCTTGAGCTGCAGGGTGCCGCCGGTCGAGTAGCCCAGGAACGCGGCGGCCTGCTGGTTGCCCACGTAGTCCTCGAAGTTGCGCTGGGTGTTCGCGTTGTTGTACTGGTCGTCGCGCACCACGCAGTTCAGCTTCACGCCGGGCACCATGTTCTGCGCCTGCGCGTACTTGCAGTAGTCCTCCACGCCCGCGCCGTAGTTCGACCCGGCATCCGAGGTGGGGCCGGTGATCGCGCCGGACCAGCCGATGGTCACGGTCTTCTGGGCGGCGGCGACGGACACGGTCAGCAGGGCGGACAGGATCAGGGCTGGCTTCATGGGGAACCTCCGGGTGGGGCGGTGGGCGAGGGGCCGTAGGGACGGGCAGGCGGGGTGGTGTTCCTCAGAGCCCGCCGCTCTAGAACTTGAAGGGCCACTTCTTGAAGTACAGGCGCACCAGCCGCCACCAGTTGGCCAGGCCACGCGGCTCGTACATCAGGAACAGGACGATGGCGAGGCCGAAGGACAGGGGCCGCAGGGCGGTGGCGACATCCACGCCCGCTGGGAAGAGGTTCGCGCCGCCGAGTTTCTGGCTCAGGGCCTCCATGATCCGGTCGAGCGCCACGATGAACATCGGCCCCAGGAACGAGCCCGGCATGCTGCCCAGCCCACCGACGATGGCCATGGCGAGCAGCTGCACGCTGATGTGCAGGCCGTAATCCTCGATCACGACGGCCTTCTGGAAGTACGCGAACAGGCCCCCGGCGATTCCGGCATAGAAGCTTCCGAGCATGAACGCGGTCAGCTTGGAGCGGCCGGGGTTGATCCCCATGGCGGCGGCGGCGCGGTCGTTGTCGCGCACGGCGATCATGGCGCGGCCGTGGCGGGTGCGCAGCACGTTGCGCCACAGCAGGGCCAGCACGATCAGCACCGGCAGGATCAGGTAGTACCAGAAGGCATTGTGGTTCAGGAAGGTGTCGCGCACGCCGAAGACCTGCACGGTGGGCAGGCTGATCGCCCCGCCCTGCTCCAGCAGCGGCGAGTGCCCCACGCCCCACTCGAAGATGATCTGGAACGCCAGCGTCGCCACGGCCAGGTACAGGTATTTCAGGCGCAGGCTGGGCAGGCCCACGACCGTGCCGATCACGGCCCCCGCCACGCCGCCCAGCGGGATCGCCAGGAAGAACGGCAGGTTCCAGCGCGTGGCCGCCAGCGCCGTGGCATACGCGCCCACGCCCATGAACGCCGCCTGCCCGATATTGATCAGGCCGGTGTACCCGGTCGTGATGTTCAGGCCGATCACCGCGACCGCGTAGATCATGATCATGTTCACGTCGCGCAGCACGGTCTTGGGCAGCAGCTGCGGCACCAGCAGCAGGAGCAGCAGCAGCGCGATCAGACTGGCCTGCTCGGCGTAGGTCGCGAAGATCGTCTGATCCTGCCGGTACCCCGTGCGGTAATTGCCCGTCTGGGTGAATCGGGATGCGGGCACTAGCGCACCTCCGGTGAGGCGCAGAGGGCAGACGGCAGATGGCAGATGGCCACAGTCCGGCCGTGCTCCCCACACCTGGTTCTGCGCTGTTCGCTCTCGGCTCTCTGCCCTCTGCTCTCTGCACCCTTACACACGTTCGATCTCCTTCGTCCCGAACAGCCCGTAGGGCCGGACGAGCAGCACGGCGAGCAGGACGATGAACGGGAAGACCTCGCGGGTGCCGCCGCCCGGTACGACGCCGTCGAGGTAGCCGGCTGCCAGGTTTTCCAGGATGCCGATCAGCATCCCCCCGACGATGGCCCCGGCCACGCTGTCCAGGCCGCCCAGGATCACGACCGGGAAGACCTTCAGGCCGATGCCCGTCAGGCTGCCGATGGTCAGGCCGCTCATCAGGCCCAGGATCACGCCGGCGGCGGCGGCGGTCAGGCCGGCGGCGGCCCACGCCAGGGCGAACACGCGCTCGACGCTGGTGCCGACCGACATGGCAGCCATCTGGTCGTCCGCGACGGCCCGCATGGTGATTCCCAGCGTGCTCCGGCTGAAGAAGTACGTGAACGCCCCCAGCAGCGCCAGCGAGGCCAGCACCCCGACGATCTGCACGCGCGACAGCGGCGTGCCGAACAGGTCGAGACCCGCGCCGGTCAGAGCAGCCGGGGTCGTGAACGAGAACGACCCGGCCCCGTACGGCGTGAGATGCAGGATGCCGTCGATGACGCTCGCCAGCCCGATGGTGACCATGATGACCGCGATGATCGGCTGGCCCACCATCCGGCGCAGGAAGACCCGCTCGATCAGCATGCCGAGCACGAAGGTCGCGGCCATGGCGATCAGCCCGGCCACCCAGAAGTTCAGCCCGCCCTGCGTCAGCGCGAAGGCGATGAAGGCCCCACTGGCGATGACCTGCCCGTGCGCGAAGTTGATCACCCGGCTGGACTTGTAGATCAGCACGAAGCCCAGGGCAGCCAGCGCGTAGATCGACCCGATCACGACGCCGGCGAGCAGCAGCTGCGGCAGCAGGCTCATACATTCACCCCCACGGCAGCGGCCACACTGCGCGGGCTGGCCGACACCGCTGGCGGGCTCACGCGGTGGATCGACATGTCGGTGTCCACGGTCTGCGACTGGCCGTCCTGATAGCGGATGGTGGCCTGCACCCGCACGCTGTCCGAACCGTCGTACAGGGCGTGCACGATCGGCGCGTACTTCTCGCGGATGGCCCGGCGTCTGACCTTGCCGGTGCGGGTCAGCTCGTCATCGTCGGCGTCGAGCAGCTTGTACAGCAGCGCGTAGCGGGTGACGCGCTCATGCGCCTCCAGCCGGGCGTTGGCGGCGTGCAGTTCCTCCCGGATCAGTTCGGCCACCTCGGGGCGGGCCGAGAGATCCATATAGGTGGAGTACGCGATCTGGCGCTTCTCGGCCCACTGGCCGACCGTCAGCGGATCGACGTTCACCAGGGCAGTCACGTCGTCCTGCCCGTCACCGAAGGCCACGGCCTCTCGGATGAAGGGGCTGAACTTCACGCGGTTCTCGATGTACTGCGGGCTGAAGGTCTCGCCACGGGCGGTTTTCATGACGTCGCTCAGGCGGTCGATGACCTGAAGGTGCCCGTCCGGGGTCAGGCGGCCGGCGTCGCCCGAGTGCAGCCAGCCGTCCCGCAGGGTCTCGGCGGTGGCCTCGGGCTTCTTGTAGTAGCCCTGGCACACGGCGGGGCTGCGCGACAGGATCTCGCCCTCCGGGCTGATCACGCACTCGCCGCCCGGCAGGGGCTGGCCCACCGTGTCGAAGCGCACGTCGCCGTCACGGTGCACGTACGCGATCCCGATGTTCTCCGTCTGGCCGTAGATCTGCTTCAGGTTCACGCCCAGCCCGTGGTAGAAGCGGAACACGTCCGGCCCCAGGGCCGCGCCGCCGGTATAGGCGTGTTTCAGGCGCAGGAACCCCAGCTGGTCGCGCAGCGGGCGGGTCAGGCCCCAGTACGCGACCCAGCGTTTGAAGGCCGCCAGCGCACCCAGCCTGCGGCCGCTCAGCGAGGCGTCGGCGGCGTCGGTGCTCCACTTCAGCAGCCGGGCGTAGAGGGCGCGGTTCACGGGGTACGCCTCCTGCATCCGCAGGTACACCTGACTCTGGATGCCCTCCCACACGCGCGGCGGCGCGAACATGAAGTGCGGGCCGACCTCGACCAGATCGTGCATGGCCGTCTCGGGGCTCTCCGGGAAGTTCACGGTCACGCCGTTGGCGAGGGCCACGGCCACCGTCATCATCTGCTCGCCGATCCACGCCAGCGGCAGGAAGCTCAGGTAGTCGTCACCGGGGCCGAAGCCCTCGACCTGCCCGAGCGCCTGGCCCATGGACAGCAGGTTGCGGTGCGTGAGCATCGCCGCCTTGGGGGCCCCGGTCGTGCCCGAGGTCAGGCTGAAGTGCGCCACGTCGTCGGGGCGGCCCTGCGCGGCCTCGGTGCCGAAGAGGTCGCCGGGCTGCTGCTGGCCGAGCTGGCGCAGCTCCGCGAAACTCAGGAACCAGTCGTCGCCGGCGTGCCGGCTCATGCCGCGCGGGTCGTCGTAGATGACCTTCCGAACCCGCCCCAGCGCGGCGCGGTGCTCCAGCAGCTTGTCGACCTGCTCCTCGTCCTCGGCGAACACGACCACGGCGTCGGTGTAGTCCACGACGTACTGCACCTCGGCGGCCACGGCCGTCTGGTACACCCCCACCGACACCGCTCCCAGCGCCTGTGCCCCCAGTTCCATCTGCACCCACGCGGGGATGTTGTCCGCGATGATCGCGACCTTGTCGCCCCGGCGCACGCCCAGCGCGAACAGCCCGGCGGCGACCTCGCGGGTGCGCTCCAGCGCGGCGGCGTAGGTCGTCTCGTTCCAGATCCCGTATTCCTTGTGCCGCAGCGCCACGGCTCCCGGTGTCACGGCGGCACGGCGGGCCAGCAGCTGCGGGAGGGTCAGGGCGGTCACGTCGCCCAGGCCACCCGCCGTCATGCGCCCACCGCCACCGGTGCCGACACGCCGGTATAGGCCTCGATCACGCGCGGGTCGGCACTGACCTCCTCGGGACGGCCGCCGGCGATCTTCTGCCCGAAATCCAGCACGTGCACGTGGTCGCTGATGTCCATGACCACCCCGAGATCGTGCTCGATCAGGACGACCGTGATCCCCTGCTCGCGGCGGATGTCGAGGATGAAGCGCACCATGTCCTCCTTCTCCTCGACGTTCATGCCCGCCATGGGCTCGTCGAGCAGCAGCAGGCTGGGGGCCAGGGTCAGGGCGCGGGCGACCTCCACGCGCTTCTGGATGCCGTAGGCGAGCGTGCCGACCGGATGGGTGCGGTGCTGCTCGAGTTCCATGAAGTCGATGACGCGCTCCACATACGCGCGGTTCTCGGCCTCCTGGCGGCTGGCGCGGCCGTGGAACAGCAGCGAGTCGAGCAGCGAGTAGCGCAGGTGGGTGTGCCGCGCGAGCAGCAGGTTCTCCACGACGCTCAGGCCCCGGAACAGTTCGAGGTTCTGGAAGGCCCGCGCGATGCCGTAGCCGGTCACGACGTTCGGCGCGGCGCGGGACAGGTCGTGCTCGCCGTAGGTGATGCGGCCACGGGTGGGGTGGTAGAAGCCGCTGATGCAGTTGAGCAGGCTGGTCTTGCCCGCGCCGTTGGGGCCGATGATGGACACGATCTCGCCCGCAGGGATGGTCAGCGACACGTCGGTCAGGGCGTTCAGCCCGCCGAAGGTCAGCGTGACGTTCTCGACGTGCAGTTGCGGCATGTCACCTCCGGAGATGGTGGGGGGCGGGCCGGGCACGGACGGTGCAGGGCAGCGGAATGGGAATTGTCGGTGGGCCGATTATGAGGGCTGCACCGGAGCGGCAGTGCCGAATCTGTCTAGATATGTCTGGCCGATTGCCCGATTTATTCAGATCTGCCTAGACAGATCAGGTGGGCAGCCCACTGTACTCCGCACACTGACGCCACCCCCACCCGAGTCCGGCGGTGCGAGGTCACCCTCCTGTGAAGACCCCTCTGACCCCCCTTGAATCCGTCCTGCGCGCCTTTCAGGTGCACGCCCACCGCCCGGCCGTGCTGGACGGTGCACGCACCGTGACCTATGCCGAGTTCGGAGACCGCACGGCCCGGCTGGTCGCGGTGCTGGGCCAGTACGGTCTGCGTGCCGGCGGGCACGTCCTGCTGATCGCCCCGAATACCGCCGACGCCCTGCTCGCCTTCCATGCCGTGCCCCTGGCCAGAGGCATCATCGTGCCGCTGAATCCGGCATTCAGCACCGACTCGCTGCGCTTTCTGGCCGGCCACGCCGACCCTGCGGTCGCGCTGGTGCACCACACGGATCTGCCGCGCGTGCAGGGCCGGCTCGACGCCCTGGGGGTGCCCGTCCTGATCCTCGGGGACGGCAGCCTCGACGGGCACCTGAGCCGCGCCGTGCCCGCCCCGCTGACCCTGCCCGACGCCCTGGACGAGGATCGGCCCATCTCGATCAACTACACCAGTGGCACCACCAGCGATCCCAAGGGCGTGATGCTCACGCACCGGAACGCCTTCGTGAATCTGGCGAACCTGCTGTACCACCTGAACCTGCGCCCCCACTCGGCGTTCCTGCACGCCCTGACGCTGTCGCACAGCAACGGCTGGGGCGGCGCGTGGGCCGCGAGCGCCGCCGGGGCCACGCACCTGCCACTGCCCGATCCGGCCGAGCTTCGCCACGCGCTGACCAGCGGCCCGGCCACCCACCTGTGCGCGTCGCCGGCGCTGATCGCCCCCCTGGTCGACTCTGCCGCGCCGGTGCACCTGCCGCGGCGCGTCACGATGCTGCTGGCCGGCACCCGGCCCCAGGCCCGGCTGCTCGGCAGCCTCCAGGAACAGGGCTTCGACGTCGTGCACGGCTACGGTCTGACCGAGACCAGCGCGGTGCTGACCATCACCGATCCGGCCGATCTGGAACCGGCGCAGGCACACGCCCACACCCGCCAGGGCCACCCCATGGTCTTCGGCGGGCAGGTGCGGGTCGTCCTCGAGACCGGCGATCCGGTGCCCCCGGACGGCCAGACCCCCGGCGAGGTCGTGATCCGCAGCAACCAGACCATGAAGGGCTACTACAAGAACCCACGTGCCACGAGGCGGGTCATCCGGGACGGCTGGCTGCACACCGGCGACCTCGCCGTCACGCACGCCGACGGCCGCATCGACATCCTCGACCGCGAGGGCGACCTGCTGAACCTGGGCGGGCACCCCTACAGCAGCACCCAGATCGAGGACGTCCTGCACCGCCACCCCAGCGTGAACGAGGCCGTGGTGGTCGCCGCGCGTGCCCAGGGCGGCGACACGCCCACAGCCTTTGTCACGCTGCACCCCGGTGCCCAGGTACAGGGCCGCGAACTCCTGAGCTTCATCGCGCCG
The DNA here is from genome assembly GCF_034440735.1 of Deinococcus sp. AB2017081. NCBI lineage: Bacteria > Thermotogati > Deinococcota > Deinococci > Deinococcales > Deinococcaceae > Deinococcus > Deinococcus sp. AB2017081. The sequence goes on along the minus strand of NZ_CP140098.1, from coordinate 1,723,389 downwards.
CACCTGCCCGACTACGCCCTGCCCCGCCGCGTCCAGATCGTCGCGGAGCTGCCCAAGACCGCCAGCGGCAAGGTGCTCAAGCATGTGCTGCGCGGGCAGATCCGGGAAAGAGCAGTGGCACAGCCGGGCGGCTGACGGCCACGAGTTCAACTTGCGCCCGCGCAGGCGGGAACCTGTCACAGATGGATCTTTCCCAGGCTGCCGTGACAGGGCAACAATGCCCAGCCAGACGGGGCGAATCGGTATGGCCACTTCCCCGACTGCGACAGTCCAGAGGCGGAACTCTCCCGAATTTCCGCACCAGCACGCCATATCCATTCCCACACCTGGCGAGCGGTGTGATACGGACTCCTTCTCCCTCTGCGGCGCAGCTCTGCGAGCCCGGTCGTACCCCACCCGCATTGCTGCGGGATGGGGTCGGAGTTCGTCTGACACCGTGCCGCTCCACGGTTCTTCAGTTCCCCTTCCCCTCTGCTACCGTCCCCGTATGACCATCCCGCAGGTGACGCCGGACTGGGCCTACGAGCGCGAGCACTGGCGGCGCGGCTATTTCCGCGTGGCCGGCGTGGACGAGGCCGGACGCGGAGCCTGGGCCGGGCCGGTGACGGTGGCAGCGGTGATCCTGCCCGGCACGGCACAGGACTATCCCTTCCGTGACAGCAAGCAGCTCACGGCCGCGCAGCGCGAGGAATTCGCCGCCGAGGTGCGCCGGGTGGCGGTCACATATGCCATTGAGCACGCCTGGCCTGCCGAGATCGACGAGAAGAACATCCTGGGCGCGACCCACGCTGCGGCGCTGCGGGCACTGGCCCGACTGGAACCGCCCCCGCAGGCGCTCGTCACGGACTACCTGAAACTGCGGGTGGACATCCCGATCAGTGCTCCACCCAGGGCCGACGCCCTGAGCTACTCGGTGGCAGCGGCGAGCCTGCTCGCCAAGACCGAACGCGACCGGCTCATGCTGCAGCTGGACGCACAGCACCCCGGCTACGGCTTCGCGGGGCACAAGGGGTACGGTGCTCCGGCCCACCGCGCGGCGCTGAGAGACCTGGGCGTGACCGACCTGCACCGCCGCTCGTATGCCCCGATCCGGGCGCTGCTGGACACGCCCTCTCCCCTGTTCGACCTGGAGACGACATGACCGACACCACCCTGACCGCGACCGTGATCGCCGTGGCCGCCGACGGCACGCACCGCTTTTCCAAGGAGCCCCGGCCCGTGATCCGGCTGCTGGCCGGCCTGGGGGTCGAAGGTGATGCCCATGCCGGCGTGACCGTGAAGCACCGCTCGCGGGTGCGGGCCGATCCCACCCAGCCGAACCTGCGCCAGCTGCACCTGATCCACGCCGAGCTGTTCGACGAGGTCGCCCGACAGGGCTTCACCGTGCATCCCGCTGACCTGGGCGAGAACATCACCACGCGCGGCCTGGACGTGCTGGCCCTGCCGCGTGGCGCCCGCCTGCACCTCGGGCCAGAAGCGGTCGTGGAGGTCACGGGCCTGCGCAATCCCTGTGCCCAGATCGACGCCTTCATGCCGGGGCTCCTCCGGGAAGTGGTGGGAACCGACGATCGGGGCGAACCGGTCTTCCGGGCCGGCATCATGGCCGTGGTACTGACCGGCGGCGAGGTGCGGCCCGGCGACGACATCCGCGTGGAGCTGCCACCCCAGCCGCACGAGGCGCTGAAACGGGTGTGAGCCTGTCGTTTCTTCACCGTCCACGCCGCCTGTCTGCAGGCATACACACCGGAGGCAGGCGATGCCGCAGGGTGAGGTATTCCCGTGGTCATCGGTCGCAATGAGCGCCCCCACGAGCCCCCAGCCTGGAGTGTCCCATGGACAACCGCAGCGCCGCCACCTACCTGACCCTCGCCGGAGCCGCCTCGATTCTGGGTTCTATCGCCATCTGGGCCATGCAGGGTGGGCAGGAGAAAGACGAGAAGGAGCGCGCCCACGGCGAACGCTTCGGCATCTTCGTGGGCCTGTGGGCGCCGACCTTCTTCATCCTGGCCAACCGCTTCCACACCGCCGCCGTAGACGAGGAAAAATAGTCCGCGCCTACCCGGCCGGTGGGCGTTTCTGGAACGCGAGCTGTACTTCCGTGGGTGTAAACCCGACACTCTCGTAGAGCCGCTGGGCGTGGTAGCCGGGATCGGCCACGATGACCAGGGTGCGGGTGCCCAGATGTGCCTGTGCCCACTCGCCTGCCGTATGCACCAGCGTACCCGCCAGTCCCCGTGATCGGGCGTCCGGGTGGGTCTCCACACTCTGGTAGCGGGCCACACCATCGCCGGCGTCGAAGATTCCCAGGCCCGCGAGCATCTGCCCATGACCGTCGAAGGCCCCCAGCGTCGCACCGTGCCCGGCCGTCTGTGCGTGTCGATAGGACGCGAGTTTGCGGGTCGTGAAATCCCGGTAGCCCATCTCCTCGTGGCCGTCCGGGTCGGCAGCGTTCACGGCCATGCGCAGGGCGTGGGCGCTGGCCCAGTCGGCGTCCGTTGCCAGTGGGCGGAAGGTGGCGTCGGTGTTTACGCGGTGGGGCGGGTGGGTGCGCTGTGCCGTCAGCACCGTGTCGCGGTACACCTGATAGCCCGCATCCAGAAAGGCGGCCGTGTCGCCTGCCTCGCCGTCCGGCACATCCACGCCGAAGGTGCGGTGGGCCGCTCCCGGATGGTGCTGCGTGAACAGCGCCTCCCAGCGCTCCAGATCACCCGGCAGGGGCGGCGCAGGCATCAGCAGGAAGTTGCCCCACCAGAACGTCGGATTCTGCGGCGAGCGGATCACGGTGCACCCGGAGGACGCCGTGATCTCGCTGCCCTCGTGGCGGCGCAGGGCCAGATCCGTGAAGTAGGCCAGTGAACGGGACATGGCTCCAGCGTAGGGGCCGGGGCGTCGTCCGGCATCCGCCGGGTGGCCTGCCGACGGGTGGGAGGCTCACCCGTCGGCAAGCAGACGCCGCAGTTTCGCGGGCGTGTCGAAGTCGGGCAGGGGGGTGGACACGACGATCCGCAGGTGGGGGGCCTCCGGGACGTGCAGGATCAGGTGTTCAAACAGCATGCGGCCGGCGGTGGGGTGCTGGATGTCCTTGAGTCCGTCCGGGCTGGCCCTGACGTCGTGCCGTGCCCACAGGCGGCGGAACTCGGGGCAGCGGGCACTGATCTCGTCGATCAGGCCCGTGATCCACGGCTCGTCCAGATACGGAGCGCTCTCCGAGCGGAACTGCGCGAGCAGAACCGCGGCGGCGCTGGGCCAGTCGGTGTGGAAGCTGCGGCGGGTGGGGTCGAGAAACAAGCGGCGCAGCACGTTGCGGAATTCGGGCGGACGCTCCGCGAAGTCGCCGTACACGGCGGCCATCGCGCGGTTCCACGCCAGGTCGTCCCAGCGGCGGCCCAGGACGGTCGCGGGTTGGTCGTGCAGACCGTGGATGAAGCGCAGGACGGACGGTGGCACGTCCTCGTGCAGCACGTCGCGCAGGGGGGCGGGCTGCCCGGCCAGGGCGAACAGGTGGGCACGTTCGCCGGCGTCGAGCCGCAGGGCGACGGCCAGGCGGTCGAGCAGCGGCGCAGACACGCGGATGTCGCGCTGCTGTTCCAGCCACGTGTACCACGTGGTACTGGTCTCGGCGAGCAGGGCGACCTCCTCGCGGCGCAGGCCGGGGGTGCGGCGGCGGGCACCCGTGGGCAGGCCGGCGGCCTCCGGGCTCAGGCGCTGGCGGCGGCTGCGCAGGAAATCCGCGAGTTCGGCGCGGCGCAGGGCGGGGGGAGCAGACGCGGGCGGTTCCTGAAGGGTCATGGCAACCTCGGCGGGCAGAGTGGGCAGGGGGGAACCTCTCAGTACCAGTATAAAGAAGCCCTTGTCCCCCCATAGCTGGGCGACCATGCTCTGCGCATGCCAAGGTCTCTGTGGGTGCTCGCACTGGGCAATTTCGCGGTCGGCACGAGTGGGCTCGTCCTGGCCGGCATCCTCGGTCTGCTCGCCGCCGATCTGGACGTCCCGCTCGGCACGGCCGGCACGGTCATCACCGCCTATGCCCTCACGTACGCCGTGAGCGCCGTCCTCCTGAGCGGCGTCACGGGCCACCTGCCGCGCCGGACGCTGCTGATCGCCGGGTTGGGGCTGTTCACGCTCGGGAACGTCGCGGCGGCGGTCGCGCCGTCGTTCGGGGTCTTGCTGCTGGCCCGCGCCGTCTCGGCGGTCGGGGCCAGCGTGTTCACGCCAGTCGCGTCGGGCGTCGCGGCGGCGCTGGTGCCCCCGGAACTGCGCGGACGGGCGCTGGCCCTGGTCTTTGTCGGCATTCCTGTCGCCACGGTGCTGGGCGTGCCGCTGGGCACATGGATCGGCGGGGCCTTCGGGTGGCGAACGGCGTTCTGGCTGGTCGTGGCCGTGGGCGTGCTGGCCCTCGCCGGAGTCGCCGCGCTGGTGAGGCCGGTGGTGACGCCACCGGCCGCGTCGCCCTGGCGCACGCTGCTGCGCCGCCCCGCGCTGGTGCGGGCGCTGCTGGTCACGGGCCTGCTGTACCTGGGACAGTTCGCGGTGTACCCCTATCTGGTGTCGGCGCTGCGCGGCGTGACCGGCCTGGATGCCGGGGGGATCACGGGCATCCTGCTGCTGTTCGGCGTGGCGGGCCTGCTGGGCAACGCCCTGGGCGGGCGGCTCACCGACGTCTGGAGCGGGCCGGGCACGCTGCGATCGGGCCTGATCCTGACCGCCGCGTCGCTGCTGGCGCTGCCGCTGGTGCTGGGTCACGGGTGGAGCGTGGCGGTGGTGGCCTTCGCGTGGGGAGCGGGCAGCCTGCTGGTGAACCCGCCGCAGCAGTCGCACATCGTGGACCTTGCACCCGGTGCCGCCGGCGTGGCGCTGGCCCTGAACGCGAGCGCCCTGTACGTGGGGCAGGCGCTGGGTGCGCCGCTGGGTGGAGCCTTCGCCGGGAACCATCTGACCCAGCTCGGGTACGTGGGCGGCGGGGTCGTGCTGCTGGCCCTGCTCGTCGCGCTGTGGCCGACCGCAGCCCGACCGGCGCAGGACGGTAAGCCGCACCCGCCCAGATCAGCGGGTGCCCGCTAGACTGCGGGGCGTGAAGCTCAGGCCAGACCATGTCAGAAATTTCTCCATCATCGCCCACGTGGATCACGGCAAGTCCACGCTGGCCGACCGCATCCTCGAGCGGCTGGGCGCGATGGGCGAGCGCGACAAGCGCGACCAGACGCTCGACACGCTGGAACTCGAACGCGAACGTGGGATCACCATCAAGTCCACCCCGGTGCGCCTGACCTATACCCGCGACAACGGGGAGCAGTACACCTTCAACCTGATCGACACGCCGGGCCACGTCGATTTCAACTACGAGGTCTCGCGGTCGCTCGCCGCGTGCGAGGGCGTGCTGCTGCTCGTGGACGCCTCGCAGGGTGTCGAGGCGCAGACCATCGTGAATGCGTATCTGGCGATCGACAACAACCTGGAGATCATCCCGGTCATCAACAAGATCGACCTGCCCGCCGCCGATCCCGAGAACGCCGCGCGGGAACTGGAGGACGTGATCGGCATTCCGGCCAGCGACGCCGTGCTCGCGTCGGGCAAGGCGGGGATCGGCATTCCGGAGATTCTGGAGGCCATCGTCGAGCGCATCCCGCCGCCACCGGGCGACCCGGACGCGCCCCTGAAGGCCCTGATCTTCGATTCCTTCTACGACGCCTACCAGGGCGTGATCCTGTTCGTGCGCGTGCTCGACGGCACCATCCAGGCGAAAGATCAGATCGTCCTGATGAACGCGGACAAGGGCTTTGAGGTGGACAAGGTCGGCACCTTCAGTCCGGGGCTGGTCGTGGGGCAGGAGCTGTCGGCCGGCGCGGTCGGCTGGGTGGCGGCCGGGATCAAGGACATCCATGACGCGCAGGTGGGCGACACACTGACCGGGAAGGAGCTGCGCACGACCGAGGCCTTCCCCGGCTTCAAGCCCGCCCAGCCGGTCGTGTTCTCGGGCCTGTACCCCACCGACACCGAGGACTACCGCAAGCTGCGCGACGCGCTGGAAAAACTCAAGCTCAACGACGCGGCCTTCACCTTCGAACCCGAGACCAGTGAAGCGCTGGGCTTCGGCTTCCGCTGCGGTTTCCTGGGCCTGCTGCACGCCGAGATCATCCAGGAACGGCTGGAGCGCGAGTACGACCTCGACCTGATCGCCACCGCGCCCGCCGTGGTGTACCGCGTGTCCCTGACCAACGGCGAGATCTTCGAGACCCAGAACCCGGCCGAGTTCCCCACCCGCGACCGGATCAAGGTCGTCGAGGAGCCGTACATCAAACTCTCGATCATGCTGCCCGAGGACTACGTGGGGCCGGTCATGCAGCTGCTGCAGGAGCGCCGGGGCTCCATGATCACCATGAACTACCTGGGCAAGCGCGTGGAACTGCTGTACGACGTGCCCTTCGCGGAGATCCTGTACGACTTCCACGACCGCCTCAAGAGCATCAGCCGCGGGTACGCCAGCATGGACTACGAGCAGACCGGCTACCGCGAGGGCGAACTGCGCAAGGTGGACATCATGGTGCAGGGCGAACTCGTCGATGCCCTGGCCGTGATCGTCCACGAGGACAAGGCCTACTCGCTGGGCCGCAAGATCGTGGACAAGATGGCCGAGGTCATCCCCCGGCAGATGTTCCCGGTGCCGGTGCAGGCGACCATCGGCGGGAAAATCATCGCGCGCGCGACCGTCAAGGCGTACCGCAAGGACGTGCTCGCCAAGTGCTACGGCGGCGACATCTCGCGCAAGAAGAAGCTGCTGGAAAAGCAGAAGAAGGGCCGCGCCCGCATGAAGCAGATCGGCACGGTGGAAGTGCCGCAGGAGGCCTTCCTGGCGGTGCTGAGCACCGACGAGTAGTTCCGATGGCCGACGCCCGGCACGTGCAGCGCCTCTACGACCGCCACGCGGCCACGTATGACACCCGCGCCGCGTCGCGCCGGCTGGACACCATGCGGGCCGCGCTGTTTGGCGGCGCCACGGGCGACGTGCTGGAACTCGGCGTGGGCACCGGCGCGACCTTCGAGCACTATCCCGGCGCCCTGCGGAGCCTGAGCGCCCTGGACATCAGCGCGCAGATGCTGGCGCGGGCGCAGGCCAGGGTGTCCGGTCTGCCGTTCCCGGTGCACCTCAGGCAGCACGACTACCAGACGCTGCCCTTCGCGGCGGCGAGCTTCGACACGGTGACGTCCTCGCTGGGGCTGTGCGGCATTCCCGATCCGGCGGGTCTGTTCGCCGAGGTGCGGCGGGTGCTGCGCCCCGGTAGGCACCTGCTCGCCCTGGAACACGTGCGGCCCCCGCGGGGCTGGCTGGGCCTCGTGGCAGACGGCATCGACCCCCTGTTCGAGCGCGTCGTCGGCTGCCACGCCAACCGCCGCACGGCCCGGCTGCTCCAGCAGGCCGGCTTCACCGTGGAGGTGCTGGACTCCCGCGTGGGCGGCATTCTGATCGCGCTGCGGGCCACGCCGGGCTGAGTCCGGGACACCACCGGCCCCCACCCCAGATTCCCGGGACACCGCGCCAGGACGGAGTTCACCCTGCCGGGGGTGGGGCTTGACAAGGATCGCCCGGAGCGTCCGACCGTGAGGGTTCTGTCAGATGCGGCTGCGTACGCTGCTCCCATGAGTTCCCGCAGTGTGTCCATGCCCCGCGACGCGGCCCTGCCGCTGCGTCCCCGGCGCAGCGTGACCCTGCGCTCGCAGTTCACCCTGGTGATCTTCATGCTGGCCTTCCTGCCCAACGTGGTGCTGACCTTCATGGCCCAGCCCAGCGTGCCGGTCGCCAGCCTGATCGGCTGGATGGTCGTGGTGGGCGGGCTGTGCGCCGCCGTGGGATATCTGCTCAGCGGCACGTTGCTGCGCTCCCTGAGCCTGCTGCACGCCGAGGTCGAACGCGGCGACTTCGCCCAGCCGCACGACGACGACCCGGCCGAGATCCTGTCGCTCCGGTCGGCCTTTGCCGATCTGCTGGGCCGACTGGGCACCGAGCAGACGCGCCGCAACGCCTTCATCGCCACGCTGGTACACGACCTGAAGACCCCCCTGATCGCCACCGGTCACCTGACCCGCGTGCTGACCACCATGCCCCTGCCCGACGCCGAGAAGCGCGAGGTGGGCACCCAGATCCAGGCCGAGACGACCCGCCTGCTCGCCCTGGTGCAGCAGATGGCCGATGCCCACCGCTTCGAGCGCGAGGACGTGCAGGTGCAGCTGGTCTCCACCGACCTGCGTGCCCTGCTGGACGACGTGGCCCGACGCATCCACGCGCAGGCGGCTGCCCGTGGCGTGACCGTACGGGTCTACGGCGAGGGCCGGGCCAGCGTCGATGCGCTGGTGCTGGAACGCGCCGTCATCAACCTCACCGAGAACGCCCTGCGCTACGCCTCGCACGAGGTGCAGCTGGGCGTCACGTCGCGCGGCGTGTCCGTCTCGGACGACGGCCCCGGTCTGAGCCTGCCGGTCTCGGAACTCGCGCAGCCCTTCAACTCGCAGCCCACCACCATCGCCGGCCAGCAGTACACCGCGGGCACCGCCGGCCTGGGCCTGTTCATCGCACGCCGCATTGCCGAGGCGCACGGCGGCGGCCTGCGGTACGACCGGGCGCCACCGGGCCTCCTCCCGACCGACCTCCCACCCACCGACCCGCCCCCTGCCTACACGCACCTCACCCTCGTCCTCCCGGAGGTCACCCCATGAGACTCGTAATCGCCGATGATCACCCGCTGTTCCGTATGGGCCTCAAGTACGCCCTGATCAACCAGGGCTTCGATGTGGTGGCCGAGGCCGCCGACGGTCTGGCCGCACTGGACGCGTGCCGCACCCTGCAACCCGACGCGGCGCTGCTGGACGTGAAGATGCCCGGCATGACCGGCATCGAGGTCTGCGAGCGGCTGCGTCTGAGCCATCCGCACGTCGTGTCCGTGCTGATCACGACCTTCGCGGAACCCGCCATCGTGCAGGCTGCCCGCGCCGCCGGAGCCCGCGGCTACGTGAGCAAGGAGACCGATCCCGAGAGCCTGGCCCGCCAGCTGCGCGACATCGTCGCCAACCCCGAGATCGACCGCCTTCCCCACGTGAACGTGCCCCGCCTGACCCCCCGCGAGTCCGAGGTGCTGCCGCTGCTGGCCCAGGGCTACAGCAACAAGGAGATCGCCAAGAACCTGGGCGTGTCCCCGGACACGGTCAAGGATCACCTGGCCCGCCTGTACGCCAAGCTCGACGCCGGCGACCGTACCGAGGCCGTGAGCCGCGCCCGCAGCATCGGCCTGCTGAGCTGAAGCCGCGAGGTCTCAGAGCCGGGAGTCGCCTTCGGGCGCTCCCGGTTCGTCATGTGCGCCGCGCGGCCCCTGAGGGGTGTCGAACGGTGGCCGTCAGATGAGAGTCCTGATTGCCGCCCTGCTGACCACCTCCCTCGCCCTCCTCTCGGCCAACGCGCAGACTGATACCGCTCCCACGACCGAACAGCCCGGCTAGTGGCTGGGGCTGGGCACGGAGGCCATCATCATTCCCGAACTCCAGCTGGCCGCCAGCGTGCCGGTGTACCGCTCGGGCGACCTGAACGTGAGCGTGCGGGGCAACGTGGACGCCACCTACGGCCTGTACGCCCTGGGGGCCGATGTGCTGCTGAACCAGGTCAACCGGGGTTGGTATGGCGGCCCCGGCGCGGCCGTGATTCTGGGCAGCGGGCGCTCTCGGTGGCTACCGCGCTGTACTGGGCAATCACCTGGGCTTCTTCGTCGAGGGCCGCGTGCGCTACCTGTACGTGCCAGAAGTGTTCGTCCGCCAACAGCCACTCACGCCCGGTCAGCCAGTACCGCCCAGGACAGATCTGTCCTCCGTGTTGCCGGGCCTGCACTGGGCCTGACCTACCGCCTCTGACGGATGGTGACGCACATCCGGCACGCACTGGGGCAGCGCTTCCCTACACTGCAAGCATGACCCTGCTCCGAACACTGGCCTTCGCCGCCGCCGCCACCCTCTCCCCTGCCCTGGCGCAGAACGTGACCATGTGGGGGGGCCTGGGCACGGAGCTATTCATCGTTCCCGGCGTGAGACTCGGCCTGAGTGCACCGGTCGGGCAGGTCAGCGGCCTGAACATGGCTGTGCGTGGCACGGCCGGCGTACTGGTCGTGCCGCTGGTCGGTGACCCAGCGCCGGGTACCCAGAGTGGAGGAGTTCTGCCCTTCCCGCTGGTGACGGGCGACTTCGACCTGCTGCTGAGCCGTGACCGTTCCGGGGTGGGCTTCTACGGCGGCCCCAGCGTGGGCACCGTGATGGGCCAGGCGTGGTTGTTCGGAGCGGTGGCCGGATACACGAATACCTTCGGGAGCGGAACCTGGGGCTATTACGTAGAGGGTAAACTCAGGGGGATCGTGGGGCCAGCAGACCTGCGTGGTGTCTCGCCCGGCCTGCACCTTGGCGTCACATACCGCTTCTGATGGGTGATGCCGCAAATAACGCGCGAGGAGAGTCGGCGGTTCCCTACACTGCCAGCATGACCCTGCTCCGAACCCTGGCCTTCACCGTCGTTGCCAGCCTCTCTCCCGCCCTGGCGCAGGGCGTGACCGTGTGGGGCGGCGTGGGCACGGAGGCCTTCTTCTCGCCTCAGGCTACCCTTGGCCTGAGTGCCACGGCCGAACACCTGGGCCGCGTAGCCGTTGATGTGCGAGGCCTGGGCAGCCTCATCGCGCTGAGTGTCGGGTCTGATCCGGCACTGGCATACTCCGTCACGGCTGACGTGCTGTTCTCCGGGAACGGTTCCGGCCTGAACGTATATGGCGGTCCCAGCGTGGGTGTGCTGGGTGACCTCAGCGGGCCTTCCCTGGCCCCTGTCTGGTTGTTTGGTGGAGTGGGAGGCATTAAGGGGAGCTTCGGCAGCGGATCGTATGGCTGGTTTGCCGAGGCGCGCGCCAGGATCGCCTACTCGGGCACTCAGACGTCGTCATCATTCAACGAGTCGCTGCCATTCCTGCCTGTGGCTGGGCTCGCCGTCGGCGTCACGTACCGCTTCTAAACGTTCTGGCTTACCCGCGCCGGGCCGCCTGTACCCTCCTGGGTATGAGCGGCCCCTTCTCGTTGTCGGCGCGTGTCCAGAGCCTCAAGCCCTCCTCGACGGTCGCGGTCAGCAGCCGCGCCCTGGAACTGCGCCGGCAGGGCATCGACGTGATCTCCATGAGCGTGGGCGAGCCGGACTTCGACACGCCACCGCACGTCAAGGCCGCCGCCATCGCCGCCATCGAGAGCGGCAAGACCAAGTACACCGCCGTGAACGGCATCGCGGAACTGCGCGAGGCGATCAGCGCCAAGTTCGCCCGCGAGAACGGTCTGGAGCACGCGCCGGACGCTGTCACGGTCACCAGCGGCGGCAAGCAGGCGCTGTTCAATGCGTTTTTTGCGCTGCTGAACCCGGGCGACGAGGTACTGATCCCGGCCCCGTACTGGGTCAGCTACCCCGAGATGGTGGCGTTCACCGGCGCGGTTCCGGTGCCCGTGCCCACCACGGCCGAGTCCGGCTTTCAGCTCGATCCCGGCGTGCTGGAGGCGCTGGTCACGGCCAGAACGCGCATGATCATTCTGAACAGCCCCGGCAACCCCACGGGGGCGGTCTTCCCGCCGGACGTGCTGGAGGCTGTAGCGCAGATCGCCCAGCGCCACAACCTGATGATCGTCACGGACGAGATGTACGAGCATCTGGTCTATGGGGCCGAACAGGTCAGTATCGGGCGGTACGCGCCGGAGCACACGCTGACCATCAACGGCGCGAGCAAGGCCTACGCCATGACCGGCTGGCGCATCGGCTACGCGGGCGGCCCGAAGGCCGTGATCGCCGCCATGAACGCCATCCAGTCGCAGAGCACCAGCAATGCCAGCAGCGTGTCGCAGTACGCCGCCCTGGCCGCGCTGGAGCAGCACGAGGAGACCGCGCGGTTCATCGAGATGGCACGAAATGCGTATCAGGAGCGCCGGGACGTGATCGTGGCCGGACTGAACGCCCTGGGCCTGCCCACACCCACCCCCCACGGGGCGTTCTACGTCATGGCTGACACGACCCGGATCGACCCGGACGAGCTGGAGGCCGCCCGCCGGATCCTGGACGACGCGCGGGTGGCCGTGGTGCCCGGCACAGACTTCGGAGCGCCGGGCCAGGTGCGCCTGAGCTACGCCACCAGCCTGGAGCAGATCCGCGAGGTGCTGGCGCGGCTGGGGACGCTGGTAGAGGGGTAGCGGTGGGGCGGCGGCCTGACCCCTCAGTCCGCTGCGCGGCCAGCTCCCCGCGGGGGAGCCAACGAACACATCCCTGCCTCCTCTTGAGACGCCTGATGTGAATTACGCTGGACACCGGCTGGGACGCCAATCTTTAGCTCCTCCCCCCTTGCGGGGGAGGCTGGGAGGGGGGTCGCGGGCGTAGCACGCCCTCGTGCTTGACGTCAATTTTCCACGCTGCCCCGAGGCGGCTGATTCTCATTTCACATCAGGCGTCTTGAGGGGAGCTGCCCCGCACGGGCGAACTCGCAGAGCTGCGCAGCAGAGGGGTTCGCCCGCCGTCCTACCTACTCCCCTACCGCGTCAGCGCATACGGAATCACGTGCGGGCGGCCGGTGTCCGGGTCACTCAGGATGTGGCCTTTCAGGTGGAACACGTCGCGCAGCAGGTCGTGGGTCAGGACGTCCTCGGCTGGCCCCTGGGCGTAGACCTCGCCGCCGTGCATGGCGATGATCTCGTCGGAGTAGCGGACGGCCTGGTTGAGGTCGTGGAGCACCATGACGACCGTCTTGCCCTGGTCGTGGTTCAGGCGGCGGGCCAGCTGCAGCACTTCCAGCTGGTGCGACTGGTCGAGGTAGGTGGTCGGCTCGTCGAGCAGCAGGATGTCGGTCTGCTGGGCCAGGCTCATGGCGATCCACGCCCGCTGGCGCTGGCCGCCGCTCAGAGCGTCGAGGGGCCGGCCGGCAAAGACGCGCATGCCGGTCTGGTCGAGCGCCCAGTGCACCGCCTGCCGGTCGTCCTCGCGGCGCACGGGAAAGCGGCCCTGGTGGGGGTGGCGGCCGAACCACACGAGGTCTTCCACGCTCAGGCCCTCAGGGGCAGTCGGTCCCTGGGGCAGGATGGCCAGGCGGCGGGCGACCTCGCGGCTGGGCAGGGTGTGCAGCGCCTGGCCGTACAGGTCGATGTGGCCGCCGCTGGTGGGCAGCAGCCGCGCCAGCGCCCGCAGCAGGGTGCTCTTGCCACAGCCGTTCGGCCCGATGATGCTGGTGACCTTCCCGCCGGGCAGCCGCAGGTCGAGGTTCGGGACGACGATGCTCTTGCCGTACCCGAGGGTGAGGCCGGTGGTCGCCAGGGGCGTGGTGGTGGAATCGGGATCGGTCATGGGGCCTTTCGCAGGGGAGCCGGGCACGGCACCGGACACGGGAACAGTAGCGGGCGGGTGGGGCGCGAGTCTGTGCAGCTGTGCCATATCACGCCGTCCGTCTCAGCAGGAACAGGAAATACGGCGCACCGACCAGGGTGGTGAACAGGCCGGCGGGCACCTCCAGCGGCGGCAGCAGGGCGCGGCCCAGGGTATCGGCGGCCAGCACCAGCAGCGCCCCCACGAGCATGCTGATGGGCAGCAGCCGCGCGTGCCGCCCCCCCACCAGTCGCCGCGCCAGGTGCGGCGCGAGCAGGCCCACGAAGCCCAGGATGCCCGCGCCCGTGACGGCGGCTCCCGCCAGGGCAACCGCGACCGTCAGGCTGAGCAGCCGGGCCACATTCACCCGTGACCCCAGACTGGTCGCCAGGTCTTCTCCCAGGTTCAGCACGTCCAGCGTGCGGGACAGCAGCAGGGCGGCGGGCAGCAGCACCAGCGCCCACGGCACGAGGCGAGCGGCGCGGGCACTGTCGGCGCCGTACACGCTGCCGGTCAGGAAGCTCAGGGCGGCGCCCAGACCGTCGGGGGCCCGCACCAGCACGAGCTGCTGCACGGCCCCCAGCGCGGCGGCCACCGCCACCCCCACCAGTGCCAGACGCACCGGATGCAGCGCGTTCGCACGCGGCCCACTCCACTCGCGCGACAGCAGCAGCACCAGCCCAAAGCCGGCCCACGCGCCGACCAGCGCAGCCCACGGCAGCCCACCGGGGGGCGACCCCGGCCATGCCAGCAGGAACACGGTGGCGGCCAGTCCCGCGCCCGCCCCCACGCCGATCAGATCCGGCGAGGCCAGCGGATTGCGGATCACGCCCTGGAGCACCGCCCCCGACGCGGCGAACATCGCCCCTGCCAGGACAGCCACGACGATCCGGGGGGCACGCAGGTCGATGACCAGCTGCCGCGTCAGGTCGTCCCCCCGGCCCAGGATGACCTGCACGACATCGCCCGGCGGCGTCCTGACCGCGCCGATGCCCAGGGCCAGCACCGCGAGCGCCAGGGTCGCGGCGGCCAGCAGCACGCCCAGCGTGACGGCGCGGGCGGTCGGGAAGGCCGGGCCGGGCGTGATCATAGATGCTGTCCCCTCATGCCCACATCACTCCCGGTAGCCGCTGGCGGGCGCGGCATCCTGGAGCAGCCGGCTCTCGATGGCCTCGCGCACCATGAGTTTCAGGGCCAGGGGGCCGCGTCCGCGTGTCCAGTTGTCGCGGTCGAAGACATAGACGCGCCCCCGCGCCACGGCGGGCAGCTTCTGCCACAGCGGGTTGCGGTGCCACGTCTCCGTGATCGGCGTCTCGTCCGGCGCGGTGAGCAGCACCAGCGTGTGCGGTTGCAGGGCGACCAGTCCCTCCAGCGAGACCTCGTACTGCGTCTGCCCGTCCTTGACCTTCAGCGCATTCGTGCGGCCCAGGGTCTCGAGGTAGCTGCCCACGAAACTCCCCTCGGTGTGCACCGTGACCGTGCGGGGTGTGACGACCGCCGCGACGAAGCCGGGCGCGCCGCGTTTCGTGAAGGCCCGCGCCTTGGCGTTCAGGGCCGCCTGGTCGGCCAGCAGCCGGCGGGCAGCGGCCTCACGCCCCACCAGCTGTCCGATGGCGAGGGTCTGGGCGTTCAGTTCGTCCACGGTGCTGCGGCGGCTCGGATAGACGGCGGTGGGGGCCAGTTTGCCCAGCTGCGGCAGCACGTCCTTGTGGATCAGGCTGTCGGCCAGGATCACGTCGGGCCGGGCGGCGGCGATGGCCTCCAGGCTGGGCTGGCCACGGCTGCCGGTGGCGGGGACACCCTTGACACGCGGCGCGAGGTACGGGGGCGCACCCCGGTCGCCGCCCTGGGTGCCCAGCGCCGCCCCAGCAGGCGTGACCCCCAGCGCGATCAGCGTGTCCAGAAACGAGTATTCCAGCGCCACGACACGCTTCGCGGGACTGTTCAGCGTCAGTGTACCCAGATCGTGTTTCACGGTGATGGCGGCGGCCACGGTGACCGAGGCGGCGGCCAGAGCAATCAGGGTCGAGCGGAGGTTCATTGACACCTTCCTTGGTGACACGGAGCGGTTGGCGTGGACACCTCACCGGCTCCGGCGGGCGATCAGGACGAAGAAGGGCGCTCCCACGGCGGCGACCAGGATGCCGACCGGCGTCTCGGCCGGGCGATCCACGAGGCGGGCGGCGACATCAGCACCGACGAGCATGGCCGCGCCCAGCAGCGCCGACACGGGCAGGCTGAAGCGGTGATCCGGGCCGACCAGCACCCGCGCGGCGTGCGGCACGATCAGCCCGACGAAGCCGATGGGGCCGACCACGCTGACCGACGCGGCGGCCAGCAGCACCCCGAGCAGTGTGACGAGGGCCGAGTCGCGTTCGGTGCGGGCCCCCAGGCCACGCGCCACGTCCTCGCCCAGGGCCAGGACGTTCACGCGCGGCGTGAGCAGCAGCGCCAGCAGCAGCCCGACCAGCATCCAGGGCGCGATCTGCGCCACATGCTCCCAGCCGCGTCCGGCGAGGCTGCCCGCCAGGGTGGACAGCGCCGCCTGGGCGCGTTCCTCCCACAGGATCTGGATGGCCCGGCTGGCGGCCCCGGCCAGACTGGCGACCGCCACACCGGCCAGCGCCAGCCGCAGCGGCGTGACGCCCACGGAGCGCGCGACGCTGTAAGCGGCCAGCGCCGCCAGCAGGCCCCCGGCGAAGGCAGCGGGCACGAACAGCCACGCGGGCGCGGCGGGAAAGAACACCACGGCGGTCAGGATGCCCAGTGCCCCGCCGGCCTCGACCCCCAGGATGCCGGGATCGGCCAGCGGGTTGCGGGTCACCGCCTGGAGGAGCAGGCCGGACACGCCCAGCCCCGCCCCGGCCAGGGCCGCGACCAGCGTGCGCGGCAGCCGCAGCGTGTGGATCACGAGGCTCTCGGTGCTGGTATCCGGATGCAGCAGCAGGCCCGGCAGACGGTTCAGCGGCAGGTCGCTGGCCCCCAGCGCCAGGGATGCCAGTCCGGCGAGCAGCAGCAGCGCCGCGCAGAGCGGCAGCCACGTGATGCGGGTGAGGACACCGGGGCGGGTCAGTGCCATGCCACGCGGTACTGCCGCACGTCGGACTGTGTGGCCGAGTGGCTCGAATCGGTCACGCTCAGGAGGTCGTGGGTGACGGTGGCCCGCACATGTCCGCGCTCGCCCTGCCAGTCGTAGTGCAGCGTCACGTCGTCGCCGTCCACATCGGCCCAGCGGTGGGCGTCCAGCCACGACCAGCCGTGCTGCACAAGCAGGTCACGGTCGAGCACCTGGGCCACGGGCGGCAGACCACTGAAGCCGCGCAGATTCCGGGCGACCTGTGCGGGCGGCACCTCGCGGCGGGCGACCTGCATAGCCAGCGCCGGGGTCAGGTGGGCCCACAGCAGGCCGCTGGGCAGTTCCACGGCGGTGGCGGCAAAGCGGTGCCCGCCGAAGTGGCCGGTGCGCCACGCCCGGACGCCACTGTCCGCGAGGTGCTGGTAGACCGGGACGCCGTAGCGCCCGCACGCGGCGTCCACCGTGCCGTGCGTGCAGACATGGATGTCCGGCCCCGCTGGCACCGGCTGTTCATCCCAGGCGTGCAGATTCTGCGGGTCAAGCAGTGTGTCAATCAGGCCATGTGCCCACTCCGTCTGCGGAAGCTCGCTGGCATAGTCGCGCCGCGTGTAGCCGCCCGCACCGAGCGTGTGATGCCGGACGCGCAGGGGTTGACCGCGTGTGGCCGGGGCACTCATCAGCAGGCCGAAGCCCGCGCCGCTGGCCTCGACCTTGCCGCGCAGGCGCTCGAACAGCTGGTGGTGTTCCGGTGTCCAGTTCGCCACGTCGCGCACCGTCGCCCACACCGGGACATTCAGCTCCAGCACCGTGACCTCCTGCCAGTGGGGCGCGGTGCCGACCGGGTCTTCCCCCAGCGCGAGCGACACGTCCGAGCACAGCGGCCGCCGGGCGGGGCGGTCAGTGGCGGTCACAGGCACGGCTCACACGGGTTCCATCCTCTTCCCGGTCACCCAGGAACGCACCGGATGTCCGTCCATCGCCTGGAATCCGTGCGTTCTCTGTCCAGTCGGATTGAACCCGCAGGACGGCACTGCGGGATTCAACCGGCATCCCGCTCACTTCATCTTCCCCAGGATCACGCGCGTCAGGTCGTTGCTGTTGCGCACGCTCACCAGGGGGCCGGTGTAGGCGCTGAAGTCCTCGGGGACATACACGACGCTCTGGGCGGCCAGCCGCTGGCCGATGGCGGTCTTCTGGAAGGCCTCCACGCCGTTGTACTTGCCGCCGGGGGGGAACAGCACGACCAGGGTCTTCCTGTCCAGGCCCAGCAGGGCCTCGTCACTGATCTGGGCCCCGACCCCCAGCGTGGTCTTGCTCGCGCTGTAGCCGTCCTTGAAGCCCAGGGCCTTCAGATCCGGGATCAGGCGGGTGTCGGTGTAGACCCAGTTCTGCCCACCCGCGAAGGGCGCGACCACGATCACCTTGGGGTAGGTGCGGAACACGCCGGCCTCGGTCAACTTGCGGCCGTTGGCGCGGTTGGTGTCCGACACGGCCTTGATGACCTGCTCGGCCTGCACCTGCCGCCCGAACACGCGGGCCAGGTCGCGCAGCCCCTTCTGCCAGAAGCCGGTGCCGCCCTCCTTGTACCCGACGGTGGGAGCGATCTTACTCAGGTTGTCGTAGTTCTGGTTGCCGTCCCAGGTCAGGCGCACGATCAGGTCAGGCTTCAGGGCCGTCACGACTTCCAGGTTGGGTTTCTGCCAGTCCCCGACATACGCGGGATTACCCAGCTTGGCCCGGCCGAAGTAGCCGCTCTTCAGGACATTGGGCTTGATGGTCGTGCCGCTCACGTCGCTGGGGGTCAGGTACACGCTGCCCAGACCCACGATGCGGTCACTGAGGCCCAGCGCGGCGATCCAGCCCAGGGATTCCTCGTCCATGACCACGATCCGTTTGGGGTCACGCGGCACGGTCGCCCGGCCCTCGTCGTGGGTGATGGTGACGCCCTGGGCAGAGGCGGTGCCAGCAGCAAGGACAGCAGAGGCCAACAGCATGGAGTTCAGGAAGGCGGTCATCATGGCGGCCAATATCGATTAATCCGAGTGGATTAGTCAAGTTACGGGTGTCGGGTGAGTCCTGGGGCCTGTGGCGCAGGCCGGGAGGCCCACACGGAGACGTGCTCCTGCCCGCCGTGGGCCCGGTCGGTCGCGCCCCCCCGGAGGGCAGGGGCCGGGCCGCGGTGCAGCGCTCGCCGTGGGATCGTCATCCGCTGACCCGGCCGTGCGGGTGCCGGTCACCGCACTCCGGTTCGGAACCTTCGCCCGGCAGCCGTCGTACAGTGCCCCGTATGACAAACATGCATCCAGGCAGTGACGGCACGTACTCCCTGCGCGACTTCGTGGCGCAGACCGCCGAGCGCGACCAGCCGGGGGACGTCTTCGAGCTGGAATCCAGCAAGATGCTGGAGGTCAAGGTCAACGGCCGCGTGTGGAGCAAGCTCGGGGCCATGATCGCCTACAAGGGCAACCTCAGCTTCAAGCGCGAGGGCACGCTGGAAGGCGGCCTGATGAAGGCCCTGAAGCGGGCCGTGAGCCAGGAGATGAGCCCCATGGCCAAGATCGAGGGCCGGGGCGTGGTGTATCTGGCCGATCAGGGCAAGGAAATCCAGATCCTGCGGCTGGCGGGCGATACCATCAACGTCAACGGCAACGATCTGCTGGCCTTCGAGGACAGCGTCCAGTACGACATCACCATGCACCGGCGCATGGCGGGCATGGCCTCGGGCGGCCTGTTCAGCGTCCGCGTCAGTGGGCAGGGCATGGTGGCGATCCTGTCGCACGGCAAACCGCTCACGCTGCGCGTCACGCCGAACGAACCGATCTTCACCGACCCCAATGCCACCATCGCGTGGAGCGGCAGCCTGATGCCGCAGCTGCGGGTGGATTCCTCCCTGCGCTCGATCTTCGGGCGCGGCGGCGGCGAGACCTACCAGATGGTCTTCCAGGGCGACGGCTTCGTGGTCGTGCAGCCCTACGAGGAATTCGAGGCCGGCATGGTGGGCGGCGAGAGCAGCAGCCACGGCGGCGGTATGGGCCGCGCCCTGGGTGACCTGTTCGACTGAGCACTGGGTCGGGAACGGCAGCGTGGGCAACACCGCCCCGCTGCCGTTCCCGTTGTGCGCCGTCCCGCACCGTCCCTGCCCAGAACCGGGCACGGGGTCATGGCCATAAAGCACTACACTTCCCCCCGATGAGTCTGGTCGTGTTGGCAACGGGGGGAACGGGCGGGCACATCTATCCGGCGGTGGCGACCGCGCGGGCACTGATGGCACGGGGACACCGGGCGCTGCTGCTGGGGCAGCGGGGCGGGATGGAGGAGCGCGTGGCCGCCGAGCAGGGCCTTGACTTCCGGGGCGTGGAGGCCGGGAAGCTGGCCCGCAGCGGCCAGGGCCGCGCCGACCCCCGCGAACTGCTGCGGGCCGGCGCCGGGGTCATGCAGGCGCGGTCGCTGCTGGCGCAGCTCAGGCCCGGCGTGGTGGTCGGCTTCGGTGGCTTTGCCAGCCTGCCGGGGGTGCTGGCCGCCCAGGCACTGCGGATCCCGACAGTGCTGCACGAGCAGAACGCCCGGCTGGGCCTGACCCAGCGGCTGGCCGTGCGCGGCGCGAGAGCCGTGGGTACCGCGTATCCGGAGGTCGTGGGGCTTGATCCCCGCAAGGGCACCCTGGTGGGGATGCCCGTGCGCGAGGAGCGCCTGCCCCGAACCGAGGCGCTGGCGCGGCTGGGGCTGCAGGATGGCCCGCTCACCATCTTCGTGATGGGCGGGTCGCAGGGCTCGCTGTTCCTGAACAATGCCGTGCCCGACACGCTGCGCAACATCTTCGGGGGCGAGGGTCTGGTCGATCATGACCTGGGCGTGCTGACCCCGCGCATCGACCTGGACTTCGGCGGGGCGCCCACCGCCCCGCCCCCGGAGCTGGGGGCCGGCGTGCAGGTCATCCACTCGACCGGCAAGCGCTGGATGAACGATGTGGCCCCGCGCGTGCGCGACCTCGACTGGTACCACGTGAGCGGCTACGTGGACGCCGTGGCCGCGTGGAGCGCCGCCGACCTGGCGATCACGCGCGGCGGCACCGGCACCCTGGCCGAGGCCGCGTTTCACGGCGTGCCGCTGATCATGGTGCCGCTCCCCGAATCCGCCGAGAACCACCAGTGGCACAACGCCATGACGGTGCAGCGGGCCGGGGCGGGACGTGTGGTCGAGCAGCAGGAGGTCGGCAGAGCGCTGGGAGCGGCGGTGTTAGAGTGTGCGGCAGCAGGCACCCGGATCGCGATGCGGACGGCCGCCCAGAAACGCTCTCAGCCCGGCGCGGCCGAGCGCTTCGCGGATCTGGTCGAACGCCACCTGACTCCGGCCGCCGCCACGACGACATGACCCACTTCCTCCCTGACGGCTCCCCTTCGGACACGCCCACCCTGCACTACCACCTGATGGGTATCGGTGGCATCGGCATGAGCGCCTTCGCGCGGCTGCTCGCAGCGCGCGGACAGCGTGTGAGCGGCTGCGACGCCTCCGCATCCGACCTGACCGCCCAGCTCCAGGCCGAGGGGATCGAGGTCGCGGTCGGGCACGGTGCGGCCCATATCACCGCCGCTCCCTTCGGGCCCATCGACGTGCTGGTGGCCTCCGAGGCCGTGCCCAAGGATCATCCGGAACTGGTGGCGGCGCGGGCGGCGGGCACCGAGGTGCGCCCGCGCATGGCGCTGCTGGACGAACTGCTGGACGTCCCGGACAGCGTCGGTGTGATCGGCACGCACGGCAAGACGACCACCACCTCCATGATCGCCGTGGCGCTGGCCGGCGCCGGCCTCGATCCGGCCGCCTTCGTGGGCGGCATCGTGCCCGAGTTCGGCAGCAACGCCCGCGTGGGGGCCGGCCCCTTCGTGGCCGAGGTGGACGAGTCCGACCGTGGCTTCGCGGCCCTGCGCTGCGGCACCGCCGTGTTCACGAACGCCGAGGACGATCACGTGGGCGGCAACCAGGCGACGTACTGGGAGACCGTCGAGGAACAGCACGCCGGCTTCGCCCGCTTCGTCGCGCAGTCCGGGCGTGTCCTCCTGTGTGCCGACTGGCCGGGCCTGGACGCGCTGTGTGCCGGCAATCCCCACCGCGTGAGCTACGGGCAGGCGGCCGGGGCCGACTACCGCGCGGTGAACCTCCGCCCGGACGCCGATGGCACCGATTTCACGGTGACCGTCCACGGAGCCGTGATGGGCATGGCGCGGGTGGGGCTGCCGGGCACGCACAACGTCCTGAACGCGCTGGCCGCGCTGGCGGTCACGCACCTGCACGGCGGCGACTTCGCGCAGGCGGCGGCGGCGCTGGCCGCGTTCCGGGGACCGGGTCGGCGCTGGCAACGTATCGGGGAGCTGAACGGTGCGCTGGTCATCGACGATTACGCGCACAACGCCACCAAGGTCGCGGCGGCGGTGCAGGCGGCGCGGCAGACCGGGCGGCGCGTGCGGGTCGTCTTCCAGCCGCACCGCTACCTGCGCACCCAGCAGTCGTGGCCCCGGCTGGCCGATGCCCTGATGGACGCCGACGAGGTGCTGCTGCTTGACATCGCCGCCGCGTCTGAACCGCCCATCGAGGGCATCCACGCCACGCTGATCTCGCAGCGCATGGCCGAGCAGGGGCACGCCGCGACTCGCTACATGCCGGACCGGGCCGAGGTCGTGCGCACCCTGCGCGACACCGCCGGGCCGGGGGATATCATCGTGACCATGGGCGCAGGCGACGTCTGGAAGCTGTCGCGGGAACTCGCGGGCGTGCCCGCATGACGGGTGGGGGCGTGACCGATCGGACGGTCAGCCGCACGGGGGCACGGGTCGAACGCCTGCCCCTGGCCCGCTTCACCACGCTGGGTGTGGGCGGCGAGGCCGAGGTGTGGTCTGTGGCGTCCGCCGCCCAGCTCGCCGAGGCGATGGAGCAGCCCTACCGCGTGCTGGGCGGCGGCAGCAACCTGGTGATCGCCGACGAGGGTGTGCCGGAGCGGGTGATCCGACTGGCCGGGCCGCTGGCGGAACGCGACCTGACGCCCGATCCCGGGCTGAGCAGCGCCGACGAGATCGTGACTGGCTGGGTGGGGGGCGGCGTCCCCCTGCCCGGCCTGATCCGGCAGCTCCAGAAACTGGGCCTGAGCAACCTGGAGGGCACGGTGGGCATCCCCGCACAGGTGGGCGGCGCGGTGTGGATGAACGCCGGCACCCGCTACGGCGAGATGTTCGACGGCCTGCATACCATCGAGATCGCCACGCCGCAGGGGACGGTGCAGGTCACACCGGCGGATCTCGCGTGGGGCTACCGGGACAGCGGCATCCCCCGCAACCACGTGGTCACGCGGGTGCGCCTGAAGCTGCGCCGGAGCACCCCAGAGGACGTGCTCGCAAAGATGGACTTCGCGGATCAGGCCAGGAAGGGCCAGCCCAAGATGAAGACGCCGGGCTGCGCGTTCAAGAATCCAGGCGGCGTGAGTGCCGGACGGCTCATCGACGAGGCCGGTCTGAAGGGTACCCGGATCGGGAACGCCCTGATCGCGCCGGAGCATGCCAACTTCATCGTGAACCTGGGCGGTGCGACGGCTGCCGACGTCCACGCCCTGCTGGACGTGATCCGGGGGCGGGTGGCCGTGCCCCTGGAACTGGAGTACGAGCTGTGGCCGACCCAGGGGCAGCCGTGACCGCGCCCGGCCCCGCCGCGCCTCCACGCCCGCGCTGGCCGTGGATCGCGGGAGCCGTGGTGGCGGGCGCGGCGCTGGCCGCGTCGTGGTTCGCGCTGCCGGTGCGGCAGATCGGGGTGAGCGGCAACGTGCAGGTGCCGGCCGCACAGATCAAGCAGCTGGCCGGCGCACACGCGGGTTTCGGGTGGCTGTACTACGGGTCGTGGCGGGCACGCGGCCTGCTGGACAGCCCGTGGATCGAGTCGGCGGTCGTGACCCGCCGCTTTCCCGACCGGGTCTCGATCACGGTGACCGAGCGGCGGCCGGTGGCCCGCTGGAATGCCGGATCGGCCGTGCAGGCCGTGGCAGCGGACGGCACCGTCATGCCCGGCGGCCGTGGTCTGGAACGCCTCCCGCTGATCGAGGGCTGGGGGCCGGACCGGCACCGGGACGCCCTGCGGGTGCTGTCGGCCCTCTCCGCGTACAATGTCAGGTCGGTGACGTACACACCGGCTGGTCTGCGGGTGAAGTTGCCCACGGGCTCGATCTGGAGTGGCGACCTCGATTCCCTCCTGAAGTATGCTGGGAGCATCACCATGTATCCGAATACCGACCTTGCTATTTACCCCTGGGGGGTGAGCGTCCAGGAATGAAGGACAACCCGATCATCGTGGGCCTGGACATCGGCACCACCAAAATCACCACCGTCATCGGCGAGGTCGCCGAGGGCGGCAACGTCGACATCATCGGCGAGGGCAGCATGCCCAGCGAGGGCATGAAGCGCGGCTCGGTCGTCAATCTGGAGCGGGCCACCCACGCCATCCGCCAGTCGGTACAGGCCGCCGAGCGGGTCAGCGGCGTCAAGGTCGACCGCGTGTTCGTGTCGGTGGCCGGCAACCACGCCAAGGCCATCACCAGCCACGGCCTGGCCGCCATCCGGCGCAACCAGGAGATCGCGCAGCCCGACGTCGACCGGGCCATCGAGAACGCCCGCGCCGTGCCGCTCGACCCCAACCTGGAGATCATCCACACCCTGCCGCAGGAGTACGTCGTGGACGGCCAGGAAGGCATCAAGAGTCCGGTCGGCATGCACGGTGTGCGCCTGGAGGTCGATGTCCACATCGTCGCCGGCACGGCCGGGCCGCTGCTGAACCTGCGCCGCTGCGTGCAGGAGGCCGGACTGCAGGTGAGCGGCTTCGTGCTGCACGCCCTGGCGTCGGGCCTGGCCACGCTGGAGGCCGCCGAGCAGATGCAGACGGTCATCGTGGTGGACATGGGCGGCGGCACCACCGACGTCGGCGTGTTCAAGCGCGGCAACCTCGCGCACTCGGCGTGCATTCCCATCGGCGGGGAGCACGTCACGGCCGATCTGGCGCAGATCCTCAAGATCCCGCTGGAAGAAGCCGAGAACGTCAAGAAACGCTATGGCGCGGCCCTGCCGGAACTGGCCGACCAGGATCTGACGCTGGAGATCACCACGGCGTCAGGCAGCACGCACGCCATCAGCGCCTTCGAACTGTCGCGCATCATCAAGCCTCGCCTGGCCGAGATCTTCTCGCTGATCCGCGACGAGATCGACCACACCCTGGGCCCCGTGGAGCTCGTGGCCCAGGGTGTGGTGCTCACCGGCGGCGCGGCCAGCCTGCGCGGTGTGGCCGATCTCGCCCGCGACCGCTTCCGGCTGCCGGTGCGGGTGGGCCGACCGCGCGGGATCGGTGGCCTGAATGACATCGTGAATGGCCCCGCGCACGCGGCCAGTGTGGGACTGGTGCTGTACGGCATCGGACAGGACGGCAAGGTGCCGCACACCGTGTTCCGCGACGATCCCAACAAGGATCAGATCGAGGGTCTGGATCTTCCGCCCGTCATCGTGCAGCCGCCGGTCATCGCCGAGCAGAAGGCCGGCAAGACCGGCGGAGGCGAGGGCTTCGTCGACCGGATCCGCAACCTGTTCAAGGACTGGCTGTAATCGCCGGTTCCTGCCGCCCGCCCGACACGTCGCAGTGTCAGGCGGGCCTCTCCGTACCGACGCGGCACCGCGGGCGCGGCGACCGACCGGGCTGGTCACGCCGTGCCCGGCCTCTGCGAAGGTGCGCTAAACTACCCCGAGTTGAACCGGCCCCCCTGCACAGAGGCGGCCGTTCCTGCAAGGAGACATGATGCAAGCGGCCAGAATTCGCGTGATTGGCTTGGGCGGGGCGGGCAACAATGCCGTCAACCGCATGATTGAGAGCGGACTCGAGGGTGTCGAGTTCATCGCCGGCAACACGGACGCGCAGGTGCTCGCCAAGAGCCACGCCGAGATCCGCATCCAGCTCGGTGACCGCCTGACCCGTGGCCTGGGGGCCGGCGCCGACCCCGAGGTGGGTGAGAAGGCCGCGCTGGAAGACCGCGAACGCATCAAGGAGTACCTGGACGGCACGGACATGCTGTTCATCACGGCCGGCATGGGCGGCGGAACCGGCACCGGCAGCGCGCCGGTCGTCGCCGAGATCGCCCGCGAGATGGGCGTGCTGACCGTCGCCATCGTGACCCGCCCGTTCCGCTTCGAGGGGCCCAAGCGCCAGCGCGTCGCCGAGGAGGGGATCAGCAAGCTCGCGGACCGCGTGGACGGCATGATCGTCGTGAACAACGAGAAGCTGCTCACCGCCGTCGACAAGAAGGTCTCGTTCCGGGAGGCCTTCCTGATCGCCGACCGCGTGCTGTACTACGGCGTCAAGGGCATCAGCGACGTCATCAACGTGGACGGCATGATCAACCTGGACTTCGCGGACGTCCGCAACCTGCTCGCGAACAGCGGCACGGTGCTGATGGGCATCGGCGCGGGGCGCGGCGAGAAGGTCGCCGAGGAAGCCGCGATGAGCGCCATCCACTCGCCGCTGCTGGAGCGCGGGATCGACGGCGCCCGCCGCATCCTGGTGAACGTCACGGGCGGCTACGACCTGTCCATGACCGACGCCAACGAGATCGTCGAGAAGATCCGTGAGGCGACCGGCTTCGACGACCCGGACATCCTGTTCGGCATCACGCCCGACGAGGCTGCCGGCGACGAGGTGCGCGTGACCGTGATTGCCACCGGCTTCAACGACACGACCATCGGCATCGCCTCGGGCCTGCGTGGGCCGAGCGTCGAGACCTTCGTCAAGCCGGTGCGCGGCGGCGGCAGTGGTGGCTACGATCCCAAGGACTATGACATCCCGGCCTTCCTGCGGAACGTCGAGCGGGACTGACGAGAGCAGGAGGCTCAAGGAAGAAGGCAGAAGGCCCGGGGAATCCCGCCTTCTGCCTTCTTCGGTCGGCCACCGGCCGCGCCGCTACACGCTCAGCGTCTTCGCGCAGCGGTACAGGTCGCGGCTGACGTCCTTGCGCTTTTCCCAGGTCTCCTGCAGCGGTGTGTACGTGATGCCGCCCGCGCCGCGCCCCACCATGACGTTGCTGCGGCCCTCCATCAGCGCGTACACAGACGCCTCGCCCAGACGGCTGGCGAGGATGCGGTCGGAGCTGACGGGGCTGCCGCCGCGCTGGATGTGGCCCAGGATGCTGACGCGGGTCTCGTAGCCGGTCTCGGCCTGGATGGCGTCCGCGACGGCCTGCGCGCCGCCGGGGTAGCCCTCGGCCACGATGATGATGCTGCCGAGCTTGCCCTTGGCGACCGAGTCCTTGACGGCGGCGATCGCGTCCGACACGGGTTTGCCATCTTCAGGGATGAAGACCTCCTCGGCGCCGCCGGCCACCGCGACGTCCAGGGCGATGTGCCCGGCGTGGCGGCCCATGACCTCGATCACGAAGATGCGCTCGTGGCTGGCCCCGGTGTCACGCAGCTTGTCCACGGCGTCCAGGGCGGTCTCGACCGCCGTGAAGTAGCCGATGGTGTGGTCGGTGCCGTACAGGTCGTTGTCGATGGTGCCGGGCACGCCGATCACGGGCACGCCGTGCTCCTGCTGGAGGAAATGCCCGCCGTGGAAGCTGCCGTCGCCACCGATCACGATCAGGCCGTCCACGTTCCACTCGCGCAGGTGACGCGCGCCGCGCTCACGCCCCTCCGGCGTGCGCCACGTGTGACTGCGCGCCGTGAGCAGGATGGTGCCGCCGCGCTGGATGGTGTTGGCGACGTCGCGGGCACCGAGCAGGTGCAGTTCGCCCCGGTGCAGCCCGGAGAAGCCCCGGCGGACGCCGACGACCTCGATGCCCTCGAAGGTCGCGGTGCGGACGACGGCCCGGATGGCCGCATTCATGCCGGGAGCGTCGCCACCGCTGGTGAGGACGGCGACGCGCTTGATACCGGCAGGGTTGGAGTGGTGGGTGGGGGTGGGTTCGGTCATGAAGCGTCTCCGTTGGGGTGGGCGGGGTTCGGCCGTGGCCCACAGGCGTCCCGGCACCGACCCCTAGGCCGTCGAATCCTCCGGGGTGGCCGCGCCGGTGACCTGCAGGGCCAGGGCATATGCGTCATTCTTACGCAAACCCCGCGCGACCAGCAGATCACGTATATCCCGAACGGAGTGCCCGCCGGCAGCCAGCGCCGCCGCCTCGGCGTGGTGCGTGTCAGGGCCGGTCGCCTCGGGGGGCGCGGTCTGTCCGCCCACGACGATCACGATCTCCCCTCTGACGTCGGCGGCGAACCGTGCCGCCAGCTCGTCCAGGGTGCCCCGCGCGGTCTCCTCGAACTTCTTGCTCAGTTCGCGGGTCACGCTCGCGGGCCTCTGCGAACCGCAGGCCCCGGCCAGATCCCGCAGCGTGGCGCCCAGCCGGTGGGGGCTCTCGTACACGATGCTGGTCTCGGCGCGCGCCGCGACCGCCGCGAGCCGCTCCTTGCGCTCGCGGCCCGAGCGGGGCAGGAAGCCCTCGAAGGTGAACCGTCCGGTGGGCAGGCCCGAGAGCACCAGCGCCGGGACGAAGGCGGTCGCGCCAGGCAGCACCTCGACCGGGATACCGGCGGCCAGCGCCGCCGCGACCAGTTCCGCGCCGGGATCGCTGATGCCGGGCGTGCCGGCATCCGAGACGTACGCGAGCCGGGGGTGCTGCTCCAGCACCGCCGCCGCGCGGTTCATGGTGTGTGCGTCGAGCCGCACCAGCGGCCGGCGGATCCCCAGGTGCGTCAGCAGGGCGCCGCTGCGGCGGGTGTCCTCGCATGCGACGGCGTCCGCGTTCCGCAACACCTCGACGGCCCGCAGGGTGATGTCGCCCAGGTTGCCCACCGGGGTCGGCACCAGCCACACGCGCGGTTCCGGAGTGCCTGCGGTGTCAGTCATGCCCTGTGTCAGTCATGTCCCGGCGTGTGTGCTCCGAGGGCCAGGCCAGGCGTGGGCTTCAGGCGGATCCTGACCTTGCGCGGGCCGCGCAGCACCCCGGCGATCCGGGCCCGCAACAGTTCGCCCTCGCCGACCGTGACGGTCACGATGGTGCCTTCCGGCAGCCGGGCGCCCACCACGACCACCACCCCATTTTCCACGACGCCCTTGTAGGCCCTCATGCTTCCCTCCCCTGCGCGCGGCGCTGCCGCCGCTGCGCCCTGGCCAGCGCCTCACGTAATGCCACGATCTCGGATTCCCTCGCGCCGCCCAGCCGGGCGTAGCGATCAATCACCTCTGAAGCCTCCCGTCTGCGGTCGAGCCGGAGCAGCAGTGCGCCCAGATGCTCGCCCCCCACAAAATACGCACGTGGGTTCTGCGGATCGGCGCGAACCTGCGCCCGCGCCGCCTCCAGCCGCTCCATGGTGCGCCGGTAGCGCCCCACCTGCCAGCGCACCAGAAACGTCGCCGCCGCAAAGGTCAGCAGCGCCCCCAGCACCGACACGCTGACGGCCTCCGGCACGCCCACCTGCGCGCCCAGCCGCACCGACAGCGGAAAGCAGAAGGCCAGCACGACCAGCACGGCCAGTGTCGCCGCGTAGTTCACGGCGCACCTGCCGCCGGCCCGCTGTCCCTCATGCCGCACAGTGTAGCGGGCCAGTGCAATTCGGATAGGCTGCCCGGCGTGCGGCTGCACCTGATCACTGTCGGAGAACCGAAACTCGCGTATGCCCGTGCGGGCTGGGACGAGTACGAGAAGCGGCTGCGGCGCTACCACAAGGTTCAGGTCACCCGCGTGGCCGGCAAGACCCAGGCGCTGGAGAGTGAGGCCGTGCGCCGGGCGGCGGGGCGTGCCCCCCTGATCCTGCTCGATCCGCGTGGGCAGCAGTTCACGTCCGAGGGGCTGGCCGCCTTTCTGGAGGGCCGCGCCGTGGGAGGCGACGGCGAACTGGCCTTCGCGGTGGGTGGCCCCGACGGCCACACTGACGACCTGCGCACCGGGGCGGCGGCGCTGTGGAGTCTGGGGCAGCTGACCCTGCCGCACGACCTGGCGATGGTGGTGCTGGCCGAGGCGCTGTACCGGGCATCGACCATCACGGCCGGGGAGCCGTATCACCGGGGATGAGCGCTCGACACTTCTACACTGACGGCATGACCGACGCCCTGCCTGACGCCGAGTGGCTCCTGGCCCCGACCCTGTCTGGCCACACCGTCACCCTGGAGGCCCTGACCGAGAACCATGCCGCCGACCTGGCTGCCGGGGCGGACGACGACACCGTGCGCTTCCTGTCGCGAGGCGGCCCGGACGCGAACACGCCCGCCGGGTGGGCCGGGTATGTCGCGCGCCTGAACGCCCTGCCCGCCCGCGTGAACTGGGCCGTGCTGGTGGGCGGCGTGGCGGTCGGCCGGATCTCGTTCAGCGAGGTCCGGCCCGCCGACCGCTGGGTCGAGATCGGCACCATGCTGCTGCCCGCCGCACGGGGCGTGGGCGTGAATCCCGATGCCAAACGCCTGCTGATGACCCGCGCCTTCGAGGTGCTCGGCGCGAACCGCGTGCAGTTCAAGGTCGATGCCCGCAACGAGCGCTCGCGGCGGGCCATGCACAAGCTCGGCGCAGTGCAGGAGGGTACCCTGCGGCAATACCAGCTTCGTCCCGACGGCTACGCGCGGGACTCGGTGATGTTCAGCGTGCTGCACGGCGAGTGGCCGGCGGTGCGGGCCACGCTCGACGCCCGCGTGGTGGCCGGCCGCTGACCCCGGGTTCCGGAGGCCGATATGAGACGGGCCGGAGGATTGTCAGAAAGCCTCTGGTAGCGTGGGTCACGTATGTTCCGCTCCAGCGTCTTCCAGTGGGTGCGTGCCCTTGCCTGGGCCGGCGCCGTGACACTTCCCGGCAGTGCCCACGCCCTGATCGTGCCCATGCCCGGCTGGGTGCCGGTCAACGGAGACGCGAACATCTGGACAGACTCGACCGGCAAGTGCGTGATGCGCGAGGAGCGCTACGGCCAGGCCTTCCCGACCTTCCGTTCCCCCGAGGACGCCCGCACCTTCGCGCTGAAGCTCCAGACGTCGCTCGACGCGCGCGTGGACGCGGTGGTCACGCAGCCGGTCGACCGGGCCGGCAACTGGGGCGTGCTCGCCGCCTACGACTACGTGCAGGCGGGCGCGACCTACCGCGTGTCGCAGCTGTACCTGAGTGACCGCGGCATCCTGCGCACCATCACCGGCAGTTCCGCCACCACCGGGGCAGATGCCTGCGTGAACGCCATGCGCGACTTCATCCGCTATCTGGCGAACTGAGCGGAACCGGGCGGCGTGGCCCGTGCTAACCTCGCCGCTTGAGATGACGCTTCCTGACTTCCCGAGGTTCCGGCCATGACGGTCATCGTCGCGCTGCTGTCGTGGTTCCTGGTGGGCCTGTTCATCCGGGTGAGCAAGGCGCGGGGCTGGGGCCAGCCGATCCGCGTGGACGGCCCCGCGCACCAGCACAAGGAGGGCACCCCCACCGCCGGCGGCGTGCCCTTCGTGCTGGCCATGACCGCGGTGTTCTTTCCGCTGTACCTGACCGGACACGCGGGCGGGACGCGCGAACTGGTCATCATGCTGGCGGCCCTGGCCATGGGCGTGATCGGCGGGATCGACGACCTGCTGAAGGTACGCTCGCGCATGGTGGGCGGCAAGAAGGAACTGCTGGCCCGCGAGAAGTTCCCAATGCAGATCATCGTGGCGCTGGTGTTCGCGTACGTCGCCGCGCCGCTTGCCTCGCACGAACTGCTGCCGGGCCTGGGCTTCTGGGGCGACGTGGCGCTGCTGACCTTCGTGATGGTCGGCTCCGTGAACGCCTTCAACTTCGCCGACGGACTGGACGGCCTGCTGGGCGGCATCGCGATCATCGTGCTGCTGCCGATGTTCGCGCTGTCGCCGGCGGCGGCGCTGCTCACGGGGGCGCTGCTGGGTTTTTTGTGGTTCAACGCCCATCCGGCGCGGGTGTTCATGGGCGACATGGGCAGTCACGCCATCGGGGCGGTCGCGGCCGGGGCGTACATCCTGTATGCCGACGTGTGGCTGCTGCCCATCGCGGCGATCATGCCGGTGATCGCGGTGCTCAGCGTGGTCATCCAGGTGATCTCGTTCCGCACGCGCGGCAAGCGGGTGTTCAAGATGTCGCCCATCCAGCACCACTTCGAGCATCCGGACGTCGGGTGGCCCGAGACCCACGTCGTCATGCGCTTCTGGATGGTCACGGCGCTCGCCACCGCCGGGGTGTGGTGGCTGCTGGGCGGCCGGCCCTGAGTGGCCACGCCCCTGACTGATCCGGCCCCGCCCACCGCCCGCCGTGCCCACCTGCCGGCCGGCGGCACGACCATTTACCGCGCGGTACATACCACCGAGACCGGCGGCGTATACGCGCTGGACGTGGCCGGGGACGCCGGCATCCTGAACCTGTACGCCCCGCTGCCGCCCGCCGAGGAACAGCGGCTGGCGGCCGACTGTGCCCGCGCCGCTGGACTGGCCGGCGTGTATGTGAAGCGCCGCCCGCCCGAGGCCCGGCATCTCGCCAACGTGGCCCGCGAGCACCTGTCGCCGCCCGATCCCATCTGGGGCGACCCCCGCCCCGAGGTCACCGCGCTGGAAGGCGGCGTGCCCTTCGTGATCCGGCCGGGGGCCGACCTGAGCGTGGGGCTGTTCACGGACGCCCGGCCGGCGCGGGCCTGGCTGCGTGCGAACGCCCCGCAGCGCGTGCTGAACACCTTCGCGTACACCTGCGGCTTCGGCGTGGCGGCGGCCCTGGGCGGGGCACGTACCGTGAAGAACGTGGATCTGTCGCGCAAGGTGCTCGCGTGGGGCCAGGAGAACTACGCCCTGAGCGACCTGGAGGCCCCAGACACCGATTTTCTGTACGGCGACGTGTTCGGGTGGCTGACCCGGCTGCACCGGCGCGGCGACGTGTTCGACGTGGTGGTGCTCGACCCGCCGGGCTTCTCGCGCAGTAAGGACGGCGTGTGGCGGGCCGAGCGGGACTATCCCGGCCTGATGGCATCGGCGGCGGCCGTGACCGCGCCGGGCGGCCGGGTGCTGGCCCTGCTGAACCACGCCGGGGTGGACGCGGCGGCCTTCGAGCGCTCGTGCCGCGCGGGGCTGGCCCAGGCCGGCCGCGCCGGCCGGCTCCGTGAGCGTCTGGGCGCAGGCGAGGACTACCCCGGCGCGGCGCACCTGAAGGTGCAGGTGTGGGCACTGGACTGAGCTCTGGGCGTCCAGATGACTTGTGCCCCGCCTCACTTCGTTTTCTAAAGCGGAGCGTATGCTGTGGTCATGACCCAGACCCAGGACACCCACAGCGACGCCGCGACGCCGGCCCAGGTGCTCGTGCCCCTGACCACCCCCGAGGCCGTGGACACCTTCCTGAAGGACTACCCGCTGGCCGCCGTGTTCAAGGCCGGGACGTGCCACAAGACCATGCAGGGCTTTGGGGTGCTGGAGACCTTCCTCCAGAAGCACGACCTGCCCGTGGGCTTCATCCGCGTGGTGGACTGGCGGCCCGCGAGCAACCACGTGGCCGAGCTGACCGGCATCACGCACCACAGCCCGCAGCTGATCCTGTTCCAGGACGGCCAGCCCCAGTTCGAGGTCAACAACTGGGACATCACCCCCGAGGTGCTGGCCCCGGTCTTCACGGCGCACGTGCCGGCCCGTGCCGGCGTGGCGACGGTCGCCACAGACGGCGGCGTGGAGCCCTACCGCCGCCTGATGCGCGCGTATCTGGACGGCCAGCTGTCCGACTGGGCCTTCCAGGATCAGTACGTCAACATGTTCCGCGACGACGCCAGCCTGCGCAGCCAGCGTGAGTTCGAGGCCCTGTCGCGCCTGTTCGGCGATCCCGACGCGTACCACGGCGGCCTGCACCAACTGGGGGCACCGCAGCAGCGCGGTGACCTGCGCCCCAGGGTCGAGGCCCTGCTGGCCGAACTGGGCTGAGTCCCGGCACCATCCTGACGCCCCGGCACGCATCCGCGTGACCGGGGCGTGACGTTTCTCACAGATGTAAGCTGCCCGTAAGACGCGCCGCGGTGTCATGACGGCGTTTCCTCCGGGTGACTCCACCTCACGACCCTGCGATCACGCTGCCTCATCCGAGCGACTGGACGTTCATGACCCCACCCGACACGCTGCCCGCCACCACCGAACCTCTTCCGGCTCCCGAGGATCAGGCCGTCTATCTGGGCCTGAGCACCGACCACTATCCATGGACTGACATCACCATTGACCTCGCCGTGCGGCAGGGCCAGGGCCTGAGCGGCATCTTCGATGCCCGTCAGGACGGCCGCTGGGCGCGGTTCGTGTGGCTGCGTGGCGAGCTGCTGGGCGGCTTCACGTGGGGTGGGCAGGAGGTCACGTGGGCCACCGCCACGCTGGCCCTGCCCCGCGCCCACGTCAGCCTGACCGTCCAGGAGCCCCGCGTGGTGCAGCTCCTGTGGTCGAGCCGCTCCAGCACCCCCCAGCCGCTCGCCGAGCCCTGGCCCGGCGTGCAGGAGGGCCTCCAGCGGGACATGTTCACGGGAGTCGTGCTGGGCGGCGGACACAGCAGCTACTGGGAAGCCGGCCAGATCCAGGCCGGTACCGTGCCGCCGCCAGGTACGGCCTGCCTGACGATCACCCCGTACAGCGAGATCAGCGCCGCGCAACTCGCCGGGTTCTGGCAGGCGCTGCTGGTCACCGTCAACCGGTCGGTGCCGCTGGAGACCACATGGCGGGAGGTCTGCACCCGGCTGTGCAGCACCTACGACTGCCTGGATCCCTTC
Source organism: Deinococcus sp. AB2017081 (assembly GCF_034440735.1). NCBI lineage: Bacteria > Thermotogati > Deinococcota > Deinococci > Deinococcales > Deinococcaceae > Deinococcus > Deinococcus sp. AB2017081. The sequence goes on along the minus strand of NZ_CP140098.1, from coordinate 1,689,173 downwards.
GCCCAGGAGATCGTCCTGCGCGGCGGCCACCTGTTCGTGGATCCGGAACTGTCGCTGCAGCAGATCCGGCCTGCGCTGCTGGCCGCCCTGCGCGGCACCCTGTCCCGACTCGGCGTGCGCCTGAACGACCTGCCCCTCATGGAACTGCGGGCACGCCCGGAATGGACGGCAGCCGGACTGGAGACCCTGTGACCCCCCTGACGTGGCCCGACGGCCTGAGCGACACCACCCCCATGCCCTACCGCGTGTGGAAGGTCATGCACCACGTGGACGGCACCCGCCAGGCCGGCGACGTGGCCCGTCTGGCCCACACCACCCTGGCGGACGTGCAGGCCCGCGTGGACGAGGCGCACCGCTGGGTGGGCCAGGCCGTCCGGCGCGAACAGCAGGTGGAGGACGCCACGGCGCGGGTCGTCACGCAGTGTCTCGCGGCCGCGGTGGGCCCGCTGGCGTCCGTCATGGTGGACGAGGTGCTGGATGACCTGGGTCACCCGGTGACCCTGAGTGCGCTGCTCGCGTCACTGGCCGCACAGCTCCCGCCGGACCGCGCCCAGCTCTTCGTCCGCCAGCTGCGGGAACGGGGCATGGCATGACGCCGGGTCACCGCGAACGCACCCCACGCTCCGCCGCGCCCTGCGGCACCACACGGCCCTCCGGCACACCAGACTCAGGGAGACCCACATGAAGTACACCGTCGTGATCAGGCAGGCCGTGGGCGACTCGGCCCGGGAGCACCTCGAACAGCAGCTGACCGAACGCTTCGGCCTCGCACCCGAGCAGGCCGCCCGTCTGGCCTCACGGCGCACCGGTCGCCTGATGAAACCCACCAGCCGTGCCCGCGCCGAACTGCTGCTCGGCCTCTTCGAGGCCGTCGGGGCCGATGTCAGCCTGGAGAGTGTGCGCGACGAGACCACGATGCTCAGCGAGCCGTTCCAGGCCGTGGGTGACGTGGCCCCGGTGTCCCGGCCCCCGGTTGCCGACGATGTCGTCCTGGCGTCGTCCCGTGCCCTGCTGGCCGAGGGCGCCTTCGGCGGTGCCAGCCCGACCTGGCCGAGTGCCCCGGCCTCCATGACTGCGCCGGTCACCCCGCTGCCCTCCATGCCGGCGGCCGCCCAGACGGCGGTCTTCGCCGCTCCGGAGCCCGTCCGGTCGTCGTCGGGCGCCGCACCCACAGGGGCCATGCACGCCACCACGGCAGATGTGCTGGCGCTGGAACCCACGCCCAGTCCCTTCGGCCGGCTGACCGCAGCGGCCCCGGGCGATCTGGGCAGCGTCCGGGCGCCTGTCCCCGAGGAGGACGTGTGGTCGGACTTCACCGGCGCCCTGACCATGCACGAGGCCGCCAGCGTGCCCGAGCCGCGCGCCGAGGAGGTCGTGCCGGTCGTGCTGCCCGTCGCGCCCGACGACCGTGGCAGCGTGGCGGTCGGCGGCACCCGTGTCCCCCTGTCGCGGCGCCTGCAACTCGCCACGCTGCTGCCCCTGGCGCTGGCCGCCGCCGTGACCCTGCTGCTGCTGAGCGCCCTGCTGCCCCGCATGCAGAACCAGGTCGTGCAGGATCAGGCCCGCACGCTGGCCGCCACGCTGGGCACCACCCTGCCCACCGGCAGCGAGAGCATCGCGTATATGCAGCTCGACACCGCCCTCAAAGACCCGAACGTGGCCTTCGTACGCATCGAGAAACCGGGCGGGGTGAGCTACCTGCGTTCCAAGGACGCGGCCCAGAACGACGGCTGGAACAGGGAGGTGGCGCAGTGGACCACGGCCCACCCCGCGGGCGGCACCATGAAGCTGGCCGGGGCGTCCTACGTCGTCACGCGCCTGTCGGTGGTCGAGAACGACATCGGGCAGCCGACGGCCCTTCCGGTCGCGGCCGAGAAGGGAGCGCTGATCCACCGCGTCACCATCGGCCTGCGCAACGAGGCGTTCCGGGCGAACCTGCGCAACACCATCCTGCTGGTCATCTTGACCTCGCTGTTCAGTCTGGCGATCGCGGCGTACCTGGCCAACCGCGCCGCACGCGCGGTGGTGCTGCCCATCGAGCAGCTCGTCAAATCCGCCGACGCGATCAGTATGGGCGACCTCTCGCGCCCGGTCACCATCGACCGGAACGACGAGATCGGCGACCTGGCCCAGGCCCTGGAACGCATGCGGGTCAGCCTGGAGTCCGCCCTGGAGCGCCTGCGCCGCCGCAAGCGCGAGTAGAGCGCCCCCCCACGATCAGGACAGCCCATCAGGGCGGCGGGCCGGGATACACCCGGCCCGCCGCCCTGATGCCCGCCGGTCAGTCGGCCTTCATGCCCCGCTTCAGATCACGGATCTGGTCGTGGCTGGCCTTGACCTTGGCGTACTGGGCCTCGACAACGCTGCGCACGTCCGCCGGGAGCTCCGCGTCGTCCAGCACATCCTGATAGTTCTGGATGGCGACGTCCTCACCGCGCTCGGCCTCGGCCACCACGGCGTAGTCGTCGCGTCCGGTCACGGCGTCGCGGACGTTCAGCCACGTGCGGTGAAGGGCCGCACCGACGCTGCCGCCCTCGCGGGGGGTGTCGCCCAGGCGCGTGACGTGCTGCTCGATCTCCGTCGCCAGGGTGGCCCGCTGCCCGCTGCGCTCGGTGAACAGGGACTTGAGCTGCGGATCGGTGGCATGCTCGGCGGCGTCGGCAAAGCCCTTCTCGCCGTCGCGGAGGGTGCCCAGCAGTTTGTTCAGTCTGTCCTGTACCTGGTCGTTGCTCATCATGGCAGTCTCCTTGCGGCCCTTCCCAGGGCCGGATCAAGCTCCCCGAGCGTAGGGGGGGGACTGTGGCCGAACGTGTGCGCCCCGCTACGAACGCCGTTCACGCAACATTGACCAGACCGGCACGAAGTGTCCATCTGTGCCCGAACCTTCAGGCCAGCCGGTACGCTGCAGCCATGACCGACCGCCCCTGGGTGCTGCGCATGACGTGGCGTGATCTGTGCTTCATGCACTGGCCGGTGCGTGCCGAGCTGCTGGCACCGACCCTGCCGCGGGGGCTGACGCTCGATACGCGCGGCGGCCAGGCGTGGCTGGGCGTGGTGCCCTTCACCATGACCGGGGTCGCGCCCCGTGGCGTGCCGGACGTCCCCGGATTGAGCGCCTTTCCCGAGCTGAACCTGCGGACGTACGTGACGGCAGGCGGCGTCGGCGGCGTGTGGTTCTATTCGCTGGACGCCGCCAGTCCCGTGGCCGTGCGGCTGGCCCGCGCCCTGTTCCATCTGCCCTACTTCGACGCGCGGATGTGGGCCACGACAGAGAACAGCATCACCCGCTACGCAAGTCTGCGCACGCACCGGAACGCGCCCGAGGGCCGGTTTGCCGGGGCATACCGGCCGGTCGGTGACCCCCTGAGCGTGGCCTCCGGCAGCCTGGAGGACTGGCTGACCAACCGCCTGTACCTGTATTCCGCCGATCCCGCCGGACACGTGTACCGGGGCCGCATCCACCACACGGCGTGGCCCCTGCGCCGCGCCGAGGCCGTGATCCGCGAGAACACCCTGGCCGACCGCCTGGGCGTGACCCTGACGGGCGAACCGCATCTTCTGCACGCGCAGACCCTGGACGTGCGGGCCGAGTGGGTCGAGCGGATCACGTGACCGGAGCGGTCAGGGACGCGACGGGTCGTCCAGATCGAGCACGAATGGCTCGCGCAGCCCGTTTTCGGCGGCATCACGGGCCACCTGGGGGGCATGGGACAGGGCCAGCACGGCGCGGTACGTGCGCTGAGCCAGTTCGCGGTCGCCCAGGGCGTCGCGCACCTGACCCAGCCGCGCCAGCGTGAGCCCCGCCAGGCTGCGCGGCACCTCGTCGGTGAGGCCGTGGGCGGCGCGTTCCAGCAGTTCACGGGCGGCATTCAGGTCACCCACGGCGAGGTAGATGCTGGCGGCAGCGGCATCCAGTTCGGCCCTGGGGGTCACGCGGTCGCCGGTCTCGCGGGCCAGCGCGGCCAGCAGGGCGTTCAGGTCGTCGTCCTCGCCCAGCGACCACGCGCGGTCGGCCAGGGCCCGCAGGCGGCTGATCTCGCCGGGCACGAAGGTCGCCACGTCGGGCAGGGCCGCGCCGGGGAGTCGCGGCACCAGACCGGGAAGGTCATCCAGCGGAACCAGCACCACGCCCTGCAGTCCCTCCAGGGTCGTGGCGAGTGCCTCCAGCCGCCGCTCCCGCCAGCGCGTGCCCGGCCCCTCGTCCAGCGCGGCGCGGACACGGTCGTGGTAGGTGGCGGCCGCGGCCAGGGTGGCCGGGCTCAGCACCTGCGGGGCGGTCAGGGGCGCCGTGAGCAGCGCCGCGAACTCCCGTTCGGCCTGCCCGGCGTCGCGCAGCCGCTCGCGGCCCTGCGGGTACTGGTTCAGGAACTCGATCAGCTGGGCGTGCTCGGCATCGGCCCACGCCCAGTCCGGGAGAGCGAGCCCGTGAACGTCGATTCCAGCAACGGGAAGTGCGTCCCGCAGCGGGTGATCCGGGTCGTCCGAGGTCGCCCACCACACCGCCCGCACGCCCAGATGGCGCAGCAGTTCCACAACGGTTCCCGCGTTGTACTGCGGGTGCAGCCGCAGCAGGTCGCCCAGATCCGGCAGCAGGGTGACGCTCACGCCTTCGCCCCGCTGCCGCTGCGGGCACGGCCGTCCCGGCCCAGGCGCACCATGTCGGTCACGCCGTCCACGCGCAGCAGGGCCGTACGCACGGAGGCCAGGTCGGCGTTGCCGGTCACGGCAAGGCGCAGCAGGATGTGCGCGACCTTGTCGACCCCCACCCGCGCCTCGACCTTCAGAGGGCTGCGCTTCTCGGCGCTGAGGACACCGAGCACATCGGCCAGCAGGCCCGAGCGATCCGGGCCGGTCACGTCCACATCGACCAGGGTGCTGCCGGGGGTCTCGGCGTCCCAGGAGGCGGCCACACAGCGCTCAGGCTCGTCCTTGAGGAGCCGGATCATGTTCGGGCAGTCGATGCGGTGCACGCTGACGCCCCGCCCACGTGTCAGGTAGCCCATGATCTGGTCGCCCCGGATCGGGGAGCAGCAGTTGCTGAGCTTGGTGGTGGTGGTGAAGCCCTCGACATACACGCCGCCGGTATCGGGGGCGCGCGGGGCGGGGGCCTTGCGCGGACTGGGCACGCCCTGCTCGCGGGCCAGGCTGGGCGACAGCACCCGGCCGACCGTGGCGGGCATGATCTTCCCCGCGCTCAGGGCGAAGTACAGGTCGTCGGGATTGCGCGTGCCGAGCAGCTTCTGCGCCGCTTCCTCCAGCAGCTTGGTGCGCATCAGCTGGCGCACCGCGAGCTGCCGCTTGCGCAGGTGACGCTCCAGCATGTCGTGGCCCTTCTTGAGCGCCTCGGTGCGTTCCTGGGTGCGGAAGTGGTGGCGGATCTTGGTGCGGGCGCTGCGCGTCACCGTGAAATTCAGCCAGTCCTTGCTGGGGTGCCCGTTCTTGCTGGTCACGATCTCGACCATGTCGCCGTTGCCCAGCCGGTGCGACAGCGGCACGATGCTGCCGTTCACCCGCGCCCCCACGGTGGTCTCGCCGATGCGGGAGTGGATGTGGTACGCGAAATCGACCGGCGTGGATCCCAGCGGCAGGCTGATCGCCAGGCCCTTGGGCGTGAACACGCGCACACGCTGCGACAGGATGTCGGACTTCACGGCGTCCATGTAATCCGACGCGTCGTTGATCTCGTTCTGGAGTTCGCGCAGCTGCGCGATCCAGTTCTCACGGTCCTTCTGTGCAAGCTGCGAGCCCTGCTTGTACATCCAGTGCGCGGCGATGCCGTACTCGGCGACCTCGTGCATGCGCCGCGAGCGGATCTGCACCTCGATCGGCTGGCCGCTCTGTGAGATCACAGTGGTGTGCAGCGACTGGTAGCCGTTGGGCTTGGGCACCGCGATGTAGTCCTTGAAACGCCCCGGCAGCGGCGTCCAGATCGAGTGCACGATGCTGACCGTGTGGTAGCAGATGCGCTTCTCGCGCGTCTCCTCGGCGCGTTCACGGCGCTTCTCGTCGGTGCCGGGCGGCACGACCAGATCCCTGGGCGTGAGGATCACGCGGATCGCCAGCAGGTCGAAGATCTGCTCCAGGCCCTTGCCCTCGCGCTGCATCTTGGTGTGGATGCTCCACAGGTGCTTGCTGCGCCCCGCGATGTCGATGTCGAGCACCCACTCGGGCAGCTCCAGGTCGTCGATCAGCGCCTCGTTCAGCTGTGTGACCGCCCGGTCGATCAGCGCCTGGCGCTCCTCCTGCTTCGTGCGCAGGCGGCCGCGCAGGAACTCGTATTCGGTGGGATACAGGTACTGAAAGCTCAGATCCTCCAGTTCCCACTTGATCTGCCCGATCCCGAGCCGGTGCGCCAGCGGCGCGAAGACCTCCATGGTCTCCCGGGCGATGCGCACCTGTTTCTCGGGTTTCATCGCGCCCAGCGTGCGCATGTTGTGCAGCCGATCCGCCAGCTTGACCACGATGATGCGGATGTCGTCGGTCATGGCGACCAGCATCTGGCGCAGGTTCTCGGCCTGGAGATCGCGCCCGGCGTCGCTGACCTCGGCGGCCTGGGAGCCCTGCTTGGAGAGCTTGCTGACCTTGGTCTCGCCCTCGACGATGCGGCGCACGTCCGGCCCGAACTGCTCCTCGATGGCCTCGAAGGTGACGTGCTCGACGTCCTCGACCGTGTCGTGGAGCAGTCCGGCCATCAGGGAGTCGGTGTCCATGCCCAGCCCCGCCAGGATGACCGCGACCGCGACCGGGTGGGTGATGTACGGCTCACCGCTGCGGCGCCTGACGCCGGCATGGGCCTGCCGTGCGAATTCGTAGGCACGCTCGATCCCGGTGCGCTCGGCCACCGGCCGGTCTGCCGTCAGCCGCCTGAGTTCCTTCATCCCCTCGCCGTCCGGCACGACGCAGAGCATAGCGCGTCGTCCGGGCGGGCCTCCGGGGATCAGCTCACGCTCTGCCCACGCCAGGAAACACCCACCCGGTCACGGGTGGGTGGGAGAGGTGGATGTTCAGCCCCTAGCGCCGGTCACGCACGCGCACGGGGATCGGGACCAGCCGCGGTTCGGGAGTGCCCTGGAGCGCTTCCCGGAGCCAGTCAATGAATTCGCGCAGGCCCTTCATGTCCAGAGTGTACGCCTGGAATCCTGACAGAGATGGCACCAATCTTACCCTGGGTTTATCAACCGGAGGTCATATGCACTTGCGTTTTTTCGACGATCCGGATCACGCCATCGGCCGGGTGCGAGAATGGCGGACATGTCCCTGGCGTCCACCCCCCACCCCGTCATCCTGGACGGCGACCCCGGTCACGACGATGTGGTAAATGTCCTGCTCGCACTGGCCAGTCCCGAGCTGAACGTCCTCGGCCTGACCACGGTCTTCGGCAACGTGGGACTGCCCAGAACGACCCGCAACATGCTGATCACGCGGGAACTGGCCCGCTCGAACGTGCCGGTTCACGCCGGGGCCGATCGTCCCCTCGTCGATCCCCGCATCTCTGCCGAGGCCGTTCACGGTGCGAGCGGCCTGGACGGCCCGCACCTGCCCACGCCGACCCGCGGCGTGGAGGCGGAGCACGCGGTGGACTTCATCGTGCGCACCGTCCGCACGCAGCCGCGGCCCGTGACGCTGGTGCCCACCGGCCCCCTGACGAACATCGCGCTCGCGCTGCGGCTCGCGCCGGACATCGCCGGGAACATCGCGCGGATCGTGTGGATGGGCGGCAGCACCGACACCGGCAACTGGACGCCCGCCGCCGAGTTCAATGCCCTGGCCGATCCGCACGCCGCGCACATCGTCTTCACCAGCGGCGTACCCCTCACCATGATCGGCCTGAACGCCTCCCACCAGGCGATCGCACACCCGGCGCGCGTGCAGGCCTTCCGCGACCTGGGCACCCCGGTGGGCGAGTTCGTGGCCGTGCTGCTGGAATTCTTCGCGGAGCACCACCGGGAACGCTACGGCTGGGACGGAGGCGCGCTGCACGATCCCCTGACGGTCGCGTGGCTGCTGCGCCCGGAGCTGTTCCGTACCCGGCCCATGCCCGTGCAGATCGACACCAGCGGCGGCCCCAGCCACGGGCGCACCGTGGCCGACGTGTGGAACGTGACCGGCCAGCCTGTAAACGCCGACGTGATGACCGACATGGATGCCGACGGCTTCTTCGCGTTCCTGACCGAGCGGATCGCCGCGTACCGTTGATGGCCAGGGTGGGCGCTACCCTGCCCCATGCCCGCTGCTGAATTCCGGATGCTGGATGTCGGTGACACCCGCCTGCACGCCCGCGTGGTCGGCGACCCGGCCCTCCCGCCGCTGATCGTGCTGCACGGCGGCCCCGGCCTGGATCACACCGAGTTCGGCACGTACCTCGATCCGCTGGCCGACACAGTGCGGCTTGTGATACTGGATCAGCGGGCCCAGGGACAGAGCGACCGGGACGCGCCGCAGGACACCTGGACACTGGCGCAGATGGCAGCGGACGTGTCCCGCGTGGCCGCTGCCCTGCAAGCCCCACGGTACACGGTGTTCGGGCACTCGTACGGGGCCTTCGTGGCCCTCCAGCACGCGGCGGACTTCCCCGGAGCAGCGGCGGCGACCATCGCGTGCTGCGGCGTGGGCTCGTCGCGCTGGCTGGACGCCATTCCCGCGAAGCTGGAGAGCTTCGAGCCGCTGGAACTGCGCGAACAGGTGCGGGCCTCGTGGGCGGACGAGGCGAACGTGACCACCGAGGCCGACTTCGCCCGCGTGATGCACGAGCAGATGCCGTGGCACTTCGGCGATCCCCTGGATGCCCGGATCGCGGAGTATGAGGCACACACCTGCGCGATGCATCCCCGCTACGCGCCGGACGTGCTGCGTGCCTTCAGCGTGGCCGGCTACGGCGGCATCGAGGTCGAGGAGCGCCTGGGCGCGGTGACGCAGCCGCTGCTGATCCTCGCCGGACGGCACGACCGCACCTGTCCGCCCGAGGCGAGTGTGGTGGTGGCCGACCGTGCCCCCGCCGGCGAACTGCACATCTTCGAGCACAGCGGCCACATGCCCTTCGTGGAACAGCCGGGCGAGTTCCTGGCGGTCGTCCGGGGATTCCTGAAGCGCACGGTGGCCTGACCGATCATCCCAGCGCCCGCAGCCGCCGCGCCGTCTCCGGGGGCAGGGGGTGCCGGGCACCGGACAGTGGATGGAGCGTGGTGTGAAGGGTGCCCGCCGCGTCCAGTGAGCCCACCAGCACCGCCCCCAGGCGATGGCGGCCGCGCGCGAAGGCCCGGCCGTCCAGACTGCCCGGCGTCTCCCCTGTCGTGTGGACGGCCTGTTCGAGCAGTCTCAGGGCCTGAGACAGCATCTCCGGCCCCTCCACGCCGGGCGGCAGTACGGCCGCCAGCACAGTGACCGCGCCGGCCGGGAGCTGTCCGACTTTGTCCGCGAGACTCCGCGCCAGCGTCAGGGGGACGGCGCCCCCCCGCAGGCGCGTGACCTCCACAAAGAAGGCCCCGCTGCCGTCCGGGGCGGCCACCCGGACATCCGGCCCGCGCCCACCGG